>JAZDDE010000217.1:0-9519 GCA_036679495.1 Gemmatimonadota bacterium | reverse complement strand
CCACCTTGTAGGCAGATGTGTCGTAATGGGTGGGGCGGCCTGCACGGTAGGAAACGTGAGCCCAGCGGCCGAATACAACATGTGGGTCGATCCGGATGCGGCGCAGACTGTGTTTACGTCGGGGATGCCAGTCGAGATGGTGGGCTGGGAGCTTTGCCGGGGAGCCGCCAACCTTACGGACGTTGAGATGGATTCGGTGCGTGCCTTCGGGAACGAGCTGGCCCTATTCGGCGACCCCGGCCTGGCCCTTCCGGACCCGGTCGCCATGGGCATTGCGCTCGATCCGGATTTATGCACACGCAGGTCACTTCATCATGTCCAGGTGGAGACGGCCAGCGATCTGACGCGCGGAATGACGGTCGTAGATCAATTGAGCGTGGCCGGAGAGGACACAAACACTGCCGCTTGGAGCGAGCTGGCTGGCAGCCCGCCCAACGTCACGGTCTGCTGGGAGCTGGACGTTCCTGCCTGGAAGCGGATGCTGACGGGGATTCTCGAGCGGGGATGACGGCCCCGTACCGGCGTCCAAAGATCGTAGTCGTGGGCAGCTCGAATACAGACTTCGTCGTCCGCGTGCCGAATATCCCGTCTCCCGGGGAGACTGTACTGGGCACGACCTTCGCCACGGTGGCTGGCGGAAAGGGCGCGAATCAGGCGGTGGCGGCCGCGCGGCTTGGCGCCGCCGTGACGTTTGTCGCGTGCATCGGATCCGATGTGTGGGGCGATGCGGCGCTCGACGCCTACGCGAGCGAATGGATCAACACAGAGTACGTGGTGCGGGATCCTGAGACGCCATCTGGCGTGGCGCTGATCACGGTAGACGAGCGTGGCGAAAACGCGATCGCGGTAGCTGGTGGAGCCAACGGCCGTCTCAGCCGGGCCGACGTGGACGCGGCCGCCCACGCGATCCGCGAAGCCGACGTGGTCGTACTTCAGCTGGAGACGCCACTCGATACGGTCATGCACGCTGCCGAGTTGGGGGAAGACGGGGGTGCCTGGGTTCTTCTGAACCCGGCCCCGGCAAGCGGTCCGCTTGAGCGAACTTTGCTGCGCCACGTGAGCGTGCTGACCCCGAACTTGGGCGAGGCCGCCATCCTCTCGGGCCAACCCGTACCCGATCCCGTCGAAGCACTCAGCGCGGCACGGCACCTTCGGACCCAGGGTGCCGTGAACGTGATCGTGACCATGGGAGAGAACGGAGTCCTGGTGGAGGGAGAGGACGGCGCCGGCGAGATTCCGGCGCCGTCCGTCGAGGTCGTAGACACGACGGCGGCGGGCGACGCCTTTATGGGCGGCTTGGCCGTCGCCCTCGGCGAGGGACGGCCACTGCTAGAGGCCGCCAGGTTCGGCGTGCAGGTGGCTGCGGCCAGCGTGACGCGGCCGGGTGCGCAGCCATCGCTCCCCACGCGAGAGGAGCTACCCGATGGCGCGTGACGAACCGCGGCATCTTCATACTCGTGCCGTCCACACGGGGGGAGATCCTGACCCCGCCACGCGTGCCCTTAGCCCGCCGATCCAGCTGTCTACCACCTTTGAGCATGGCCCAGCGGCCGAGACTCCGGGCGGGTTCCTTTACATCCGGGATGGAAACCCGGCTGACCTCAGGCTGGAAGAGGCGATTGGGGATCTGGAGGGCGGCTCGGAGGCCTGTGTGTTCGCGTCCGGAATGGCCGCTACCTCCGCCGCGATTCAGACGCTTCCCGAGCACTCACACGTTGTAATGCACACGGATCTGTACGACGGCGTCCACGCACTCGCCCGGGAGTTCATGCCTCGATGGGGGATGTCGGCCACCATCGCAGATCTTCGGGAGCCGGGCGCGCTACAAGACGCAATGACGGCGGAAACCAGGGCTATTTGGATAGAGTCTCCCAGCAACCCACTGCTTGAGGTTCTGGATATTGGGCAGCTCGCCGGACTTGCCCGCGAGGCGGGAGCGGAGCTGATCGTGGACAATACGTTTGCGACGCCGATCCTTCAGCGCCCGCTGGAGCTTGGGGCAGACATCGTCATGCACTCGACAACGAAGTTCATGGGTGGGCACAGCGATGTGCAGGGCGGAGCGCTCGTGTTCGCGTCAGCCGGAGAGCGGGCAGAGTCCGCTCGGCGGATGCGGCAACTCGTGGGCGGAGTAGCGTCTCCGTTCAATTCGTGGCTCGTGCTGCGTGGCCTCAGGACACTGGCCTGCCGTGTCGAGCGTCAGTCGGCCAGCGCCCTCACTATTGCCCAGGCCTTAGAGGCGCACGCGGCCGCGGAAGTCGTTCACTATCCGGGGCTGGCGTCGCACCCTGGTCACTCTGTAGCTGCGCGGCAGATGTCTGCTTTCGGCGGAGTGCTCTCGATTCAAGTAGCCGGCGGCCGAAGGGCAGCTCTGGATATGGCTTCGAGGCTTCGGCTTGTCAGAAACGCGACCAGTCTGGGTGGAGTCGAGACGTTGCTTGAGCACCGGGCGTCCGTCTCTCGAGCACGGCCCACTCACCTGAGCCGCCAGGGGCCGCAACCGGCCGTGCCGGAGAACCTTCTGCGTATTTCGATCGGACTCGAGCACCCGGACGACCTCATCGCCGATTTACGGCAGGCGCTGGACGGGGCATAAGCTCGGCGCGAGCCAGAAGCCACCCAAGTTTCTTGCAGCCGATACAATTTGCGGAATCTCATCTGTACCTGAATCTTCGGCCCGGCGGGGTTGGGCGGTGCATATCACATTCCTCTTTAAGGAAATGGATCCATACTTAATGAATTCAAGGAGTTCGCCGCAAAGGGCAGCATGCTCAATATGGCGGTGAGATCGACTCGCCGCCCGCTTCTGTTCTGAGAGTTCGCGGGCCCGCCACTTCTGAACATCCGCCCGTCACGGATAGAACCACAGCCTGAGGGCCATGATCACAACGGCCACCGTGACAACACGCTTCGTCCAGGCGTGGCCCTTTAGAACGGTGAGTCGGACACCTATCTGACCGCCGACTCCGGTGCCCAGCCCAAGGGCAAGCCCCATAGACCAATCGACCTTTCCGCTTGCCGCGAAGATCGCCAGTGCGACAGGGGTGAGGGTGAGGACCACCAGCACCTTCAGAGCATTCCCGCTGACCAGATTGAGACCGGCCCATGTAGTGGCGGCAAGGATCACAAAGCCGACCCCGGCCTGGATAAATCCAGCCCAAACCCCGATTCCAAAGAAAGCCAGACCAAAAGCCAGCGTCCTGCGGCGGCTCATTTCCGGAAGCGTGTCGGCGAGGGGTCGCCGGCTCAGCGGGTCCCAGATCGTCCACAGCGAGACACCGATCATGACGAAAGCGAGGATACGCTGAAACGACCGATCGCCGATCTGGACCGCTAGCCATGTCCCGAGGACGGCCCCAGCCACCGCCGGAGCCGCAGCTAGGACCAGCCAGCTCCGCTGCGTGATTCCGCGGCGGGTGAAGCTCCACACCGCCCCTGAATTCTGGAACAGGAGTCCCACGCGGTTCGTCCCGTTCGCGACTGTGGGGGGGAGTCCAAGGAAAATGAGAGCTGGAAGTGTGAGAAACGAGCCACCTCCAGCCACCACGTTGAGAGCCGCGGCGCCCACGCCGACGACGAACAGAACCAGTATTTGTAGCCAGCCGTCCGCCATAAAGTGATCGCCTCTCGCGTCCCAATGGTCGAGAACCCTAACCTGCCGGCTTGGGCGGAGGGCAGCTAGACCTGTGGACACTAAGCGCTTTGATGGTCTGATATGTTCTCTAATTCGAGCGTGCTGGGAACTTGACCACCGACTCCGATTGATCGAGATTGGGCGCTCGAATTAAGGGTGAGGGTGGCCGCGGGGGAACCGCAGGGGATTCGTTTCCGAACAGACTCCCAGATCAACCGACGGGCCCATGATTATTACTGCAGATCGAGGTGGAAGATGAAGAAGGTTCTAACGTTCGCATTGGCGGTCGCTGTGACCGCGTGGACGGCAGCGCCGGCCGCTGCGCAGACGTACCGGTCAGGGTTCAGCGCCGACGAGGCGATGGCCGGCTACGCTGGTGCGCTAGCCATCGGTGGCGACCAGCTGTTCGTGGGCGAATCCGGAAATCAGACGACCTCCGGAATCGTCTACGTGTACGACAAGGGTGAGGACGGCGTCTGGGCCGAGAGCGCTCAGCTGACCGCGACCGACGGACAGGCAGCCGACCAGATGGGTTCGGCGGTCTCAGCGGGAGACGGCAGAGTTCTCGCCACGGCTCGAGCTACGGCCGACGGACTGGGTGCCGCGTATGTGTTCGAGCGCGACGCGTCAGGCGTGTGGCGCCAGGCAGCGAGGCTTGTGGGTGACGACGTTGCCGAGGGCGACAACTATGGTATCTCGGCCGCACTCAGCGGCGATCGTGCCATCGTCGGAGCCTACACGCAGAACGACACGACAGGCGCTGCGTACGTGTTTCGGCGGACCAGCGAAGGCGCCTGGATCCAAGAGGCCAAGCTAGTCGGGAGCGAAGCCAAGAGTCGGTTCGGTGTCGTCCTAGCACTGGACGGTGACTACGCCATGATCGCGGCTACGCGCGAAGATGAAGCGAAAGGCGCGGTACACGTATACCAACGCACCGACGAGGGCTGGACGGAAATGGCGACGCTCGTGGGGACGGGCATCGACGAAGGACACCGCTTCGGCTCTTCGATCGCCATGCGCGGCGACGAGGTTCTGATTGGTTCTCCGCGCTTTGACAACTTCATCGGAACCGTATTCGCCTACTCGCGAGACGAGGAAGGCGCCTACCAGCAGCTGATGCGCCTCAATCCCTTCGACGCTCCCACCGGGCAGACCCGGTTCGGCAGCTCGATCGGCTTCAACGGCAGTGAAATCTGGGTCGGCGCGATCGGCGTGTCAGGGTTCGAGGGTGCTGTGTACCGCATGCGGCGGGCTGAGGATGGCTCGGTTTCCGGCGCGATGAAACTAGCAGCGTCTGATGCCAGTGCTTCCGACCTGTTCGCGGCCGACCTTGCGCTTGGCGAGGACGTCGCGCTCGTGAGTGTTCCGCGCGATGATTACGGTGAAGGCACCGCGGTGGTCTACGCCAAAGGCGACGATGGCCACTGGACTGAGGCCGGAAAGATCTTCGCTCCGTCGGCGGCTGGAATGGAGGCCGTAGCGGGTGGGCAGGTCGACTGCGCCGAGGGCGAAGCGACTGGCAAGGAGTACGCGCTGGTCGGCCGAGTGGACGGCACGTCATTCGTGGATGTCAGTGATCCGTACAACCCCAGGTTCGTCGGCAATCTGAGCAAGACTGAGGGTTCGACAGGCAACTCGTGGCGCGATATCAAGGTCTACAAAGACCACGCATTCATCGTGGCCGACGGCGCGGGTCAGCATGGCGTGCAGATTTTCGATCTCAAGCAGCTTCGGGATGCCAATGGTGAGCCGGTAGATTTTGAGGCCACCGCCATGTACGACGAGATCGGTAGCGCTCATAACATCGTGATCAACGAAGAGTCGGGGTACGCCTACGCGGTGGGCACCAACTCGGGTGGCGAGACCTGCGGTGGAGGTCTCCACATGATCAACATTCAGGATCCGATGCAGCCCACGTTCGCCGGCTGTTTCGCGGACGCAGCAACGGGTCGTTCCAAGACCGGATACTCGCATGACGCTCAGTGCGTGATGTACCAGGGTCCTGATGCCGATTACGTCGGCCGGGAGATCTGCCTTGGATCCAACGAGACCGCTTTGAGCATCGCGGACGTCACGGACAAGGACAATCCTGTGGCCGTTTCGATGGCGACGTATCCGAATGTCGGATACTCCCATCAGGGGTGGCTCACGGAGGATCACCGGTACTTCTACATGAATGACGAGCTCGACGAGCTCCAGGGCAAGGTGGAAACCACCCGAACCCTCGTGTGGGACCTGGTGGACCTGGACGATCCGATCCTGGTCAAGGAGTACATGTCCGACAACCCGAGCATCGATCACAACCTGTACGTCAAGGGTAACCTGATGTACCAGTCGAATTACGTGAGCGGACTGCGGGTGCTGGATATCAGCAATCCGGAGGAGCCGGAGCAGGTTGGGTATTTCGACACGGTTCCGTTTGGGGATGACTCCCCTCGTTTTTCGGGATCGTGGAGCAACTATCCGTTCTTCGCGAGCGGCATCATCATCGTGACGAGCGGCCAGGAAGGCCTGTTCGTGCTCAAGAAGAAGGACGCGCGGCTCGTTCCGTAGCGTTCACAGCGTGATAACTTCAGGGCCCCGGTGCGGCGGAATCCGTGCCGGGGCCCGTCGCGCTTAGGTCACAGTTTGAAGAGCAGGGGTAGGGAAGAATGAATGTGAGAGTCTTGAGACCGTTAGCTTTCTCCTGGTTGATGCTCGCCGCTGCCTGCGCCAGCGCGAGCGCCGGCTCCGCGGCCGCTGTCCCGGTCAGCGCGGCAGCCCAGGAACCGGCCACGTCGACTCCTGAGGCGCGGGCGCCCTGGCTGTACGTCGCGAACCAGGTGTCGGCGACGGTCTCGGTCATCGATATGCAGGCGGACAATGTCATTGCGACAGTGGATCTCCAGGCACTTGGCTTCACAAGCAATGCCAAGCCGCACCACGTCGCGGTGGAGCCCGACGGGTCCTACTGGTACGTGTCGCTGATCGGCGACGGCCGGGTCCTCAAATTTTCCCGCGACAACGAGCTGGTGGGCCAGGCAGAGTTCACGGCGCCTGGAATGCTGGCCATGGATCCGTTCAGCGACCGATTGTTCGTTGGTCGGTCGATGATGGCCGTAAATCCGCCGCAGCGGATTGGCCGGATCGAGCGCACAAGCATGGCGATCGAGGAACTGGATGTGTTCTTCGCCAGGCCTCACGCTCTCGCGGTTGCCTACGAAGGCGCGACCGTCTACTCGGCCAGCCTGGCGGATAACAGCATCGCGACCCTCGATGTGGAGACGGAGGACGTGGAACTCTCACGAGTAGAGGGCCCGACGCACACTCTGGTCCAGTTTGCCGTTTCTCCGGATGGTCGCTGGCTGGTGGCCGGCGGCGAGTTGTCGTCCCAGCTGCTGGTGTTCGCGATCGGCGATGACCCGGTCCCGGATTTTCGTGCCGCCATCGACGTGGGCCCGGCCCCTTGGCACCCCATGTTCTCACCCGACGGCGCGACGCTCTGGTTCGGAAACCGGCTGGCCAACACGGTTACGGTGGTGGACACACAGTCCTGGACCGTCGCGTCTGTGATCACAGGTCACGGCCTCGCGGAGCCGCATGGGATCGCGATGTCGCCCGACGGATCCAAGGTGTACGTGTCCAGCCGTAACTTGAAGGGCGAATACGTTCCGGAAGGAGCCGCTGCGGGACCCGAACAGAACGGCACGGTGGTCGTTATCGATGCGGCTACGCGCCAAATCGGGAAGGTGATCCAAGTCGGACGGTACGCAGCCGGACTCGGCACAGCCGCACGGCCGCAGGGCTAGATGTATCGGCTACGGCCTGGCGTCAGTGGGGCGGCATTCGCCACGGTCTTAGCTTCCTTGCTTGCTGGATGCGCCGCCACCGTGCGACAGCCGGGCGCCGCCGATTCGAGACTCCGACGTTCTGACCTGGTGTTCACACGCGAGGTACACAGTATCGCAGTGGCAGACGAGACCGGTGCGGCATACCCCTTCGCGTGGCTTGGCGGTCTCAACCTGCCCAGGCCACAGCTGGTAGACATTGATGGGGACGGCGACCTGGACTTGTTCGCCCAGGAAGCCTCGGACCAGCTCATGTTTTTTGAGAACACCGGCTCGGCTGAGGGCGCCGGCCTTCGCTGGCGCACGGACAGCTTTCAGGATCTCTCGGTCGGTGAGTGGTACCGGTTTGCGGACATGGATGACGATGGGGACATGGATCTGCTCGCGGAGCGGCCATTCAGTTACGTCCAGTACTATCGGAATGAGGGAACTTCGCTGGAGCCACGCTTCGTCCTGGCCACCGATACTCTTCGGGATGTTGCCGGGCAGCCGATTTTCTCGGACCGACAGAACATCCCCAACGTTACGGATATCGACTGCGACGGCCTGCTGGATCTGTTCATCGGCAGACTCACCGGCACCGTTGCCCGGTACGAAGAAGTGAATCGCGACGCAGACGAGATTCCGCGCTTTCGGCTTGTCACTGAGCGGTTTCAGAATATCGAAATCGTGGCTCAGATAGGGAGCCTCCATGGTGCCAATACGCTGGCGCTCGAAGACATCGACGATGACGGAGACATGGACATCTTCTGGGGTGATTTCTTCGAGCCCGGTCTCCTTCTTCTGGAGAACGGTGGCAGCTGCCAAAGCCCTGCCTTCGACGGTCTGCCTCAGAAGTTCCCGCCGAACGATCCCTTGAGCACGAGCGGGTACAACGCTCCGTCGTTCGGGGATACTGATGGCGACGGCGATTTGGACATGGTTGTGGGGGTGCTGGGCGGAGCCTTCAATCCCAACCTTACGACGGTCGACAATCTGTTCGCGTTCGAGCAAACGGAGGCGGGAGTGTTCGAGCTACGTACGGGCCAGCTACTTCGCGGCCTCGACGTGGGCAGTGAAAGCGCACCGGTGCTGGCCGACCTGGATGACGATGGTGACCTCGACCTTCTGGTCTCGAACAAGATCGATCCCGGCAACCTGGAGAGCGGTTTCATTTACCACTTCGAGAACACGGGAACCGCCAGCAGGCCCTCATTCCGTCTCCTGGGCAAGCTGACTCCGTTCGAAGGGTCGTTTCACCCGGTACCCGCGTTTGGCGACCTGGACGGCGACGGCGACCTGGACGCGATGGTGGGGAGCTGGCGCGATGGAGTTCGTTTCTACCGTAACACCGGTACGGCGGCCACTCCCGAGTTCGTCCTGGATTCCGCTCTGAGCGTCGAGCTTACGAGGGGCACGAACGCGGTTCCGGCCCTGGCTGACATCGACGCGGATGGAGACCTGGACTTGTTCGCGGGCGAGTCTTCGGGTGACCTGAACTTCTGGCGCAACACGGGCACCCCTACGGCTCCGCAATTCACACTCGAATCCGACAAGTACGCGGGACTGGATGTGGGTAGGCGAAGCTTCCCGACACTTGTCGATCTGGATGGAGACGGCGACCTGGACCTGGCCCTGGGTACCGAGAGGAATGGGATCGTCTACTACCGAAACGACGGCAACAGCGAGACGCCCGCCTGGGAGCTAGACGAGTCGTTCAATCCGTCCGTGCCGAGCTATTCAGCCCCGGCCTTCGCGGATATTGACGCGGATGGAGACCTGGATTTTCTGAGCGGTGGAATCGGCGGCGGCGTGATGTTCTGGCGAAGCGGTACCGACTAGAAGGTCGAAAAAAACTGGCGCCGTGCGCTCACGAAGACAATCTTAAAACGTTTTGCTGGAAGCGCTGCTCGGCCTTGACGTGCCGGGGGGACCCAACCTCGAGGAGTGCTGCCTATGAGCGACGGTACACCGGCGGTCCGAAGTACGAAAGCCCACACCGCCACACACGCCCGACCTGGAGCCTGATCGGTACGTGAAGCCGAAGGACGTACCTGAACCGCTTGACCAGGAGACGCC
>JAZDDE010000216.1:0-10213 GCA_036679495.1 Gemmatimonadota bacterium | reverse complement strand
TGGACCAAGTATTTCGTCGACAATCCGGATCCGTTTGCAGCGATCAACCACCCGCTGGAACCCTGGTTCCTGAAGATCCACGTGGTCGTGGCGCCGTTGTTCGTCTTTGCTGTCGGGCTTCTGGCGGGGCGCCACATATGGACGCATATCAAGAACCGTGTACGGGTCGGGCGCCGCACGGGGCTAACGCTGCTGGGGGTCATCGTTCCGATGGTTCTAACCGGCTATCTTATCCAGGTCATCACGCCGCTCAGCTTGCTCGCCGGCCTGGCCGTATCGCACATCGGCCTGGGAGTTCTGTTCACGGTAGGCATGGTTCTGCACCAGCTTATCGTCGGGCGCCGTCAGAAAGGACCATGATGAACGAGATTCTGCGCAAGGAACTGTGGCGCAAGCTGGAAGCACTGCCCGACGAAAAGGCCTATCAGGTTCTGGACTACATAAAATTCTTGGACTCCAAGTACGGCCCCACGAACGACACGGCGACCGGGTTTCAGCGTTTCGGCGAAGCGGTGCAAGACACTCTCCGCCAGCGGCGAGTGCCTGCTAGCGCACTGCGTGAAACCATGAAAGTCCTGGGGACCGCCGACCGGGTACTGGGAGCGTTCAAAGAGGCCGGCCGCGAGTTCTTGGCCGAACTGGAGGTGGGCTCATCCGAGCCCGCAGTGCCGGAAGAGGAGAACCCACCGACCAGTGCCAGAGAAATTGAGGTAGACTGACCGCCGCTTCTTGACGCACAGACGGCGCCGATCTACAGTGTCGAATGGAAGCTCCAGCCCAGACTGAACCCGACCTCAGACACGTCCTCACCTTCGACGATGTGTTGCTTGTTCCCCGACACGCCACAGTACACCCGGCCGATGTCGATGTATCGTCCCAACTCACCCGCGGAATACGACTCTCTATGCCGCTCGTTTCGGCCGCGATGGATACCGTGACCGAGCACCGAATGGCCATAGCCATGGCCCGCGATGGAGGCGTCGGGATTATTCACAAGAACATGCCGATCGACGCGCAGTGCATGGAAGTTGACCGCGTTAAGCGCTCGGAGAGCGGAATGATCCTCGATCCTGTCACTCTGGGCCCAGAGGCAACGCTGAGCCAGGCGAAGGCCCTGATGCGCGAATACTCGATCAGCGGAGTGCCGATCGTGGACGCTGCCGGAATTCTAGTCGGAATCATCACCAACCGTGATCTGGTGTTCGAGACCAACCTCGGCCGACCGATCGGTGAGGTGATGGTATCGGAGGGCCTCATTACCGCTCCGGAGGGCACATCGCTGGATGAGGCCGAGGACATCCTCAGGGCCCACAAGATCGAGAAACTACCTGTCGTTGATGACTCCGGGAACCTGAAGGGACTCATCACAGTTAAGGACATATTCAAGCGCCGATCTCACCCCAGCGCCTCGAAAGACGAGCACGGACGGTTGCTGGCTGGCGCGGCGATAGGCACGGCGCTGGCCGACCTGGATCGAGCCCGCGCGCTTCTCGAGGCCGGCTGTGATGTGCTTGTGATGGACACCGCCCATGGGCACTCAGAAGGCGTGCTTCAGGCAGTGGCCAGGACGCGAGAGGCGTTGCCCGGAGCCCAGCTGGTAGCCGGAAACGTTGCGACAGCGTCCGGGGCTGAGGCCCTCGTCGAACGCGGAGTGGATGCCGTGAAAGTGGGAATAGGGCCAGGCTCGATCTGCACAACACGTGTGGTTACGGGAGTAGGTGTTCCCCAGGTGTCGGCGATCGTGGACGCCGTTCGCGGAACTGATGACGCCGTGCCGGTTATCGCAGACGGTGGAATCAAGTATTCGGGCGACATTGTGAAGGCTCTGGCGGCGGGAGCCAGTACCTGCATGCTCGGCTCGATGCTTGCAGGTACGGAAGAAAGCCCCGGTGAAGCCTTCCTGCTGGAAGGCCGGAAGTTCAAGGTGATTCGAGGTATGGGCTCTCTGTCGGCGATGGAAGAGGGTTCCGCAGATCGCTACTTTCAGGGCGATGTGTCAGAACGTCCGAAATTGGTTCCGGAGGGCATCGAGGGCCGTGTGCCATACAAGGGAGCGGTGACCGATACGCTCTATCAGCTTGTCGGAGGGCTGCGGAGCGGAATGGGGTACTGCGGCGCGGCAGCCGTGTCGGAGCTGAAGGATGCTGAGATGGTGCGGATTACGATGGGCGGCCTACGGGAGTCGCATCCACACGACGTGGTGATCACCCGTGAGGCGCCGAACTACCACTTATAGAGTGGCCAACAGTTAATTAACCGGGGATGCGGAGAGGGCAGAACATGAACCAGGGCGGGAAGCACACAAAAATGCACTTGGAGTGGGCGGGTATCCTGGCGGTCTCGGTCGCCCTCGGCGGATGCGCCAGCGGAGGAAGCGCCCAGCCGGGTATCGCGCCCGGCGTTCAAGACGCCCGCGCAGGAGCCGGCTCAGAAAGTCCCGCTGAGGCTGATTCCGAGAGCCAGTCTGAGTCGCTCGTGATAGCGGCTCCAGCCGTGGAGCGTGCCGGCCATCCCGTTCCGCTGCTAGCCACCCCCTCGATTCCGAGCCTGAAGTCCCAGGCTGGGAGCGTGGGCGACCTCGCGCAGCGCGAAGCGGTCTGGATGCTGGGTCCCGATCCGTACGTGAGGGCGAACACGGCTTCACCTCCTCCACCTGTGGCTGTGCTTCCCGATTCCAACGCCGCCGTGGACCGTTGGATCGACTATTTCCACACTCGACAGCCTGCCCGCTTCCGCACCTATCTGGAGCGTGCCGGTAGGTACGAGGGCATGATTCGCGGCAAGCTGCGTGAGGCAGGCCTTCCAGAGGATCTGCTCTATCTGGCGTTGATAGAGAGCGGGATGAATCCGTACGCCTACAGCCGTGCGAGTGCAGTCGGACTGTGGCAGTTTATCAGGGGCACGGGTCGCCGGTACGGGCTCGAGATCAGCTACTGGGTCGATGAGCGGCGAGATCCGTTCAAGGCGACCGACGCGGCGATCGCGTACCTGTCGGACCTACATGACCGGTTTGGATCCTGGTACTTGGCCGCGGCCGGGTACAACGCGGGCGAAGGCCGAGTCAGTCGAGGAATACGCCGCACGGGTTCGACGAGCTTCTGGCGCCTGGCCGACGCACGCGTATTGCGGCGCGAAACCCGCAACTACGTGCCAAAGATGATCGCGGCGGCCACGATCGCGCGGAACCTGGACAAGTACGGATTCTACGGAGTCATACCGGAACCGCCGCTTGATTTTGAGCTTGTTGACGTGCCCGATGCTACCAGTTTCGATGTGCTCGCGAAGGCGGCTGGCGTTCGGGAAGAAGACATCAAGGCCCTGAATCCACAGTTTCTTCGGGGAGCCACGCCTCCGAAGCGGATGGTACAGATTCGCGTTCCGGCGGGCCACGCAGTCGGCTTCGCGTCAAACTATGCTCAGATCCCGGCTTCAGATCGGGTGACATGGCTTGAACACGTCGTCACGAGAGGTCAAACACTTTCTCATATCGCTGCGCGTCACGGAACGAGCGTGAGGGCCATTCGCGCGGCCAATGGGAACGTCAATCCGCGGCGGCTTCGTGTAGGCCAGCGCCTGGTGATCCCTCGGTCGGGATCGGGGAGGGTTCGAACGTCTGTCGCTTCGGCGGCTACCTCCAAGACGACGTCGAGGACAGAGCCGCGGACCATTACGGTCCGGCGCGGAGATTCGCTTTGGACGCTCGCTCGCCGGCACAACGTGTCCACGAGCGAACTGATTGCCATGAACAACCTGACGACGTCAGTGATCTATCCTGGAGACCGGCTGACCGTTCGCCGCTAGCCTGCTTTAGTCGCCGGGCTGCGCTCCTCCGCGGGCCGAGCCTGCGAGGAGATCCGGGGCGGTCCGGCGATGGGGTACACGACCGCCGGGCCCGTTGCCGCACGTAATGCGTTCCGCGGGTCGACCACGATCTTCGCGTGCTCCATGACGAGATCGTAGTCCACCCGGGCGTGATCCGTTGTCACCAGAACGATATCGGATGCGGAGAGGGACCCGGCCGTGAGATCCACCGACTGGTAGCGCTTGTTGTCCAGAACGATCTCAGGCACGTAGGAGTCGTGGTAGGAAACCTCAGCGCCTTTCTCCTCCAGGAGCTGCAGGATGTCCAGTGCAGGGCTTTCCCGCGTGTCATCCACGTCAGGCTTATAGGACAGGCCGAGAAGCAGAACGCCGCTACCGTTAAGCGCTTTGCGCTCGGTGTTCAGAGCCTCCACGACCCGCTCTACTACGTATCTGGGCATCTCCGCGTTGATCTCGGCGGCGAGTTCGATGAAGCGGGTCCGGTAGTGTAGCGTCTTCATCTTCCAGGCCAGGAAGAGAGGATCGATTGGAATACAGTGTCCGCCGAGGCCGGGCCCCGGGAAGAAGCGCATGAAACCGTAGGGCTTCGTTGAAGCCGCGTCGATGACCTCCCAAACATCGATTCCGAGCCGGTCCGATATCACGGCCATCTCGTTCACGAGCCCGATGTTTACGGCCCTGAAGGTGTTCTCCAGCAGCTTCACCAGCTCTGCGGCCTCCGGAGAAGACACCTCCACGATAGTGTCGATGACCTCATCATACAGTCGGACCGCCAGATTATGGCAGACCCGGGTGAGTCCGCCGACGATTTTAGGCGTGTTCTCGATATGCCAGACCGGATTGCCGGGATCTACCCGCTCCGGGCTGAACGCCACGAAGAAGTCCTGTCCCGCAGCCAGCCCCGTATCCTCCAGGCGTCCCTGAATCAGCTCTCGTGTAGTTCCCGGGTATGTCGTCGACTCCAGAATCACGATCTGTCCGGCCCGTAACTGTTTCCGGACGGCTTCTGTCGCCTTCAGGATATAGGAAACGTCAGGATCGTCCGTCTTCGAGAGAGGTGTCGGCACGCAGATGATGATCGCATCGACCTCTCCGAGCCTGGAGAAGTCCATCGTCGCTTCGAGTCTCTGCTCATCAATCAGCTTCTGGACCCGATCGGGCGTCACGTCTGTTACGTGGGACGTCCCGTCCTGGATTCCGTTCACGACCGATGGGTTCACATCGAAGCCCAACGTGGGGAATCCCGCTTCTCCGAACGCGACCGCGAGCGGAAGACCCACATATCCAAGCCCGATTATTCCGACCTGGGCCTCGTGGGACTCGATCTTACGCAGCAGATCCTGTTCGAGAGTCATGTAGCCTCTTTTTTGGAGATTGTCTGGCCTGTTCGGCTCAGCTCCGGTCCTGCAGTATCCTGCGCGCGTACCCGTTCGCGGGGTCCTTGCCTTCCGAGATCATCCTGCGGATTCGAGCGGGTCCTCTATTGTACGCCAGCAACGCCATTCGCATGTCCTGGTCGTACTGATCAGCCAGCTTCGCCAAATAGCCGAATCCCAGCCGCAAGTTGGTGTCCCGATCGAACAGGTCCTCGCTGCTGATCGTCGGATCGAGCCACCTGGCGGTACTCGGTTTGATCTGAGCGTAGCCAATCGCACCAGCTGAGCTGACAGCTGTTCGCTTGAACGAGGATTCGGTCTGCACGAGTCGAAACGCGATGCCCGGATCGATTCCCTCTTCAACCGAGTGGTCGAGGATGGCCGTAGCCAGGGTCACGGATATCCGGTACTGGGTCGCGTACGCCTCAATGGTGTGCCGTCGCCCTAGTGGAGCCTCAACCTCAGCCGGCTCATCCAGATACGAAGTGCTCAGCAGGCCGCCGCGCCCTGTGTTCGTTTCGGTGGACGGCGGTACAAGACTGCCTGCCCACGCGAGAGTGCTGCAGGCCGAAACGACTATGGCCATTGCCAGAAGCTGCACGGCTCTCATTTGCACCACTCCAGAGGCTCGCCGGAGTCCCTGGGTTCGATAAATCAATTTCATTCTATAACTCCTCAAACTTCTCTATTTTTCATTCGCACCGTCTGGTGCACGGACCCAGCGCCCGCTGGATCCCCCTTCCTTGGCCAACAGCCTGATACCAAGGATTTCCATCTCCCGGTCTGCCGCCTTGCACATGTCGTAGACGGCCAAGAGACCTGCGCTGACACCGCATAGGGCCTCCATCTCCACACCGGTTCGCGCCTCGGCCCCAGCGCGGACCACCACCCGGAGCCCCGGAAGCTCCTCGTCATCCTCAACCGATACATCAACAGCGTCGAGGGGAAGTGGATGACAGAGCGGTATCAGTTCGGAGGTGCGCTTTGCGCCTCCGATCGCAGCCAGGCGGGCAGTCTCGGCCACATTGCCTTTGCCCACCTCGCCGGCCCGAATCGCCAAGCGCGTTTCCGGCCGCATCTTGATTCGGCCTTCAGCGGTCGCCCATCGGCGCGTAACCGGCTTGGCACTTACGTCTACCATCCGGATGCGACCTTTTTCGTCGAGATGCGACAATTCTTGGGTCACAACGACTCCGAATAGAACCTCGTGTCACCGCCAGCCGTTCCCGGCTCACCGACAAACCTACAATATACTACGACTGTCACCTCCTGTTCCAGCCCGAGAGCACAAGATGCTCGGACGTGGCGAAAGCCGTCGCGATCTCGTCCAGCAAGACGGCGACGACGCCGGACGGAGCCGCGTTCGCCGCTGCCGACTCGAGCGCCACGTCAAGATGCCGGTGAGCCTCCAGGAGAGCCAAGGATGACGGCCTCCCTTTGGCCAGTAACCTAGCCACAACATCGGGCCGGGTGGCCGCACCAGGCTCATCAGAGACCACGGCCAGGCAGTCTCTTAGCAGGGATTCCATTTCCTCCAACAGGGGAATGAGGACCTGGCGGGCACCCCTGGCTCCAAAACCCATGGCGGCCCGATATCGATCCGTCCGTGTGCCATGCAGGCACACGTGCAACAGCTCGGCGGCTTGCTGGGGAACGGGCGACTGATCGGAATCGCGGCCGGCCAGAATGGACAGGGCGGCACCTATAGAACCGCCGGCCTGCCGGGCCAACCGCGCCGCCAGTTGATCGTCTGCCGCCCCGTGGGCAACGAGGTGCTCCCGAACCTGCTCCTCTCGGACCGGAAGGACGCGAACTGCCAGCACGCGTGACCGTACCGTTGGCAGCAGCGTTCCGGGCCGGCTCGACGTCAACACGATGAACGCATCGCTTGGCGGCTCCTCGAGGAGTTTCAGGAAAGCGTTTGCAGCCTCGGGGTTGGCGGCCTGCGGCACCATTCGATCGGCTTCGCCCACGACGAAAACCATGTGGCGCCCCATGGCCGGGCGCTTTGCCGCCATCGCTCGCAGTTGCTCAACCGCGGCTAAATAGATAGACGCCGCTGGATTCGGCTCGCCCCCGCGCAGCGGGTCGTTTCTTCTCTCATCCAATTTCTCCAGGCGCGCCTCTTCCAATTTTTGCTTCAGTTTGTCGGAAGGCCCCTTCGGTCTTTCCAAAGGAAAGAACCAGTGGATGTCCGGATGCTGGAGAGAATCAGCCAAACGACAGCTACGGCACTCTCCGCAGGGCCGAGCCTCCGCGTCCGCCTCACACAGCAGCATCGCCGCCAGCCACAGACCCAGGCGCTGCTTCCCAACTCCGACAGGCCCATGGAATAACAGTGACTGCGGCAGGCTGCCTCTCACTGCCGCCTGTCTTAGTCGTAGCCGCAAATCCTCGTTGCCGGTTAGAGGCAGCACGTCTATGCCTGCTCTCTCAGCCATCGCTCCGGATCCACCTGCCGGGGCTGGCCGTTGGAGTCCGGCTCGTAGATCTGGAATTCCATCTGTTCCCGCTCGCCGTCGCCACCCACGGTGCCGAGGACCTGGCCCGCCACTACCCGGTTCCCGATTTCAACCCGCAGCTCGTCGAGATACAGGTACACCGACCAGTACCCGGGTCCGTGATTGACCAGGACTGCAAGCCCGTAGGATCCCCGCCGGCCCGTAAACTTGACTTCACCGTCCTTGACCGCCGTCACAGGCGTGCCGCGTGGGGCCAGAATCCCGATTCCGGCGCGGGGAACAGCGAGGTCAGGGCTCGTTTGTTGGAACCGGTAGGCGATGCGGCCCTCGACGGGCCAGTCCAGACGGCCGAGGTCAGCGGTGGTTAGCTCGGGAGCGGCCGGCTCAATGCCCGCTAGCCGCTCTGCCTCCCGGCTCGCTCGCTCCAGGTCTACGATCAGTCCGCTGAGCCGAGACTCTTCGCGCTGCAGCTCCGAAATCCGCTGCTGCGAGCTGCTCTCACGCGCCTGAACCCTCGTAAGTCTCTGCTGGCGCTGGCGCTCAAGCCGGCCCAGGTCGTCCATCTCCCCGGCCTTCTCGCTTCGCAGCCCTCCCATTCGGGTTCGTTCGGTAGCCAGCTGGTGGCGCTTTTCGGCCAGAAGGGCTTCGAGCTGGCGCACCTGATCGACCAGAGTCCGGTCGTAGACGGCGATAAGGTGCAGATACTTGTACCGGCTGATCAGGTCGCCGAACGAGCGGGCCTGCAGCAGCACTTTGAATGTCTGAAGCGGTCCCCGCTTATAGATCTCCCGGAGACGCTGGCGCAGCTCGACCCTCCGGAGCGCGAGCTCGTCGCGAGTGGTCAACATCTCGCGGGTCGTCTCGTCCACCTGGAAGCCGTAGTCCAGAAGCTGAGTGTCCAGCTCGGCCAGGGCGGCGGCCGAGGATCCGATCTGACCCTCGAGATTGGTAATCTCGGCCGTCACGGTGTGCACCTGGCTGGCCAGGTCGCGGCGCTCCCGCTGTAGCCGGGCCTGCTCGTCTCGGATCTCGTCGAGCCGCTCCTGACTTTCCTGGATGCGGTCCCGAATGTCCTCTCCGGCTTGCTGCAAGGCGGCAGCCCCACCAGGCGCGCCAACGGCCACTTCGGGTTTGAGCGTTGCTGCTAGTGCCACGGCGAGTAACACCAGGCCGCAGTGGACAATGCGAGGGTAACTTAGGGGCACGAAGACATGCCCTACGCTACGTCGATGCCGCGCAGTTCCCGCCGAACCGCGAGCCCGGCAGCGGAAACGCCAAGAAGAACGGCACCGAGGAAACCGCCAACCACCCACATATCCGGCAGCCAACTCAGTGTGATCAGTGAGCGATCTACGAGCACGTATCCGCCGAATGTGAGTCCGAGAGCCAGAACACCTCCGGCCAGGCCCGTAAGTAGTCCCTCAAATACGAACGGGCGCCGGATATAGCTGTCCGTGGCACCGACCGTACGCATCACGGCTATCTCGGTGGCCCTCGCGAGGACTGCCATGCGGACAGCTATGGCGATCAGCAGCGCAGCGCCGACCGCGAAGCCGCCTCCCAGCATCAGAGCGGCTCCCCCAGCGATGCGCCGCACCGCGAACAACCGATCGACCCACTCCTGTCCGTATCGGACGTCCGTCACGAAGGCGTACGACGTCAGCCTTTCGGCTACCGCGCGAGTCGCATCGGGGTTCCGGAAATCAGGTCGCAGGCCCACCTCGAACGAGGACGGGAGTGGGTTTACTTCCAAGTCTGAGTACACATCAGAAAATTCGGTCAGGTCGCGGGAAGCATTGAACAGAGCCTCCACTTTCGACACGAAGGTGACGCCGGACACCTCGGGAAAGGCCTCGATCTCAGACTGGGCGATGCTGAGCCTATCCGCCGGGACATCATCGGCCAGGAATGCCACCACCTCGACCCTCGACTCCACATCCGCCAGAGCCGCGTCGAGATTGTGAGCCGCAACCGCAAACATGCCGACGATGAACAGGCTGAGTCCGATCGATGAGATGCTCAGGCCGCTCAGCAGTGGAGCGCGCCGAACTCCGGCTATAGTCTCTCGCACAAGCCTCATGCGGACTCCGTGATCGCGGGCTTGATCTCGGCCTCAGGCATCGGCGAGTCCGAGTCTTGGGAGTCGAAGATGAGCGAGCCCTGCTCCAACTCGAGAAGACGGACATCCGGATGGCGGCGGATCAAATCAGCGTCATGTGTCGCCATCAGGACACTAGTACCCAGCAGGTTGATCCGCTGAAATAGCCGGAACACCCCAAGGCTGGCCCGTTCGTCCAGGTTACCCGTCGGTTCATCCGCGAGAAGTACCAGGGGATCCGTGGCCAGCGCGCGCGCGATCGTAACTCTCTGCTGCTCTCCGCCCGAAAGTTCGCGGGGATAAGAATTGGTGCGGGCCGCCAACCCAACCTGGCCAAGCAACTTTTGAACCTTGGGCCGAATCTTGTTTCTAGGCGTTCCTGTCACCTCAAGCGCGAACGCTACGTTGTCGCCCACGGTCAGCTTGTCGAGCAACTGAAAGTCCTGAAATACGTA
>JAZDDE010000215.1:0-13010 GCA_036679495.1 Gemmatimonadota bacterium | reverse complement strand
CGATCGCTCATTAGATCGGCGTGTGAAACCCTGCCCATATGGGCCGTGCTGGGCACCATTGGGCCCGGCGTAACTCGCAGGCTCCTTGATCGCCTCGTGGTCGTAGTAGTAGCGCCCTGACTTTGAGAGCAAAAACAGATACTCGTGAGCCTTGGTGGGCCGGTCCGTTACGCTCTCCGGCATCGGGTTCGGCTTGTGCCAGATGATGTCGCTTCGGAGCCACCAGCCAGCGGCCTGCAGCGCGAATGCCACACGCCAGGGGATCCCGACTAAATTCTTCGGTGGCAGGCCGGTCCAATTCCGGTTCGGAGCACCGTAGAAGTCCGAAGCCAAGTTGCCTTTTTGAAGACTATCTTCAGCGGTTACCCGGCAGGGCTGGTAGCCACCCTTGTCGGAGTTCGCATAGCAGTCTCCAAGATTTAGCCACAGCGTACCGTCTGACCGAAGGACTCTACGAACCTCGGCGAACACCGATGAGATGTGTTCTACGTAGAGTTCCGGTGTTGGCTCCAAGCCCAGCGATCCGAGCCAGGCCCCGCAATCAGTGCAGAAAGCCCCGGCATCGATGGTCTTTACCGAAGCCTGGGCGTCTACGACTGCTCGACTCCCACCTTTCAGGCTCGAAGAGTCGCCGTGAGGCCCTCCTTTGTGGATTCGGAGGCCCTCCCCCCAGCTGTGCTCACAATCTGTCTTGCCTCCCCAAACCTGCGGCTCAAGGCCGTAGTCTCGAAGCCCCCAGTACGGAGGGGAGGTCACACAGCACCGTACCGACTCGGGCTCGAGCGTCTTCAACACTGTCAGAGCATCGCCTTCCAGCACCCGCACGTCGCTCATGCCGCCGTCACCCCTGCACGAGCTGCGGGACACGACGCAAATCCTGAATAGCCACCAGCAATTCGTACGCTTCGGCCTCAGCCTTGGGCGCCAGTCTGCCAGCTGCGACTTCAGTGCGGATTCCCGTGTCCACCAGCAGACTCAACAGGTTCGCCCGGTGCGCAGGTAGGGTCAGGACCAGCTCGGGCCTGTTAGCCACGGAGCGCTCCGCCCACCGTGCTGCAGCGCGGGCACAGAACGCCGCCGTCCTGAAACACCGTCCAGGTTAGCGGCACGAAGAAGCAGAGCGAGGGGCACAGCCCGCAGCGGTAGACGTGGATGTGGGACGTGACCCTACGGAAGGCCTGGCGGATGGCGATCACGCCACTCGCCGCACTGTGTAAGATTCTGTGTAATATTCGACCGGCCAGCCCGTCCGAACGGCCGTATTGGGGCTGGTTAGGCTGCCCGCGTTTGTGGCGGAATTCCGGCCAAGATGGCCGATTTGGGGGGCTCCGACCGATGCTGGGCTAGAATCACGCTGGCCGCAGACCGGGCGAGTGCTGGGGCAAACACTTCACGGGGATGAATGAGAGAGCTGTTCAGAATGCCGACCGTGAGGCAGCGCTCGCAGACTACCCGGTTCTGGGTATCCAGATACAGGACCCAGAATTCCTCCTGGCGCCGGTCTCGGAGCACCGGGCCCAGTCTGCGGTAGACGTCCCGCGGTCCGCCGATGCGGGGCGACTTGCGGGCTCGCTCTGAGGCTGCCCGCCGCCCCAGTTCGAGCGCCGCCATGATGGTGCTGGAGCGGGCCGGGCCAATTCCAGAGACTCTCTGTAGCTCGGCCTGATCCGCCTGAGCTAATCGTCGTAAGCTGCCGCCAAAGTGGCCGAGGAGATCGGACGCCAGGTCGAGCGAACTCTTTCCTTCGGTCCCCGAGCCCAGAACGATCGCTACGAGCTCACGGGTTGCGAGCGCCCGCGCGGACAGGCCCGCCAAGCGCTCGCGGGGTCGCTCCGCGTGCGGCCATTCTCTGATCGACAAGGACACGGCGCGCTCCGGTTCGGGTCAGGGCTTTCAACGTGGCCCGCGCCCTCAACGCAGCCTCAACGCGGCGCGTGTCTAGGAGGCCAGCGTCCGCTACACGGCAGAGGACGCCACGGATTCCGCGGAACGCTTCACGAGTTCGCGGAGAGTCGGCAGGTGAATGTCGTCCAGTTTCTTGATGTACAGGCACGAACGCCCGGTCTTGTGCTTACCGAGTTTGGCCAGTAGCGCCTCATGTTTCGGAAAGCCCGACATAATGTACAAAGTCAGGTTCTGCTTTCGGGGTGAAAACCCGGCGACGAACCAGTTGCCTTCCCTGCCCGTGGCGTACTTGTAGTGATAGGAGCCAAAGCCCACCATGCTGTCACCCCACATCTTGGGCTCTTCACCGGTGACATCCCTCATCATCTCCAGCACGGCAACGCAATCCTGGCGTCTTCCTTCATCTGAGATGGAGGCGATGAAATCATCGACGCTCGCATCGTTCTTCTTCGTCTTTAGCTCTGCCATGTCCTCGCCTCCCTTACGTGGGCCGGACGGTCTATGATGTCGCCCATGGGTCGTAGGTTCCAAAGGACCACAGATGGCCCTCGGGATCGCGGCACCCGTAGCCCCGGCCACCGTAGTCTTCGTCCCGCGGTTCCCAGACAACCTCCGCGCCTGCCGCGACCGCTCTGGCGTGATGCTCGTCAGCGTCCGGCACGACTACGTAGATGCTGTGCGACCCGACACCCCCGAGGGCCGTTGGAGGCTTGATGAGACCTCCGTAGTCGTTGCTGGCCGACCCTAGCATCACCATTCCGTTGCCGTACGTGAGTTGAGCATGGGCGATGGTGCCGGCCTCCGCGGGCACTACGAGGTGACTCTGGAACCCGAACGCGCTGCACAGCCAGTCGATGGCCGCAGGCGCATCCTCGTAGAGCATCGTCGGAACGACGCTGGGGGTTTGCCTGGTCTCGATCACAATGGCTCCCTTCGCCATGGGGCAGTGGTTGAGTACGCCGCGATCCACAATTTATGAATGTGGCGAAGGATCGCCGGATACACGAATAGTCGCCGAAACGGATTGATGGCCGCCATGTACAGAGGACTAATGGGGCCGACTGGCTGAACGTAAATCGCCCAGTACAGGCGGTACCCCGTTTCGGCCTTCCGCAAAGCCATCGACGAGAACGCGTGGACGGTGCGGTTTCGGATTTCGCTTAGCGATTCGTCCGCTCGGACGTACAACACCCGGAAGGGGCCGTCCGCGGTTCCGGGCGCGACCAACGACTCGTGGCGATCCTCTGATGTCAGCCTGCTCAGGTAAGGGTTGGCATTTTCCACGGAGTCCGCGCGGTCCCATCGGAACACGGCCCCGACTAGCGTTCGCAGCCGGAACAGCACGCAGATTCCCCAGCCTAACTCGCCAGACGCCCGAAGCCGCTCCACAAGCACCTTAACATCGGCGATCGTACGATCCGGACCTCCGTTCGGGAGATCCACCCGCCACACATCGTGCAGCGGCACTTGTTTGAGTAACGTGTGGGCTCGGAGAGGAAGCTGTTCGTACTCACCGGACTCGATACGCGACCAGGCTCGCGCCACGACCCACCCCCACAGGAGGAAACATGCGGCGGCCCCAGAGGACCATCCTCGGTCTGAGCATTATAGCTGCCGTTCTGGCCTCCAGCTGCGCAAGCCTTCAGCAATTCGCTGCGCTGCGCAAGGTCGAGTTCGATCTCGGCGATGTGCGCGGCGGACGGCTGGCTGGGGTCGATCTTAACCGAGTCCGCTCGTATTCAGACCTCACGATTACGGACGGCGCGCGGCTGGCAGCGGCCGTGGCGACTAACGATCTACCGCTCGAGTTCACCGTGAACCTGAACGCCGAGAATCCCGCCTCCAACAGCGTGACCGCACGTATGATCCGGCTGCAGTGGTCACTGCTCCTTCAGGACCGGGAGACGATCAGCGGCGTGATCGATACGGCGATCGCTCTCCCACCAGGCCAGCCACAGGTGATCCCCATGCGAATGAGCCTGAACCTGATCGAGTTCTTTGGTGGATCGGCAACCGACCTGTTCAACGTCGCGAAGGGACTGGCAGGGGCCGACGCAGAGCCTACAAGCGTAAGCCTGAGAGCCCTGCCCACCGTGAGCACTCCGATCGGTCCGATCGATTACCCTTCACCCATCACTATCGTCAGCCACACCGTGGGCGCCCGATAGTCCGACCGGCAGCTGAGACAAGGGATTTCTTGGAGGGCTTACTTTCAAAACAGACCCCGAAAGGCCATTCTGTAGGCCGAATCCGAGCGGACACCAACACATCGAGGTATTGAATGAAGGCCCATAGGTTATTTCCTGCCCTGTCTCTTTTCGCTGCGCTGGCTCTTATCGCGGCTCCGGCACAGGCCCAGTCTTTCCGCGATGCTGACTTGGGTGAAGACGCGCTGGCGGGTTTCGGATCTACAGTCGCCATCAGCGCCGGAGAGATTCTGGTCGGCGAACCCGGAAACGTATTCAGGCCGGGAATGCTATACGTGTACCAGCGCGACGAGGATGGGCAGTGGACCCAATCCGGCGTTCTCGCCGACTCTCAGGGTAGAGACGCGGATCGGTTTGCCGGCCGCCTCGCGCTCGATGGAAATACCATGCTGGCGTCCGTGAATCCTCGGCAGGAGCATGCCCCGTCGGTCGCCGTGTTCCGGCGCGGAGACGACGGTACCTGGCAGAGCGACGGTTCTATCCCGCACGAGACTGTCGAGGGCGAGCGGTTCGGCGCCGCCCTGGCTCTGGCGGACGGAAGGGCGTACGTCGGTGTGCCCGATCAGGGAGACAGTACCGGCGCGGTGCATATCTACCGCGATACTGAAGACGGCTGGACACTGGAGCGAACGCTAGAGATGGAAGGCGCGGGCAGCCGGTTCGGAAGTGCCATCGCGGTATCGGGCAGACACCTCATGATCGGCGCTCCCGGCGACAATGAAGGTTCGGGAGCGGTGTACCATTTCCATAATTTTACGGGTGACGGATGGACGAGCCTCGGAGCTCTCAATACTGACAATATTAAATCGCTGGCCCGCGACACCGTGGCGGTCGTGTCGGTCGGTTCCGTCTTGCAGCTGCATGGTGACGAACTTTTTGTCGGAGTACCACAGCTCAACGGAAACAACGGCGGGGTCCTCGTCTTCGATTTCGCGGATACAGAAGACGCGGCCTGGACCGAGCAAAGCACGCTCATGCCCTATGAAGGCGTGAGCCGTCCTTCACGGCGGCGTGGACCCCGGTTCGGGGGCTCGATCAGTATTCAGGACGACGCGGTGTGGGTCGGAGCCCCTGGCGCGCGCGCTGTCTATGTGTACACGAAGACAGTCGCAGGTTGGACGCGTGTTGAGAAGCTGGCTCCGGCCGAACCTGACAATGCCACTTCGTTTGGCAGCGCACTTGCTTCGCTGGGAGATCTAGCGGTCGTAGGCGCCTCGCGCGCCAACCGGGTCGGCAGCGCGACTATCCTCGAGCGGGTCGATGGCATGTGGACTGAGACCGCCGTAGTCGGTTCAGAGCCCGAGTCACTGGATCCGATTACAGCGAGCGCCATTCGCTGCGAGGAGGGCGAGGCCAACCGCTGGGGCTGCAACGGCGTCGACCTTATTTCGTTCCTTCCGGTCACCGCGATCGGTGGTCCTCCGGGGATCGGCCTCAACGACATGTGGGGCTGGTACGATGAGCAGACCGGCCGGGAAGTTGCGATTGTCGGCCGCTACGATGGTACTTCTTTCATCGACGTGACCGACCCGATGCACCCGCGCTATCTGGGCAATCTGCCCATGACCGAGGGGGCCCAAAGCAGTGTGTGGCGCGACATGAAGGTCTATAGCGATCACGCCTTCATAGTGTCAGACGGAGCGGGCGACCACGGAATGCAGGTGTTCGATCTTGCGCGGCTGCGCGACGTTCAGAAACCAGTCGATTTTGAGGCCGACTACCTGTACGACCAGATCGCCAGCGCACACAACATCGTCATGAATGAGAATACCGGTTTCGCGTACGTGGTAGGCGCTAGCGGTGGGGGTGAAACGTGTGGCGGCGGGCTGCACATGATCGATGTCCGTGAGCCCAAGAACCCGACGTTCGCGGGCTGCTTTACCGACGGAGTGACCGGACGGCGCGGCACGGGCTACAGCCATGACGCTCAGTGCGTGACGTACCGAGGCCCGGATTCGGACTACGAGGGTAGGGAGATTTGCATCGGCGCCAATGAGACGGCGCTGAGTCTCTCAGACGTTACCGACAAGGACAATCCGATCGCTATCGCTAGGGCGGACTATCCGAACGTCGGGTACACGCATCAGGGATGGCTCTCGGACGACCATACGATCTTCTTCTCGAATGACGAAGGTGACGAGCCAAGGGATCTGGTTGCGACCACGCGCACATTGGTCTGGGATGTGGCCGACCTGGATGATCCGGTGCTCCTCACCGAGTACTTCGCGACCACGACCGAGACTGATCACAACCTGTATGTCCGCGGCAATCTGATGTACCAGTCGAACTACGGAGCGGGCCTGCGAATTCTTGACATTTCTGACCCGGAGAACATCCAAGAAGTCGGCTTCTTCGACACCGATCCAGACCTGGGCTGCTGCGGTAGTTGGAGCAACTACCCGTACTTCCGGAGCGGCGCAATCGGCGTGACGGGCGGAAGCGGCGGATTCTTCATGGTGCGGAAGCGCGAAGACTTGGTTCCGTAGGCGCACGAAGTCCAGCGATGTGGCGGCGGGTCCCTTAGGGGCCCGCCGTTGTTCTTAGCCTGTGAATCGCTCGGCGGCCCGATGCGTTAGTTCACCGTGACGTCCGCGAACGCGCCTGTACCCAGCACGTAGGTTACGCTGCTTGCTCCGGTGATAATGTTGGTCATATTTGCGGACCCGGTCGCGCTGTCGCAGGTATTGGTCTGCGGCGATCCCGGCGTGGTCTCGAACGTCACCGCCACGCTGCCCGTGCAGCGGGTCGTGAGCGTCGTCGCGGTCTGGGGAAGCTGATAGTCGCCACTCGTGTTGACCCTGACTGTGGTTCCGACCGGCAGCGTGCTGCCAGGATTCACAACGGGCGGCGGATCGGGAGCGGCCATCTCGTCATCGCCGCATGCTACGGCCACCAAACCCATCGAGGCGACCAGAAAAACCAGCGTTGTAAGTCGGGGACTTCGCTTCAGACTCAGCATCTTCTCATCCTCCCGGCGCCTGCCCGGGCTGCTGCCGACCGATCACCCCCAGGTGAGTGTGATGGAAGCTCGTAGGTAGCTTAAGCCCATATCCCAGCAGCCGATCGAACGCAATGTGTGCGGTCCAGATCGGCACATATAGAAGGGCTCCGGCGACGAACCATCCGGTGGCAAGCAAGAGCGCTGGCGCCGCGTATGTATGAAGCGCGTTGTAGGCAACGGCTCCGATTCGGCTACCTCCAAGATAACCAAGAAAGGAAAGATCAGGAACGAGAAACAGCATAGCGAAGTACAGCCAGCTACCGCCAAGCCACTGATAGGCCACGAGAGACCCCACGAGAATCCCGAGAGCCTCAAGTTTCAGCCACCTCCTCGTTCCTGTATCCACAAGCCACCTCCTCAGTTCGAAGCGGTCCGAAGATAGGGCAGCACATCTCTCGAGTAGAACGGCTCCTGAACCCCCCAGAACAGATAGTCGAGCCGCAGTTCGTCCCGCGCGTAACGGTACAGTTCGTCAACCGAAACCATCTCGCCGGTGGCAGGATTTCGATCCTCAAGATTGCCCCACTGAACAGCGAGCCCGGCAACCGTTTCCGGATTTCGGGCCGCGAGGAGGGGCAGACTGTTCGCCTGCTGACCCTTGCGGTGCGGCAGGAGATCGGGTCCGCCTACGCCCACTCCGATCACAGCGGCGTGTTCGTAAACGCCTCTGAGATAACCTTTGTCGTCTTTCGGAAGCCGCTCGCCAGGCATGAAGTTGGCGTATTGTATCACGTGCGATCTCGGGAACGCCTCAGCCGCGGCGGTCATGATTTCCTTCACGGCCTCGAAATATGCCGCGTGAGAGTATCCAGGCGGGAATAACCGACCGGTTTCGCCAAACTCTACAACGGTCTCGGGCAGGCTCAGCCCCTCAATCCGTCCGTCCGTGCGCGCTCCCAGCTCACGGAGCAGTTTGATCAGCCGACGTCGAACAGCGGGATCCCAGCGTCGGGCCACCCACCCACCGAACACCGCGGTGGACTCATCGGAGCCCTCGTATTCGTACTGAGGTGCCAGGCCGCCGCTGAATTCCGGATCCGCACGCAGGTAGTCGGGAACGTTGATGATTCCCTCAGTGAAGGATACGTCCTGGAGCTGAATGAACAGTTTCTTGTCGTGTTGTTCGAGGAACACAAGGTCGGCAACCACTTGGCCCAACTCGTATTGGTCACGCTCTGGTTCCAATTCACGCCATGTATATTTGAGCTGGGCGCCGGCAGCGCCCGGGTTATCGAGAAAGCTTCGCTCGACGATGCGCTCTCGATCGCGGTTGAAGAACACGAAGTTGGCTGGAGCTGCTGGTGTTTCGGCATACTTCGTTGTCTCTCTACTGAGGCTAGAGGAAGAACCAGCGGCGAGAACGACGCCAAATGAGAGCAGAACTAGCGCGGCCGGCGCCTTTCTCATTACGGCCATCGCGCGGCGAGCTTCATTCTGCGTCCCTTTTCGCTTTGGCGTGCTCGGCAGCGCGCCACTCAAACGTGAACGAGCGGTTCATTCAGACGCCCGGTGGGTCAGCTCACGTTTTCGTTCCTCCGTATAGTGCCACCAATTCTCGGGAGCTTCACCTTCCATGAATCGCACGGCAGAAATGAAAACGTCTATCACGCACGGGTCGAGACGCTTCCCCACGGCCAGGCAAAGGTCGGCATACATTTCGTATGGATCGCGTCCAGCCAGATTTCGCGGGGAGCCAATGCCAAGTCGGTCGAAGTCACGGCTTGTGGCCGGTCCGACGTTGGGTATGTCTTCGAATTTGCTGACGCCTGTTCGAACTGTCATTCTGAACTCACGTATTTGAGTATCTCCACTACCTGCTCGGGACTCTGGGCCCACGCCAGCGCGCTGGCATCGACTTCCTTGAGCGCGTGCACGAACTCTTCGTCGTGGAGGGTGATGTACGGCTTGCCTAGAGCCGCGCAGTAGCCGGCGTCAAACGCGGCGTTCCACTGCTTGTACTGGTCCCCAAATCGGACGACCGCCACATCGCACTTCTGAATCAGAGTCCGCGTGCGGATAGCATTCACCTTGGCCGACTTGTGATCGCGCCAGAAGCCGTTGTCCTCCGCTCCGAGCGCGTCGCCCGCCGCATCGCTGGCGGGGTGGTCGGTGACCGCAGACGTGAAGGTGATCGGCAGTCCGGCTCCCGCGGCACCGTCCTCGATACGCTGCCGCCAATCTGTGTGGATTTCCCCGGACAGGTACACGGTCCACGTCATGTGAGAGTCTCCATAGCCTGGTTGTCCAGTTTGTATACGAACGTGACGGTATCACCGTCGATATCGGCCTCAGCACCCGTATTCGAGTAGAACGAAACCGCTGGCTGATTGGAACGGTGCGTAACAGTCCACACCTTGGCCACTCTCTCGCCGGCACAGATCTCCGTGAGCGCCCTGATCATATGGCTACCAATGCCTAGCCGCCGGTGAGACTCGGCGACCTCGATCTCGTACAAACAGACCATCCTCTGGTCCCCGTCTACCCGGTCCATGAAATAACCGAGCAAGAAACCGAGGACGGCGTCGCCATCGGTGCCTACGATCAGAATATTCTCGGGGCGCGATAAGAACTTGCGCATTGAGTCCGCGTTAAATGCAGGCCGCCTTTTCGGACGCTTGAGATCGCGAATCGTCTCGAACGCGACTTGTGCGTCTCCGGGTGCAAGCCGGCGCGATTCTACGCCCGGTGAGTTCCTGGTTTTTCCCATGGTTGCTTTGCGGCTCCGATGAGTTCCTGTACAGTGTCGAATAGCAGCCAACAAGGATATGGCTCAAGTAGAGTTGAGAAACGTCTCAAGCTGAGGAGTTAGCCGTGAACCGGGCATGTACCGCAATAAGTACCGTCCTGCTTGCCGTCGCCACCGCATGCGCTCCAGCCGATCAGGATTCTGCCGATGCGTCCGATTCCACTGCAAACTCGGGCACTATGAGCTTCTTCATCACTAGCGACGGGCCTGGTGACGGGGCAAGCCTTAGCGGGTTGGAAGGGGCGGACGCGCACTGCCAGGCTCTTGCAGCATTGGCGGGTGCGGGTGAGCTGACCTGGCGTGCCTACCTGAGCACGGTACCGGTGGACAGCGCGCCGGCCGTCAATGCCCGCGACCGGATCGGGCCTGGACCCTGGTATAACGCCAGCTCGATTCTGGTCGCGCGTGACGTTGATGACCTGCACTCCGATGCCAACAAGCTGGGCAAGGAAGCGTCGCTCACCGAGAGCGGCGAAGAGGTGAACGGCCGAGGTGATAGTCCGAATATGCACGACATTCTGACGGGATCGACGCTAGATGGAATGGCGTCATGGGAAGCCGGAGATACCACTTGCGACAACTGGACCAGCAACGGCGACGGCAGCGCTCTGGTCGGACACCACGACCGCCAGGGCGGTGGGCCGAACCCGACGTCGTGGAACTCGGCCCACGGCTCGAGGGGATGCAGCCAAGAGAATCTGCAGGGAACGGGTGGTAACGGTCTGTTTTACTGTTTCGCGGCTGACTGAGCAGACTGGGGCGCGGCCGTTCTAGTCGGCGGCTTCTCCGCCGTGCGTGATGGCCGCGACCTCAATGAATAGGTAGCGCACCTGCGGAAACTCGTGTTTCATTCGGGTCTCGAGCCGGGCTACCGCGTTCCCTATTTCGGTTGCGTCGAGATCTGAGTGAAAACGGAGATCCAGGTTGACGAGTACATCGTCAGGACCGACATGCATCGTGAGAAGGCGGACCACCTCGCTAACAGAGGCGTCCTGTTCGGCGATTGACTGGACGCCCTGAACCACCACCTCGTCGGCCGCTTCCCCGATGAGCAGACCCTGTGTTTCGCGGGCCAGAACTATGGCAACAGTGGCCAGAATGAGCCCGATGACTACCGATGCTACCCCGTCGAGCGCCGGCATCTCCAGAAGGTGCGCAGCCGAGATCCCTACCGCCGCCACGACGATTCCGGCCAAAGCGGCCGTGTCCTCTAGGAGCACGGCAAACGCCGTCGGATCCTTACCACGGCGGATCGCGCGCCAAGCCGAAACATCCCCTCTGGAGTGCTTGAACTCGCGCCAGGCAACCAACCAGGCCAGTCCCTCGAACACAGCGGCGAACCCGAGCACAATAAACGCCACGGTCAGATCGCTCGACGGCCTCGGATGCCGAATGTGCTTGATGCCCTCGTAGATACTGACCGCTCCGCCGCCAGCGAAGATCAGCATCGCGACGAGGAGAGTCCAGAAATAGACCTCCTTGCCGTATCCGAATGGATGAGCTTGGTCCGGCGGCTGCCGGCCGCGGCGGAGGCCCAGGAGGAGCAGTCCGCCATTGCCCGTATCTACGAGGGAGTGAACGCCCTCGGTGAGCATGGCGGAGCTACCTGTTATTCCTGCAGCGACGAACTTAGTCACAGCGATAAGGGCGTTGCCAATGATCGCCGCGACGATCGCCTTCCTGCCCTTCGCCATCTGAGCCCTCTACTGCTGGGCTGGCGTGATCACTCCGAACGTGGCGCCGGTCGGATCCGCCACCATCGACATGCGGCCCACATCAGGATAGTCGAACGGCTGGGTAATGACGCGGCCACCCCCGTCTGTGACGCGGCCCACAGCAGCGTCTACGTCGTCTACCTCGACCCAGGCAAGCCAGCGGCCGGCGGTCTCGTCGTTGACGGCCGCTACCGCTCCCCCGCGCGGCTGGCCGCCGCTGTTCAGCATGTAGTAGGTACCACCATTTGGAATCGCCATCTCGCTCAACTCGAAGCCGAACGTAGCCGTCAGCCACGGCAGGTCGGCGTCAATGTCGGTGCTATGCAGCTCGGTCCAGTTTACGCTCCCGGCGCCTGGCGGAGCGTTCTGAGCTGACGCTTCGTCAGCCTCATGAAACAGGCACAGAACCGAGCCGCTCGGGCTTGTCACAACCGCGAACTGACCAGGATCGATGTCTGTCGCGGGAATGAGGATACCGCCTCCGTTGGCTTCGGCTGACGCGACGGACGCTGCCACATCTTCCACCCGGAGGTAGCTGGTCCAATGGTTTGGTTCGACATCGGACTGCGGAGCGCGGAGGTGACCCCGCGGAAAGTCTCCGACAGAGAACATCGTCGTCGTCTCGCCGCTCGGGAACGTATGCTCGGCGGCGACCCAGCCGATCGCGTCGGCGTAGAATGACTTGGCCGTTTCTGCATCCGTGCTCACGATTCCATTCCAGCAAAACGAATTGTTGTCGATTGGCATCATCCCCACCCTTGTGTCTGTCGTTGCTGGTTCGTTTGACTGTTTGCCCGATCGGCGCGTGGGCCTAAGCCTGCCACTAACAGGCGAGCTGTCCGGTCAGCCGATCTCGTAGTCGAGCGTAAGCGTGTGTGCGCCATCGGCGTCAACAGAAATCACGATGTCGCCAGTCAGGCCAGCAAGATCACCGGTCCCGGACCCTGGCACCACATGGCCGCCCGTGCTCTGGCTTCCGGCCACGCTAACGCCCCAGTGCTGCATGACGAAGGTGCCCTCCCGGTCACCCAGCCGGCCCGTAACGCGCTCCGAGGCCACATAGCCGGCTCCGGCGCCGAGGTCCGTGGTATCCGCTTGGCACATGAGAAGTTCGGCCGTGCTTTCACCGGCCAGGTCGCCTGTGAACGCTTTGCCAACCGTAGCTCGGGAGAGGGCCGGCCCCGCGACGCTTTCATCGTACGGAGCTTGTTCCCATCCCGTAACATCGAACGACGAGGCCGCATGAATCCTCATGTTTCATCCCTTGAGCAGGTCAATGGCATACAGGCTGATTTCCTCGGAGTCCTCCGCCAATCGCACCAGCTTCTCGTAGCGCAGCCCGATCTTCTCCAGGACTTTGATCGAAGCGCTGTTGCTTGGCGAGACGATCGCCACGATCCGAGAAAGGTCGAGCATCTTGTTCCCATAGGCCAGTA
>JAZDDE010000214.1:0-13343 GCA_036679495.1 Gemmatimonadota bacterium | reverse complement strand
CTATAACGGCGCCGACGGGTTTGAGTCACGGCTGAAGGACAGAGAGTCAGCCATAGATCCGCGCGAGGCTTCCACCCTGCAGCTTGAGGGGCTGGAGCCGTCTGTCCGAATCGGGCGGTTCGGCCCGTACCTCGAAATGACGCGAGATGGCGAGGCCATTACAGCGTCGATTCCGGACGGGACTGCCCCCGCGGATCTGACCCCGGAACAAGCGACTGATCTGCTCAGGCAGAAGGCTGAGAGCACTGTTTCTATCGGGTCCGATCCCGAGTCCGATCTGCCGGTCTTCAAACGCCTTCTCTCGCTGCCCCGCGAACTCGGAGCACATCCCGAAAGTGGAGATCCGGTCAAGGCTGGGATCGGCCGCTACGGGCCGTATGTGGTTCACGAGGGCGACTTCAGGTCGTTGACAAAAGAAGATGATGTCCTGACGGTAACCCTGGACCGGGCTCTGGCCTTGCTCGCCGAGCCGAAACGCCGCGGACGGAAAGCCGCCACGCCTCTCCGCGAATTGGGGGAGCATCCTAGCGACGGCGGAGTGATTCAGGTTTTCGAGGGCCGGTATGGACCGTACGTCAAACACGAGAAGACAAACGCCTCCCTGCCCAAGGATCTCAAGGTCGAAGACGTGACGCTGAAGCAAGCGGCCGAACTGATCGCCGCACGCAAAGCGCGCGGGCCCGCCAAGCGATCCGGGAAGGCGGGCGGGAAGACCAGGAAGTGAGTTCTGGACAGTGCGTGACTGTAGTCGGGGGTGGGCTCGCCGGGAGCGAAGCGGCCTGGCAGTTAGCCGAAGCTGGTTACCACGTAGACCTGTTCGAGATGCGGCCCGCAGTGCAGACGCCCGCCCACCAGACCGGCGAGTTGGCGGAAGTCGTGTGTACCAACTCGTTCAAGTCGGAAGCCCTGAGTACAGCCCACGGTCTTCTCAAGGCCGAAATGCGCCGGCTCGGGTGCATGCTCTTGGAGGTGGCTGACGCTACGCGGGTGGAGGCGGGAAGTGCGCTCGCGGTGGACAGGCACCTGTTCGCGACTGAAGTCACTCGCCGAATCAAGAGTCACCCCCGAATTTCCGTGCAGCTATCGGAAACGACAGAGCTGCCGTTGGGCGCCGCGATCATCGCCACGGGCCCTCTGACTTCGGACGCATTGACTGAAGCCGTACGTCGCCGGCTCGGTGAGGAGGGCCTGGCGTTTTTCGATGCCATCGCACCCATATTCTCGCGAGAATCAATCGACGAGAACGTGACCTGGCTGGCCTCTCGATATGATCGCGGCGCGGCTGCCTACCTGAACTGTCCCCTCGACCGGGCGCAGTACGAGCACTTCGTGGCAGAGCTCATAGCAGCCGACGTGTATGAAGGCCACGACTGGGACGAGGTGCCCTACTTCGAGGGCTGCCTTCCGATCGAGGTGATGGCGGAGCGCGGCGTCGAGACTCTCCGATTCGGCCCACTCCGGCCGGTGGGCCTCCCGGATCCGCGGACGGGCAAGAACCACCACGCCGTGGTCCAGCTTCGGACTGAGGACCGGGAAGGCCGCATGTGGAACCTGGTCGGGTTTCAGACGCGGCTCCGCGTCGGTGAGCAACAGAGGGTGTTTCGACTCATTCCGGGTCTGGAGGGAGCGGAGTTCTTGCGCTATGGGTCCGTTCACAGGAATTCATACATCAACTTTCCGAAGTGCCTCACGCCGCACGGGTCCCTATCGGACCGCGCCGACCTCATCTTCGCCGGCCAACTCACCGGTGTAGAGGGCTACACGGAGTCTATTGCCAGCGGCCTCCTGGCGGCGCGGAATCTGGACCGGATTCTCAGAGGACAAGACCCAGTTGTTCCTCCTTCGAGCACGATGCTCGGCGGGCTGTACCGGTACCTACGAGAGGCCGATCCCGCACACTTCCAGCCCATGAACGCGAACTTCGGACTCGTCGATTCGCTTCCGAATCGTGTGAAGGGCAAGGCGGCCAGGCGCGAGGCGCTTGCTGAGCGAGCCCTGGAGGCCCTGTCAGCCTGGCAACAGCAGGAGCTGGGCGATCCCGCCCGCGCATCGTCGCCGGCCCCGGCGTGACCGATTCGGCGATGCCTGTCACTGCAGCAACTGAAGCCAACCGTGCGGGACAAGTGGAGGAGTTCCTCGCCTACGCCGAGAAGGAGCGACGGCTCTCGCCTCACACCCTGGCGGCCTATCGGAGTGATCTCGGGGGCTTTCAGCGATTCCTAGGGTCCTACCTGGCGGAGCCGGAGTGGGACTGGCCCGACGTGGATCGATTGTCCATTCGCGCCTTTCTCGGATCGCTGCACAACAAGGGTCGGAAGTCTTCAACGATCGCCCGCAAACTCGCGGCAGTTCGCGCACTGTACCGTTTCCTTACCAGGACCGGGCGATGCGCGATTGACCCCGCTAGACTCGTGCGCACACCGAGAGGGGAGCATGACCTGCCGGGCCACCTCACCCGGACCCAAGCGGATGAGCTGTTCGGCCGCCTGGACGATCGCCTGGCGGCCGGCCACGACGACATCTTTTCGCTGCGTAACCGCGCGATCTTCGAACTCATCTATTCCAGTGGGCTCAGACTGACCGAGGTGCACACGCTGGACGTCCCGGACCTGGATTTCGAGCGAGGCCAGGTACGGGTGAAGGGGAAAGGGAGCAAGGTGCGAATCGTACCGGTGGGCGAGATAGCATTGCGGCACATCAAGCGCTACCTGGACGCTCGCGCAGATGTCGCGGGGCCCTCGGCCGAACGTGAGGCGCTGTTCCTGTCATCTCGCCGATCCCGCCTCTCCAGGCGTCAGATTCAACGGGCGGTGCAGGAGCTATTGGACGTGGTGGCACTGGGCGAAGGCCTTTCGACGCACGGTCTTCGGCATTCCTTCGCTACCCATCTGGTTGACGGCGGAGCCGACTTGGTAGCCGTGAAGGAGATGCTGGGACATGCCAGCCTTTCTACGACCCGGATTTATACCCATACGTCGCGCGAGCAGCTCAGAAAGGCCTACCGCCAGGCCCATCCGAGAGCCGAGTGAGACACCGAACTGATAACCGAGAGCCAGACAATTGACGTTTGATCGAAGCCAGCATTTTCTGTCTATCAGCGACCATCCGGCCGAGTGGATCGAAGAGACCCTGGAACTGGCGATGCGCCTTAAGGCCGGAATGGCGACTGGATACGCTCCGCTGGCTGGCCAGAGTCTGGGAATGATCTTCGAAAAGAGTTCGACACGCACTCGAGTGTCGTTCGAGGTCGGCATGTCGCAGCTAGGAGGGCAGGCTCTGTTCCTCTCTTCTCGGGACATCCAGCTTGGTCGCGGCGAGCCCATCGTGGACACCGCCAAGGTGCTGTCGCGGTACCTGCACGGGATCATGATTCGCACATTCGCGCAGTCGGACCTCGAACAGTTTGCTGCTGCGGGTAACATCCCGGTCATCAACGGTCTGACCGATCTACTGCATCCCTGCCAGCTCATGGCCGACCTTCTGACGGCCAGGGAGGCTCTTGGTGGCCAGCTGTCCGATCTCACGGTGGCCTGGATAGGCGACGGCAACAACATGGCGAACTCCTGGCTCAATGCCGCTAAGCAGCTCGGTTTCACGCTCCGTCTGGCGTGCCCCGAGGGATACGAGCCCGACTCGTCGATTCTGACATCTGCGGCTGGTGCGAGCCCCGGCTCTGTCGAGCTCGTGCGTGACCCCCGCGCCGCCGTGGGAGGCGCCAACGTAGTCTCGACTGACGTCTGGGCGTCGATGGGGCAGGAGGAGGAGGTCAAGGAGCGCGAACGGGCGTTCGTTGACTACACTGTGGACACGGATCTCATGCGGCTCGCGGCCGGCGATGCCATCTTCTTGCACTGTCTGCCGGCCCATCGGGGCGAAGAGGTGGCAGCCGAGGTCATCGATGGACCCGCCTCACGCGTGTGGGACGAAGCTGAGAACCGCTTGCACGTACAGAAAGCGATACTCGTTCGACTCATGGCCGACTGATTCTCAAAGGGAGCGGCTGAATGGCCGACACCAAGAAAACCCCGCTGTACGAGGAACACATAGGCCTGGACGCGCGGCTGGTCCCGTTTGCCGGCTATGCCATGCCGGTGCAGTACGCGACCGGAATCCGCGCCGAACATGCCGCCGTCCGCTCAGCGGCTGGTTTGTTCGACGTATCGCACATGGGGGAGTTCCTGGTCTCCGGTCCCGACGCGCTTGAGCTCATCTCGACCGTAACGACCAACGACCCTGCTGCTCTGACACCCGGAAAGCAGGCGCAGTACAGCGTGTTCTGTCATCCTGACGGCGGAATCGTTGATGACCTGATCGTATATCGGCTCGACGAAAACCGTTTTCGCCTGGTCGTCAACGCGGCCAATCTGCAGAAGGACTGGGACCATATTTCGGCTGCGGCAGAGCGCTTCGATGTCCAGCTTACGGACGAGAGCGATACGGTCGCCCTTGTGGCGCTTCAGGGACCCGCGACCGAGCGAATACTGGAGTCGCTGGTGAGCGTCGGTCTTGCCGAGATCGGGTTCTACGAGTTCTTGCCGGGTGACGTCCTGGGCGCCCCAGGAATCATCAGCCGAACCGGCTACACGGGCGAGGATGGATTCGAACTTTACGTGCCAGCCGAAGCCGCCGTCTCCGTGTGGCGCGGCCTGCTGGACGCCGGAGCCGCCCACGGACTGGTCCCAGCGGGCCTCGGGGCGCGAGACACGCTGCGGCTCGAGATGGGGTATGCGCTGTATGGAAATGACATCGACGACGAGACGTCCCCCTTGGAAGCCGGACTGGGCTGGCTGGTCAAACTCGGGAAGGGCGAATTTGTCGGCAGCGAGGCGCTCAGCCGGCAAAAGGAAGAGGGTCCGAACCGCCGGCTCCGGGGTTTTCGTCTCTTGGAGCGCGGGTTTCCCCGTCCTGGCTACGAGGTTTCGTATGACGGCCAATCCGCCGGGACGGTGCGCAGTGGCACCATGAGTCCGAGCCTGGAAGTCGGTATCGGTACGGCCTACCTGCCGGCTGCAGCAAAGTTCGGCGACCCTGTCTCCATACGCATCCGAGACCGAGAAGTGGGCGGAGAAGTGGTCAGGTTTCCGTTCTATTCCGAAGGGTCGCTTCGCCGGTGACGGCCCTCAGACTCGGTGTGCTCACGGTCTCGGATGGCGTGATTGCCGGAACCAGGAAGGACGGGTCCGGGGACATGATCGTAGCGTGGGCCGAGAGCCGGCAATACGAGGTCTGCAGCCGCCAGGCCGTGGCAGATGATGTGGAGGAAATCGCCTCCGTGCTCGCACGCTGGTCAGATTCCAGTGAGCACGACGTCATTCTCTCCACCGGCGGAACCGGCCTGGCCGAGCGCGACGTGACCCCGGAAGCCACACTCCAGGTGATCGAGCGTGAAGCGCCCGGAATTGCTGAAGTCATCCGCGCCGCGGGGTACTCCAACACAGTCTACTCCGTGCTCAGCCGCGGAGTGGCCGGTGTTCGTGGGCGTACCCTCATCGTGAATCTCCCGGGCGGACCCTCCGGCGTCCGGGATGGACTCCTGGTACTGTCGGAGGTCGTCGATCACGCCGCCGCGCTCCTGCGGGGCGCTCCGTCCAGCCACACCCAGGCTTCCCCGACCTGATGGCCCGGGTGTTCGTTGATTCGGCGAATATGGAAACGGCGCTGGCCATCCGGCAGGCTGCTGAGGCCGATCGACACGATATCGAGTTCGTAGAACGTCCGATCGACATCAACAGCCGCTCTTCAGATCCTGAAGAAGAGGTCGCCCTGGTCCTGACGTCTCCGCTCGATTCCTCACGCGCCCGTCAGCTCATGGCTCCGTTCGCCGCACGCGTTCCGCGACCTCCCATTATCGCGGTGGTGCCGGGAGATGCCGAGAGCCGGAAGCAAATGGCCCGGGATGCGGATGTGGACGAGTGTCTCGCGCTTCCACCAAGCCGAGAGGAAGTACAGGTAGTTCTCCAGAAACTACTGGAGCGGTTTCGCCTGCAGCGGGACACTGGAATCGTCGGCCGAACAGAGGAAATGCAGGATGTCCTGGAGCGAGTGAACCTCCTGGCTCCTGTGAACTCTACTGTCCTGATCACGGGCGAGAGCGGCACAGGGAAGGAATTGGCCGCCCGGGGAATACATAGTCTGTCCCGCCGGCGGGGAAAACCCTTCATAGCGGTAAACTGCGCCGCTCTGCCCGAGACTCTGCTTGAATCGGAACTGTTCGGCCACGAGAAAGGCGCCTTTACAGGCGCCACATCCCGTCGTAGGGGTGTGTTCGAGCTCGCGGACACAGGCAGTCTGTTTCTGGACGAGATCGGTGAAATGAGTCCTTCTGTGCAGACGCGTCTGCTTCGGGTACTCGAGTCTCGCCGCTTCATGCGAGTGGGTGGCGATGCGGAAATCGAGGTCGATGTCAGGGTGATTGCCGCTACCAACTCAGACCTGGCGAGCGGTGTTCGCCACGGACGGTTTCGGCGCGATCTCTACTACCGGCTCAATGTTCTCCATCTCCACATGCCGGCGCTGCGGGACAGAAAGTCAGACATCCCCGGCCTGATCCGGGCGCTCATTACCGAACTGAGCTCCGCGCATTCCCGGGAATTCAAAGGCCTGTCTGCGGAGGCCATGCAGATCCTCCTGGACTACTCGTGGCCAGGAAATGTGCGGGAGCTACGTAATCTGATCGAATCCATGGTCGTGCTCGCTCCGGGCCAGGTGATTCAGGCGGAGGACATCCCTGTTCAGATCCGGAACCCGGGCGGCGAGGCTCACTTGCCAGTGCCCGCGTTCGCCCCAGGGAGTCAGCCGCTGGTTCCGGACGGCAGCGCGGTAGTCCGACTTCCCGAAATGGAGTTCATCTTCCGGACCCTCGTTGAGCTCAAGATCGACGTCGACGACCTGCGAACCGAATTCGAACGGTACCGCGCGGAGCATCCGGAGGCCGGACAGCGGCGGACCTCACTGGCGCCTATGGTTGCCGAAGCGATCGAGGTAGGTGACGGTGGGGTCAGTTTTGCTGACGGTGGTCCTGACGGTACGCCGGAGCATGAGCAGCCGTCCGATGACTTCATTCAGTTCAACGGTGAAATGACGATGGCGGATCTTGAGCGAGCCGCCATCCTCACTACGCTCGAGAGAGTCGGTGGCAACCGCCGTCGAGCAGCCGAGCGACTGGCGATCGGAGAGCGAACGCTCTACCGCAAGCTCAAGGAATACGGCATTCAGACCTGAATACGAGCTGGCGACCTGGCTCCCGGGCTTCTAGGGCTGCGAGTTCGCTGTGTCTTGAGACGCGGCAGAACGCGACAATACCAGTGACCGCTCACGGTCGAGGATCGTGCGGATTGAACCCCAGGCTGCACTGCTCCCCTGCTGGTACAGCACCGTCATCGGGAGGTTGAGGTCGATGTCTCCCGAAAAAAGATACAGGGCGATCCGGGCTGACTGCTGCGGAAGGCGTCCGCTTCCGAAATCCGACGAGATGGAGAGTACGTCGATCGGCCGGTAAATGGCTCCCTGGCTCTGCTCTTCCTGTTCGCGCGTGAAGAAGGTCACGAAGGCTACCAGCGGCCACCCCCGTTCACCCCGGCGCGAGGCCGCCTCGATAATTTCGGCGCTACGGCTCGTCTTATAGGAATTAAGTCTGGCATACGTATCCGGCGCCGTGAGGCGAATCACCCACTCTTCAAGCGGAACCAGTTTTATTTGAACAGGTCCGTTGGCCAGCTGAACCGTGATATCGTCCTGAGAGCGTGTACCGAACCCGGCGGGCGGCAGGCTCCCCACGCCGGGTGCTTCCATCGTGTCGATCCACACCGGTTCGCCTTGTTGAGCTTGCGCCTGGTTGGGACCGATTCCGACGCCGGAGCCTGGTGATCCGCCGCACGCCGTCAGAAGAATCCCGCACCCGAGAAATAGGATGCGCTGGCCGGGGTGAGCGACACGCTTCGGTGTTGATGTGAGTGAACCTCGCAGCATCAGATCTACGCTCCCTGGGTGGCTATCTCTACGAAGTCAGCTAACGATCGGCCCAATTCCTCAAGGCCTTCTCCCGTGCGCGCCGAGGTGGCGAGCACCTGGTCAGGGGGAACATCCAGCTCCTCCCGTACCTCGATCTCGACCTTCTGCCGTGACGCCCGGTTCAGCTTGTCGATCTTCGTGAGCACAAACAAGGTAGGTAGCCCGAGTTCCGACAGGAAGCCGAGCAGGGGTCGGTCTAGATCCAGAATACCCCGGCGAGAATCGAACAGCACCACAACCCCAGCCGGCCCTGGCGGCCTTCTCAAATAGCCCTCGACCAAACGCTGCCACCGATTCCGCTCGCGGACGGGAGCCTTTGCGAACCCGTAGCCAGGTAAGTCTGTGAGCAGGAAGGTCTCGTTGATCCGGTAGAAGTTGATCTCTTGGGTCTTCCCGGGCGTGGCCGAGACCCGCGCAAGCTTCTTACGCCCTACTAACGCGTTGATGAGGCTGGATTTACCCACATTTGAGCGCCCGGCGACGGCAACCTGAAGCAAATCGGATGGGATGGCTTGTCCGGGAGCCGCAATAGCTCCGATAAACTCGGCTTGCTTGATGTGCATGGAGGTGGAGGGTCGCGGCGGCTGCTCTGAGGTCAGGCCTCGCGCCGCTTCGTCTCGGGCTCGAGGATCAGCAGAGGCGCCGTGCCTTCCTCGATGCACTCCTGCGTGATGACAACTTCCCGCACGTCGTCACGAGACGGAAGCTCGAACATGAGGTCCAGCATCGTCTGTTCCAATACAGCCCGCAATCCACGGGCTCCGGTCCCGCGGTCAATCGTTTTGCGAGCAGTAGCCTCAAGAGCCTTCGGGTCGAATGTGAGGCCTACGCCTTCGAGCTCGAACATCTTCACATACTGTTTGACGAGCGCGTTTCGAGGCCGGGTCAGGATTTCGATGTACGCCTCCTCGTCCAGCTCTTCCAGCGCAACCACGACCGGCATCCTGCCCACCAGCTCGGGGATCAGCCCGTACCGAAGCAGATCCTCGGGCTCAACGGCCGAAAGAGATCCAGTCTTATCGGTGTCACCCTCGTCGGCCTGCTCATGATCTCCGAAGCCGATCTGCCGTTTGCCGAGCCGGGTTTCCACGATTTCCTCCAGCCCGTCGAACGCTCCGCCACAGATGAAGAGAATGTTTCGCGTATCAATCTGGATGTACTCCTGCTGCGGATGCTTACGGCCTCCCTGCGGTGGAACGGAGGCAACTGTGCCCTCGAGTATCTTCAGCAGGGCCTGCTGGACCCCTTCGCCTGATACATCTCGAGTGATCGACGGGTTCTCGCTCTTCCGAGCGATCTTGTCGATCTCGTCGATGTACACGATTCCGCGCTCGCATTCAGCCAGATTGTAGTCTCCAGCCTGGAGCAGACGGACCAGAATATTTTCGACATCCTCACCGACATATCCGGCTTCGGTCAGGGTGGTGGCATCAGCAATCGTGAACGGAACCTGAAGCATGCGCGCCAGCGTCTGCGCGAGCAGGGTCTTTCCTACTCCCGTCGGCCCGAGCAGCAGGATGTTTGACTTCTCGATCTCTACGTCATCGACTAGATGCTGGTGGTTGATCCGCTTGTAATGGTTGTACACGGCGACGGACAGGGACTTCTTGGCCTTATTCTGGCCGACCACGTATTCGTCGAGAACCGCCTTAATTTCTTCGGGGCTTAACACTTCGGTGATCTGTCCCGCCGATTCGCGATCCTCTTCCTCGGCGAGAATCTCGTTACACAACGAGATGCATTCGTTGCAGATGTACACATTGGGCCCGGAGATAAACTTCTTGACGCTATCCTTGGACTTTCCGCAGAAAGAACAGCGCAGATGTTTGTCGCTCGGCATTCGCTACTCTCCTGAGTCTAGCAAACCGCTAAAGAGCCTACGCCCGTTACGCAGGGCTGGCTGTCAAAATGCTACTCCCGTCGCTATCACTACTCGCCTTGCCGTCGTCACCCGATCCGTCGGAGCCGCCATTCTCTCCTCCGCTGCCACCGTTGGTTGCGTCGCCTGCGACAATGATGCGGTCGATCAAACCATAGTCAACCGCATCCGCCGGGGACATGTAGCGATCCCGGTCCACGTCCTCGGCAATTCGTTCTACCGTCTGCCCGGTATGCTCTGCCATGAGCGTGTTCAGACGCTCCCGCGCAAACAGGACTTCCTTAGCCTGAATCTCGATGTCCGATGCTGTCCCCTGTGAACCACCAGTCGGCTGGTGAATCATGATCCGGGAGTTAGGCAACGCCGACCGCTTGCCGTTGGTTCCGGCCGCAAGCAGGAACGCCCCCATCGAGGCAGCCATTCCCATGCAGATGGTCGCAATCGGGGCGCTCAAGTACTGCATTGTGTCATAAATCGCGAGCCCGGAATACACGCTTCCGCCCGGGCTGTTGATATAGATATTGATGTCCCGTTCCGAGTTTTCTGCCTGAAGAAACAGCAGCTGCGCAATGATGACATTGGCCACGTCGTCGTCGATTGGAGACCCGAGAAACACGATGCGGTCCATCAAAAGACGCGAGAAGATGTCGTAACTGCGCTCCCCGCGGCTCGTTCGCTCGATTACATATGGTGCGTAGACTGGCATGTGTCTCCCAAACCTTTGACGACCCTTTTAGTCAATTCCTGACTCAGATTTCAGGTAACCGAACACCCTCTCGACCGCAAGATGTTGGCCCATTTCGTCCATGTTTCCACTGCGCGCCAGTCGGCTGCGCATTTGGGCCTCGCTAACCCCCTGCGCATTCGCGAGTTCCGTAATCCGCTCGCCGATCTCAGCCGGGGTAGCCGCAAATCCTTCGCGCTCTATGAGCCGTTCGAAGAGGAGTTGCCGCCTCACTTCCCGCTCCGCATGTGGGAGCAGCGCCTCACGAGCCTTCTCGAGCTCCTCTGGATCGGCGTCCTCCGGAGCTTGCAGCACCGCGGTGAGGTACCGCTCCACCATCGAGCGTGGGGGCTCAAAAGGGTTCGCATCGATCAACGCCTCGACCAGCTGCCCGCGCACTTTCTGGTCTGCCTCTCGGTCATGGTGTCTCTGAAGATCTGATCGCACAGCGATCCTTAAATCATCGAGGGTCTCAAAGTCACCCACCGCCGCCGCCAGTTCGTCGTCGAGATCCTTCAGAACGGGGGATTCTACCCCATCGACCGCGATGTGTATCCACTTCTTCCGAGCCGGACCGTCCTCAGTCTCCGCGTTAGGTTCGTTTTCAGGACCGAAATCGATCTCAAACACACCGTCCTCACCGGGACCGAGAGTGCTGATCGCAGTCTCGACCTCGGGGAGCGCCTGTCCGTCGCCCAAGACAAGAGAGTAGGTGCGAGGCTCGCCCGGATTATCCTCGGCTCCGCCCGGAAGCGGGGCGATTCGCAGGGAAACCCTGTCCCCTTCGGCACCCGCTCTGTCGCAGGCTTCCCAGTCCGAGTTTTCCTTCTGAATCTGAGCCAGAATGGCCTCGACTTCGTCGTCGGCCACTACCGCCGTCGAGAGCTCGATCTGAAATCCGCCCACCCGGTCCAATCTGATCTCAGGAACGACCTCGAGTTCAATCTCGAATGTAAGCCGTTCTCCCCTCGCGTACTTTACGTTCCCGATGACGGGGTCACCGATCGGTTGGAGATCTTCCTGGCTCACGGCGGCGCGGAATCCTTCGTTCACAAGGGCCTGCAGGGCTCGTTCATCCACCAGGTGTCCGAATCGCTGCTCAACGACCGCCGCGGGCACTTTTCCTTTTCGGAAGCCCTTGAGTTTGATGTTGCGTGAAAGCCGGTCTCGCTCTGTCGTCCACGACCTGACGACTCTGTCAGGCGGGATGGAGATCGTAAGCCGGCGGGTAGGACCGTCCCTGGTCTCCAGCGCGATGTCCAGTCCGCCCTCGGTGATGTCTGACTTCTGGGTCATATGATTCGGGTGTCTATTTCGTGTCTGCCGTTTTCAGGCCGGTCTGTCACCCGCCAAGCGCACGTCATGCGAAAGGGGGGACTCGAACCCCCACGGCCATTGGCCACCAGCTCCTAAGGCTGGCGCGTCTACCGATTCCGCCACTTTCGCACGTCAAACACTAAGGTCACCGTACAGCATGATCAGGGCCCTCTAGGGCCGGATCAAGCTACGATGTCGGCCGTTCGGCGCAACGGACGCAGCTGACTGAGTGCCAGAGATCCTGCAATACGTGGTGGTCCAGCTGTGTGGGCTCGGCGAGAGCCCGCCGGTACAGAGGCTCGGCTTCGCTGAGTCTGTTCAAGGCCTCCAGAATTCGGGCGCGCACATAGTCGGAACTCGGTCCCGGCTCTCCCCAGCGGCGGGCCTCTCCCGAGGCTACCATTGCCTCGTTGAGCTCTCCTCGGCGAAGTCGCACCCAGCTGAGTACCTCATAAGCTTCCATCGACCGCCTTCGGTCGAGATCGCGCTGGATGATCTTCAAAGCGCGGTCACGGTCACCCTCGACGGGGCTAGAACCGTAATAGACAGCCAGCGCGTGGGCGTTCAGGGCTTCGGCTCCGGGCGCCGTGGCGAGCCGAACGAATTCAGCCTCGTGCCGATCCGCCGCCTCCGTCTCGCTGAGAGCTCGTGAAACCTCGGCCATACGAAGGTAGAGGTCCGGGTGGGCCTCGGAGAGGTTCGCTCCGAACAACTCCTTCGCTGCGTTCCACTCCTGGCGCGCATACGCGAGATCTGCGAGTCCTTCGAGAGCGCCCATGTAGTCCGGCTGCGTCAGGAGCGCTTTCTCGAACCAGAACTCGGCCTTCTCCTGACCCGACCGGCCGTGCTCGAGTTCGGCCAGCAGGGTCTGGCACCACGCAACGACCTGACGGCGAACGCTTCCTCGCTCGAGATCGGCGCAAGCCCGGTTCATGATTCCGAAAGCGTCGTCCGCCTGGCCCAGAAAAGCCAGCCAGCGCGCCTTTCGTAGCTGCCAGGTGAGGGTGCCTGGTTCAAGCCTATCGAGAGAGAGCCTGGCCAGCTCATACCGGCCGCTCGCGACGGCTGCGTCGAATAGCGTCCCTACTGCCGCCTCGTCGGTGCTGTCCGAGGCCACGGCCCGCTCCGCCGCGTCCAGCGCGCCCGTGAACTTGTGCTGCGCCAAAAGGGCGAGCGAAAGCCGGGCAAACGAGGTGGCGGTATCGGGCGCGACCGCCAGCAGCGAACGCGCGATCTCCTCGGCGCGACGAAGGTGGTCGAGCTCCGAGTCGAGCTTGAACTGGAGCATGTGGCTGTCAATCAGCCGGTTTCCGACCACGTGATTGTAAGGGTCGCCGTCGAGCTTCCGTTCGAAGAAATCGATGGTCTGGGCAAGCACCTCAGCCTCCAGGACCGGGTCGGCGTGTCCCGGCC
>JAZDDE010000213.1:0-9449 GCA_036679495.1 Gemmatimonadota bacterium | reverse complement strand
GGCCCGGGCTCGGGCTCGACGCCCAGTCTGATGGGCACCGAGCTCGACGACGACCGTTTCGTCGTCATCACCGACGGCCAGGAGCTGATGCACCTGGTGCTGATGTGGCGCGACGAGATCCCCCCGGGCTGGCAGCCGATCGCTCCGGGCAAGGACCCACGCATTGCGTGCGAGGTCCCCATCACCTTCGGCGATCCCGCCGCAACACAGTCGCTCTCGGAGCAGTCCGTCCTGGTCCGTGGCAACGCCGCCGTCGTCGTAAGCAACCTGTTGCGGGACGAGACCGGACTGAGCAACCCCATTCCCGCTCTGAGCGCAGCGCTGGCCGCTCTCGAGGGCGGAAACCCCGACGTCGCGCCCTTCGGCATCCAGCGCGTCGACTGGGACCCCAACTCGCAGACCTGTGCCACGGTCTGGACAAACTCCGAGCTCAGCCTACCCAACTCGATCCCGACGATGAGTGCGGCCACCGGCTTGATGTACGCACTCGGTCAACGCGAGGGTGCATGGGGACTCGAAGCGATCGACTTCGAGACCGGCGAGTCGAAGATGTTCGTACCGAGCTCTCAGCTGACCTGCAGTCAGGAGGTCCTGGACGCGGTGGCGAACAGTATCCTCGGCTCGCTGCTTACACCTATCATCGAGCGCCTGCCGGCAAGCTGCGAGAACTCGATCTTCGCGGCGACCGAGGTCGGCCCCGATGGCACCATCTACCAGGGTACCTTCCAGGGTACCTCGCGGTTCAAGCCCGACGCCGTGTTTCAGGTCCCGCCGCGCCGCAACATGCTCGCCGGCGTACGTCAGGGCATCGATCTGGTAGCCCGTGGACTGGTCGGCACCGGAGCGACCGATGTGGAGGCCACTCGCGATGCCAGTAAGCGCGCCCAGGTGCAATTGGGCGAGGTGCTGGCTCTGCTCGCTACCGCCGACGTCGATGGCAGCCTCGACAGTGGCTCGGCGGCCGAGGCAACCACCCACGTGAGCGCGGCCGAGACGCACTTCGCCAGCGCAGAGGCCGCGGTCGATAGCGACCTCGGGCTGGCCGAGAGCGAGATCACCGCTGCGCTCAGCGACCTGACCGAGGGTCTCGACTGGCTCACTCCGTGCCCGCCCGCGCCGCAGACCGATTGCCGGCCCTCCGCCAAGAGCAGCTTCAAGCTCAAGTTCGACGGCGACAAGAGCAAGCTGGTGTGGCGCTGGAAGTCGGGGATCGCCATCGATCCCGAGACGCTGCCCGATCCGCGTAAGAGGGCCGAATATGCCCTGTGTGTGTACGATGCTAGCGGCGCGGTGCGCAGTGCCGAGCTGCAGGTGCCCCCCAGCCGAACCGCGTGGAAGGGCATCGGCAACTTCCTCGGCTACAAGTACAAAGACAAGCTGCATCAAGGAGAAGCCCGGCAAGCATGCCTCGGCCAAGGTCATCGGCAAGGGCTCGAGCATCCCGACGGTTTCGCTGCCGCTGACGACCCCCGTCACCGTGCAGCTCGTGAACGGCGAGACCGGTCTCTGCTGGGATGCCAGCTATGCAGGCGGGGACATCAAGAAAAACGAGCCCGGTCGTTTCCAGGCCAAGTCGAAGTCTCCGTAGCCGAGGCAATCGATGCCGAAGGAGACTCGAAAGACGACAGAGGCGGAGGACACAGCATCCAAATCAGCGCGCGAGGCGTTGCTGGACGCCGCGACCGTACTGTTCGGCGAGTGCGGCCCGGCGGCGGTCTCCACGCGCCGCATCGCGGCGGCCGCCAAGGTCAACAGCGGTCTGATTCACCGCCACTTCAGAACCAAGGATGCACTGCTCGGCGAGGTGCTGGAACGACTCTCACGGGAGATCTCGACGGCCGCCAACGGGAAGGATGCCGAGGTTTCAGATCTTCTGCGCTACCTGGACGCAACCTATGAGCGCTCGCTGTACTGGAAGCTGCTCGCGCGCTGCATTCTCGACGGCAAGGATCTCCACCAGCTCCAGTCCGAGTTTCCTACGGCCGAGCGGATGCGCCAGTTCATCGCCGACATTCAGCGAAACGGCGCGATCTCGAATGAGCTAGATCCGCGGATCCTGACCAGCCTCTTGCTGGCCGCGGGGCTGGGCTGGCTGGTCTTCGAGCCGTTTCTGCTGGCAGCAAACGATCTCGAAGGAGAAGACGTGGCAGACGTACGGCGCCGTGTTCGCAGAACGATGCTCTCATTGCTAACTCGCGAGGAGTAATTTCGAAGCCAGCCAGAAGGGGCCTCGACCTACTATCCCTCCTCGGGCGATCGCATCTTTCTGACGGTGAAGTACAGATCTCACCAGACCCTGTAGAGCTTGGGGCGCTGGCGAACTCCATCCAGGAGTGTGAAGTCGTTCGCCTCCATCTCGTACCCTTTGGGAAAAGGCGGACGTGCCTCGAGTCCCAGAGCTTCGACGACTCGATCGTTCTGGTAGTAGCCAACGTAGGTATGGAAGATCAGGCTCGGGAAGAAACCGGGCTGCGTGGAGGCGAGCTCGTTCAGCACGTCCAACCTGTCCTGCTTCGAGAGCGCTGAAAAACCCTGCGGACTTCGGCTGCAAGCGAGGTCGTCGATGGCCGAGAGGCCCTGCTGGATCACGGGCCCGAGGTCGGGATTCCGGCGCTGGGTCTGCTCGATGTAGCGGGAGAGACCGAGCTCGCCTGCCCCTGGGAATCGTCCGTCACTGCTGGGCGGGATGATCTCGTCCAGAACAGCTGAAAGTGCGCGCTCTTCATCGTCGGTGAAACCGGGATCGCTCGCGTCTTCGCTCATGTCAGATCTCTCTCAGCCGTCAATCGAACAGGTTGGCGAGGTTTTTCTTGATCATATCCGCAATGTACAGGGTCAAGGCTTGGATAGTACATGTGGGGTTTACGGCCGCTGCCGTCACGAAGATGCTGCCGTCGATGATGAAGAGGTTCGGGACGTCGTGAGAACGCCCCCACTCGTTGACGACCGATTTGCTGCTGTCCGTACCCATTCGGGCGGTTCCCATCAGGTGCCATCCGGCGGGTCGCAGGGGCGCCTCCGCGGTAGTGCTCCTGGCACCGGAGGCTTCCAATACCTCCTCGGCTCGGGCCACACAGTGCTCGAGCATCTTCGTGCTGTTCTCACTCAGCCGATAGGTGACCTTCGGGGCCGGAATGCCGTCGGAGTCGACGAGGTCGGGATCGAGTGTGACGCGGTTGTGGCTTTCCGGAAGATCCTCGCAGATCACGACCATTCCCGCGGTCCGATCGAAGAGATCGGCATAAGCCCGGTGATGCTCCGCTCCCCACGGAATGCGTCCCAACGACATGCCCCACAGAGCCGTGGCTACGGGCGCCATCCCCCTCAAGATCTCGAAGGAGTAGCCGCGCACGAAGCCACGAGTCGGGTCTGTCTCGTAGAACTCTTGACTCATGATGCAGCACCCGGTAGGTCCCTTGTACCCTTCGAGTGGCTCGTCGAAGAGACCGATCACCATGGCATAGGGGTGGAACATCAGATTCTTGCCCACTAAGCCGCTGCGATTGGCCAGCCCATCGGGAAAGAGCTTGGAACGAGAGTTCAGGAGCAGTCGGGGCGTGCCGATGCCGTTGCACGCGAGCACGACGACCTCGGCCTTCTGTTTGCGCTCCACCCCATCCGCATCGTAGTAGATGACCCCGTCCGCCATGCCGTTTTCGGCGATCGTGATCTCGCGCACCCTGGAGCGGGTCCGGAGCTCCACGCCGGCCCGCAGGGCCGCGGGCCAGTAGGTGACGTCGGTGCTGGCCTTGGCACCCTGGGCGCATCCCATGATGCACGGGCCCAGATTGATGCACGGCGCACGGCCTTCGTAGGCCTGAGTCGCGATCGCGCTGTCCGACGGCCACCAGTGCCATCCGAGCTTGTTGAATCCCCTCGCGAGGGTATGGCCCAGCTTGCCAAGCGAGACGGGGGGCAGCGGCATCTGCTTCGGGGGATAAGCGGGGTCCCCGGCCAGTCCCGAAACCCCCATCATGCGATCGTTCTGAACGTAGTACGGCTCCAGCCGCTCGTAGTCGAGCGGCCAATCGTCCGCCACGCCGTCCAGCGTTTTGACCTTGAAGTCCGAGGGATGCCAGCGCGGAAAGTGGGCTGCATACAGGATGGTGCTTCCACCAACCGCGTTGAAATTCGAGACCGCGATCGGCGATTCGGAATCATTGATGGGGTAGTCCTCGCGCCGCCCGCGATGATTGGGGCTGAGACCGAAATCGCCGAAGCGGCGAAGCTCCCAGTCGGCGCTCGCGCTCGGGTAGCTGGCCGGATCCATCCAGTCGCCCTGCTCGAGACACAGAATCTTCATCCGCGTATCCGCGAGGCTCCACGCCATCGCAGCGCCGGACGCACCGGCGCCCACGATCAGTACGTCTACAGGCTCGTCTGACATCGGGTTCTATTCTACCGGGTATGACGAGTCAGCTATGCCGAGGCGACCGCCTTGGCTCGCGCACCCACGGGCCTAAGTCCAGGAAAGATAAGCCCCGATTCGTAGCTGTAGATATCCCTTACGCGGCCCCCCGGGAACGACCCACATGAGGTGTCTCGACCCCCGCGAGATCGCGCTAAGGGGTTGAGATAGGCAGGGATGCCTTGACTTCGGAGAGCCTGGCGCAGGTTCGGGTTCAAGGGGGGCCCCCTGGCGGCCGAAACCATTTTCAAGCCAACACTTGACTCTAGCCTATAGTCTAGAGTCTATACTCTTCCGCATGGAGGTAGGCGCCATGAAGATCGGGCAAGTGGCAAAGACGGCGGGCGTCGGCATAGACGCGGTGCGGTTCTATGAACGTGAGGGGCTGCTGGCCAAGCCGGCTCGCCGGCCTTCGGGGTATCGCGAGTACTCCCCGGACGTCGTAGTGCACCTCCGGTTTATCAGACGAGCCAAGGAGCTCGGGTTCTCCCTGAAGGAGATTCGAGAGCTCATTGCCCTTGAGACAGACCCCGAGGCGACAGCAGGCGATGTGAAGCAACTAGCGGAAAACAGGCTCGCGGACATCGAGGAAAGAATCCGAGCCCTTCAACGCATGCGAAGAGCTCTTCGAAAGGTCACCGAAGAGTGCCCTGGAGACGGACCGACAAGCAGATGCTCGATCCTCCGTACCCTTTCTAAGGAGGGAAGATCATGAAGAAGGGCAGTCGCTCGCTTATGCGTGCAGCGTGGTTCGTCGCACTCACGCTGTGTGTATGGGTCCCGCTGTCGTCTCGAGCGGAGCTTCTCGAGGCAGAGCTCAAAGTCAACGGAATGGCGTGCCCGTTTTGCGCGTTCGGTATCGAGAAGAAGCTTCGGGCAATCGAGGGCGTTCAGGAACTGACCGTCTTCCTCGATGAGGGGCGGATTGACCTCGTCTTCTCTCCGGAAAACGGCGCCTCGGCAAGTGACATTGAAGCTGCCGTAAAGGACGCTGGCTTCAAAATCTCTGGGCTTCAGTTGAAGGTGCGTGGGACGCTTGCACGAGATAGCGACACCCCGGTTCTTGATGCGGGTCGGAACGTACGGTTCTTGCTTTTGGATGGAAAGAACGATGGGGCGCCCCTTGTCGGGGAGGCGCTCGAGAAGCTTCGGGCATCAGCGGGGGCTGGCGTGGTGGTGGTAAACGGTACGGCGCAGGGAAAGGTCGATGGGCTGCCGGGCCTTCTGCTCATCGGTACGGAATCGTCGGGTGGAAGTACCCGGTAATGCCTTCTCCAATGCGCTCTAACGTAGTTTCAGGCGTGACAGCGCTTCCGTGGTGTTGCATCGCTCCTGCGGTGTTCTCTGTTTCTGGCGTGGCGGTTGCGGGGATCGGTGCGGGTTTAAAGAGTGCAACGCCCCTCTTTCTCAGCGTAAGCCTGGGATTTCTAGGCCGCGCACTTTACCTGAGTCTGATTCGAAGGCACGGGCCGCGCTGGGTCCGGCGGGTCACGGTCGCCGCAGCGGTAACCGTGCCCCTGGTCTGGAGCTTCCGTCTCGGGTTCTGGACGGTATGAGGACGTTCCTGCTTCTCGCCGCTCTGCTCTTGGTCATAGCGTGCAGCACGAGCGCGCAGGTTAAGACGCCACAGTTCGTTCTGGCCTGGGGAGAGTCTGGACACGAACCGGGGCACCTGTTTCGTCCGTCCGGGATCGCCGTTGGGACCGATGGCACTGTGTTCGTAGCCGATTCGGGAAACGATCGAATTCAAGCATTTCGAGCGGACGGCGAGTTCCTATGGACGTTTGGTCACTCTGGAGACGAGCCGGGTGAGTTCCGCCGACCCATGGACATCGACATCGACGCGGCTGGCCTGCTCTACGTGGCGGAACTCGGGGGAGACCGGGTTCAGGTTTTCAGGCCGCGCGGCGAACTCGTTCGCACGATCCAGGGAGAGGGGACGCCCGCAGGAAGCTTCGACGGGGCTGCGGGTGTTTTGGTGTCTCCAAGTGGAGATGTGTATGTCGCAGACTTTTACAACGACCGCGTTGTGCATTTTGGAGCGAAGGGGGAATACATCGGGGTTGTGGGTACGTCCGGACGAGTATGGGAGGGGCGTCTTCACTACCCGACCGACATAGCTTGGCTTCGTGGCGACCTCGTTGTGGCCGACGCTTACAACAACCGGGTGCAGGTGTTTTCTCCTACGGGCGACGTGGTACGCGCCTGGGGAGGTCCCCTTGGGTTCGGCCTGGCTGGCAGTCGGCACGGATGGTTTCGGGTAGCGGTGGGAGTGGCCACGGACAGCGCAGGGCACATCTTCGTTTCCGACTTCAAGAACCACCGCATTCAAGTCTTTGACGCGGAGGGCCACTGGCTCACGGAGTTCGGCTATCAGGGCGCTGGTATCGGCGAGTTCGAGCGCCCCACGGACCTTGATATTGGCCCAGCGGGAAGGATCTACGTTGTGGACTTTGGAAACGATCGAATTCAGGTGTTCGAAGGGCTTGAGGAGCATGACACCCCGTCGGCGGCGCGCCTCGAGGGCCGCCCGGGCCAGGTTGTGGCGAGTGGCACGGTCACCGACTTCCATGCGCTCCCAACGGAGCTGGACGTCGGCGAGATCGCAGCAGCCGCGAATCGACGACCTTGAAGTCCGTTCGGTTCTGCGTAGCCGTATTGGCCTTGCTGATCCCCGCTCTCTCGTGGGCTCAGGGGATCAACACGAACGTCGCGCTCCCGGTGGCCAAAGGCGAGGGGATCTCCCGCACTCAGATCCGATGGGCGCGAGCGAGTGAGGATCCGAGCCCACTCGACCGGAAGATTCGGACCACCGTCTCCACACAGACCCTGGTGCTGGGACTCACACCGGAACTTAGCCTGTTCGCAACTCTCCCGGTCCTGCTCCACCGGAAAGTCGATGGGGCTCCAGGCCGACGGCATACGGACCCAGCGTTCGGGGATGTGACGCTCCTCGCCCGACACATGCTCTACGTCGATGATTACGCACCGCTCTCCACGCGCCGTGTGGCTCTCCTCGCGGGCATGAAGCTCGCCACGGGAGCCGATCGCTTCGGAACCCAGACCTTTGATCCGATTGTGGGCGGGGTCGCTACCTGGGCCGCGAACCGGCACGAGCTGGACGTCGATGGGCTCTACACGCTCGGGACGCGCCGCCACGGTCGCGAGACGGGAGACAGACTCCGGTACGACGTTGCCTACCGCTACCGCCTGTGGCCCGAGCGCTTCGGGCCCCGGCTCCTTCAGCTCAACGGTGTGTTGGAACTGAACGGTGCCTGGGCCGCCCACTCTCGTCTCCACGGTCGCACGCTTCGCGACTCCGGCGGGACCACGCTCTTCCTCTCGCCCGGGATCCAGCTTACGGCACTCCGCTGGATTCTGGAGGCTTCGCTCCAGATTCCGATCGCCCAAAACCTGAAGGGACAGCAGGTCGAGACCGACTTCATCGCCGTCCTCAGCGTCCGAATCCCGTTTCAGTGGGACTAAAACCCAAGACAGAATGACATGCTAGGCTAAAAGGAGGGAGGTAAAATGCGTACGCACCGAGCGACGTGTAAGGTCGGGGCCTGTGAACCGTTCTGTGGTCTGGAAATCGATGTCGATGACGGGCGCATGGTCGCCGTGCGCCCGGATCACTCCCACCCGATCTCGAAAGGATATGCGTGCATCAAGGGCATGCGCGTCCTCGATTATCAGTACGACCCGGATCGGCTCCTGCATCCTGTCCGGCGGAAGGCGTCTGGCTGGGAACAGGTCTCGTGGGATACCGCGATCGACGAGATCGGAGGGCAGCTCCGCGCTATACGCGATGCTCATGGACCTAATGCGATTGCGACCTACTGGGGAAATGCTTGTGATAGCACCACGATCTCGCTGACCAACACCTTCTGTTCGGCCTTCGGCTCCCCGAACTCCTTCAACGTTCTATCACTTGAATACACGGACCGCGGCGCCGTCGCTGAGAGGATGCTCGGCAACGAGAACATCATTCTCCAACCCGACGCCGCGCACGCCAGCTTCGCGCTTCTGCTGGGGACCAATCCCCTTGTAACCCAGGGGATGACGCTCCTCCAGCGGCGCCCGCGCATCGGTGGCGACTTCAAATCGATCCAGCAGCGAGGTGGGAAGGTCGTGGTCGTCGACCCGCGGCGAACGGAGACCGCTAGGGTTGCCGATGAGCACATCCCGATCCGCCCAGGAACAGATCTCTTCCTCTTGATCGGCATGATTTCTCGTATCCTTGCGACCGACACGTACAGCCGAGAGTTCACAGCCAAGCACACCACGGGGCTTGACGCCTGGCAGGACCTAATTCGGGACTTCCAGCTGGATCACGCCGCCGAGATCACCGGCGTTCCCAGTCGCACCATCGCTCGGCTTGCAGACGAATTCAGTGCAGCTGAAGCTGCTTTTGTGACGACGCGAGTGGGCGTTCAGACGAGCTACAACACAACGCTCACGGAGTGGGCCGTCCAGACACTCAACGCTCTCACGCCCGCCAGCAACAGTCTTCGCCGACGACGTCTTGAGTGACGATCCCGACAGGATCCGCGCGTTGGTGGTGGTGGGAGGGAATCCGGTCCTGACCTTCCCGAACACCGAGAAAATGGAAAGGGCGCTCAACCGGCTCGATCTTCTTGTCACCGTGGATCTGTACCTGTCTGATACCGGGACTTTTGCCGACTACAATCTCCCAGCGGCAACAATCTACGAGAAGGGCGGGCTTCACTTCTTGACGTCGACTTTCGAACCGTATCCGTACCTCGAGTGGAAGCCGAAGCTCGTGGAACCCTGCGGGGAGGCCCGAGCAGAGTGGGACATCTTCCGGGCGCTCTCGCGAGCGGCTCGGATTCCGTTCCTGAACAACCCGATTGTAAGCGGACTCGATCGGCTCTTGGGCGCATTCGGATCCGGGCTCACGAGCGAGCGATTCGCTCAGTTCCTACTACTCGGGAAGACGACCTTGCGTCGACTCATGAACGCCAATGGGGGGATCAAGTTCGGCGACATCCAGTGGGGCGAGTTTCTCGCCAACGGACTC
>JAZDDE010000212.1:0-6224 GCA_036679495.1 Gemmatimonadota bacterium | reverse complement strand
TCTGGTGCAGGCGGCGTACGCAAGCTTCTTGGCCAAGCGGGACACGGCGCTCAAGCGCTGGTCGACGCAGCTCGAGCGTCGCGTCGGCAAAGCCAAAGCCGCTGTCGGGCTGGCTCGCAAGCTCGGCATCGTGATGCACCATCTGTGGGTGTCGGGAGAGAGCTACGAGCCGTTTCCTAACGCGGCCTAGAAGAGAAGAGAGCAAGGACGATGAGATAACGGCGACTCCGACATTCGCGTCGAAGCGAAAGACTTCGTGTGCCAGCCTGGGAGCGACCGCACCGCGACGGATAACTCAACATGCACCGGCTCAACTGCAGGGCCACTCAGAGTGCGGATAGAAGCTCGTCCCGATCTCGGTCTAGCTCCAGGACTCACGAAGACCTAGCCTCGCAAGGAGACGCCACTGACAGAAACAATCCTTGAAATCACCGACCGATTCATAGAAGGGGAATACTAGGCTGGTTCCAACCTGGATTGGGAGTGCGGAGGAATCGGCGGCTGTCGTCCTTCAGCCTGGTCCAAACGCCTGGTGCGCCCCAAGAGTAGAAGCCGCAGCTAGCCCGCTCAATTCAACTAACCACTCCCGAATCTGGTTCCAACTTGGAACCATTAGGGTCACCATGTGTCTCCACGTTTGCCATCCTGCGTCCTAATTCGTCGGTCGAAAACGGGATGTATCATCTCATCTCAATCGAGACCGTAGCGTTTCACCTTGATGCGACGAAGGGATGACTCTTTCCGATGTCACCTGAGATTTGAGCGACATGAACGATCAGCGGCCAGAATACCTGCAAGGAAACGTCGAAGCTTGGCAAAAGAAGGCCGCAGACTTCGCCGTCATGGGGGAGAATTCCTGGGCAAGCGATCAGCCGCATTGGGGAATCTGGGGCATCCCTGAGAGTGACGTCGGGCTTCTCCCAGAAGACATGTCTCAACTCGATTGCGTCGAGCTTGGCTGCGGGACCGCCTATGTTTCGGCTTGGATGTGCCGGCGCGGAGCGAAAGTGGTTGCATTGGATCCGTCACCAAACCAGCTGGAAACGGCTAGGCGGCTACAGAACGAACACCAGCTTAATTTCGTTATCGAGCTCGCCGAGTCCGTTCCGTATCCGGACGCGAGCTTCGACTTTGCAATATCAGAATACGGCGCAGCCTTGTGGTCCGACCCTTTTCGGTGGATTCCAGAAGCAGCACGTCTGTTAAGGGTCGGCGGAAGCCTGGTTTTTTTGACCAATTCCGCGCTAGCGGTGATCTGTGCGCCGGACTATGCATCAGATGGGTTCGGAACAGAACTTCTACGCCCCTACTTTGGTATGCACAGGACGATTTGGCCGGATTGCCCAGGTGAAACGGAGTTTCACCTCACTCACGGCGACTGGATCTCGCTCCTCAGCGCCAACGGGTTTGCGAGTCTGGATCGTAAGGAAAACGAGAATCCCGGAACGGCCGCCTGGGCGCGCTCGGGCACAACAAGTGTCCACAGACGGCAGCAACCGGCAATAAGTCAACGGCCCATAGCTTGCTGACAGGGTTGCGATCCCATGCGCTTCACTTCCCCTGCGGCGCGAGGCGCGCCACTTCGTCCGACCATCCGGTCACCAGGGTCATCGGCACGTCGTCCCACAAGTCGACCTCTACCGGCTCTTGAACGAGCACGCGCTTGCCGTCCGGTGAGATCGCGAGCGAACTCCCGGCCGCGTCGTGGAAGCGGATGTCCCGCAACTTGGTAGGAGTCCCCACCGTCAACTTTTCGCCGATCGTGACCGGGCTCCGCATCAGGCTCTTGAAGCCCTTCCAGAACAAGATGGCATCGCCGCTCGGGGTCCATCGTGGATCGTAGCCCAGGCCGCCGGAGATGTTCCACTCGCGATCCTGCCCGTGGTCGAACTGCCGGACCATGGTCTGGTACACGCCTTTCTGATCGGACTGATAGGAATACCACCTGCCGTCCGGAGAAACCTGGGGGATGATCTCGTTGTGCTCCGTCGCCAGGAGTACCTCGGGATCGCTCGACCCGTCGAGAGGGACCTTCCACAGATCTCCGCCACGCTCAGGGTGCCCCCAAGTGTAGATGATGACGTACTTGCCGTCGGGAGTGGCGGAGCTCGGCCAGCGGACGTTGGCCTCCATGAGAGCTTCCTGCTCGTCGGTCAGCAGTCGCGTCGCGGGGACGCTGCTATCGACGGGCTGCCGGTAGAGGCGAACCTGGCCGTCGCGGTTCGAGGAGAAGAAGACTTCACTGCCATCGTGCGACCAGGCAGGGTAGAAGCTCGCGCCCTCGAGCGTGAGGCGGGTGAACGCGTCTCGCTCTAGATCGTAGATCCAGATCTGATCCTGCGCGCCACTCAAGTCCTGGATCGCCAGTCGCCTGCCGTCTGCTGACAGGTTGAAGGTGTTGTAGAGGCCTGGTGGGATAGCGAGCGGCTCGCTCTCGCCGGTCTCCAAGTCGACCCACGTCAGGACCGTTCTGGCGAAGTCGCCGGCGGATACGTAGATCAGGGTTCCGTCGGAGGACGTCGCGTAGTGCGAAGTGCCCCAAATCGAATCGGACCACACCCGTGGCTGCACGCTCACTTCCCGGCCAGACGTTTCGAGAAGCTCGAGATCGAATGGCACTGCGAACAGGCCGCCGCCACGTAAGAACACGAGGTGGCCCGTCGGCAGGTAGCGAGCGTTGTAGCCACCCTCGAGAATCGGCTTGACCGTTTGGCCATCAGGCGAGAGCACCGCGATCTGAGACGTATCTTTGCGGGTCGAATGGCGGTCCGTGCTGTGAACGGTCAAGAGCATCCCTTTTCCCTGCGGTAGCGGGCTCGTGTGAAAGACATCGCCGGCGTTCCCGAACTCTTCGACCTCCCCGCCGGTCTCGCGGACGCGCGCCAAACGGCTCTCTCCGAAGGTGAAGTAGATCCAGCCGTCATCGCTCCAGGCGCCGCGGAAGCCCGCCGGGGCCTCACAGAGCACGGTGATGTCGCGGGCCCCACCTCGCAGTGAGACCTTCTTCACGTGGTCCATATCCAGAAACCCCAGCGCGTCGCCGTCGGGCGAGAAGAACGGTGCCACGGCCCCTTCCGTACCCGGGATCGGCTCCATCTCATCTGAATCGAGCCGGCGGAGGTAGAGCATGGGCGTGTCGAGCCCGGCTGCGATCGCGAGCTTCGAGCCGTCGGGCGAAAGGGCGACACTGTCCGTTGGGAGCAACGGCTTGCCTTCAGGCAGCGGGATGAGCGAACGACGAACGAGCGTCGGCGCGGCATCGCCCCCTGGCGGTGCCTTGCTACCGGCCCAGGACCACGCCAGCGCGCCGACGATCAGACCGATGAGACCAGCGACCCCGGCACGAAGGAAAACGGCGCTTCGGCTCCGAACGCTTGCGGCGTCGGCTCGCGCGCCTATGGCTTCTTCGAGGGCCTCCGGATCGACCTCTTCGAGTTCGATCCTCGCGTCCGCGATGTCGTGCAGGCGCCGATTCGCGTCCTTCTCCAGGCACCGGCGCAAGACGCGACGAACGCCGCGAGGCGTGCCAGCAGGCAATCTGTCGAAGTCCGGCTCGACCTTCAGCACCGACGCCATCGCCTCAGCGACGCTGTCGCCCCGGAAGGCACCTGCTCCCGTCAGCATCTCGTAGAGCACGACGCCGAACGCCCAGATGTCCGCGCGCTTGTCGACCTCGCTGCCGCGGGCCTGCTCCGGGCTCATGTAGCCGGCGGTACCGAGAAGGACGCCTTGTCGGGTCATTTGTGCTGTCAGGGTTGGCGATGTCGAGACATCGACTGCGAGAGCCGAACCTGATCCTTCGAGCGCCTTGGCCAGGCCGAAATCGAGGATCTTCACCTTACCGTCGGGTCCCAGCATCAGGTTGGCAGGCTTCAAGTCCCGATGGACGACGCCCTGGTCATGGGCTGACTCGAGCCCCTCGGCGATCTGCACAGCAATGGCAAGGGTTTCGCCGAGCGGGATCGGGCCGCGCGCAATCCGCTTGGCTAGGTCCTCGCCCTCGACCAACTCCATCACCAGGAAGTGGAGCGACTCCTCGTTCTCGACAGCGTGGATGGCCGCGATCGCGGAGTGCTTGAGCGAGGCCAGGACGCGAGCCTCGCGGTCGAAGCGGGCCAGGCGCTCGGCGTCGTTGCCGAGATCCTCCGGCAGCGCTTTGATCGCCACCTCCCTGCCTAGCTTGGTGTCGGTGGCTCGATACACCTCACCCATCCCGCCTTCACCGAGCTTGGCCGTGATCTTGAAGTGAGCGAGAGTGCGACCGATCAAAGTGCGGTGACTCTAGCGTACCTCGGTGTCGTGTACCGTGGTGCACGGGTCGTGCGGATTAGCCCACACCTCAACCGGTTCCTTCCCTGGCGTTTGGCCTTGTAGAGCTCGGTATGGGCTACACACTGGCCAACGGAGGAAGTCTGGATCGTAAGGAAAACGAAAATCCCGGAGCGGCTCAGTGGTTGATTCGCTGCCGGCGGTTGGGGACCCTGCCTTGAGCTGTCAGGCGAATACTGAGCAGGTTCCAACCTGGATTGGGAGTGCAGGCGAGCTAGCCGCAGTCGCTCCTCACACTGGTCTAAGAGTCTGGTCTACGTTGAGGTCTGAGGAGCATGCCCGTGCCGCGCGGCAAGATGCTGGGTGGCTCGTCGGGTATGAACTACATGGCCTATGTACGAGGGCACCCGGGCGATTTCGATGCCTGGTCCGAGGCTGGGGCCATCGGATGGAGTTATGAAGAGGTGCTGCCCTATTTCCGCAAGAGCGAAGGGTTCGTGCCGAGCGATGAAATCGTTGTCGACCGTGGCGCGCATGGACGCGACGGACCGCTGGGTGTGTCTGTGCGATCGCCCGTGTTGGCGGCATCGCACGCATTTGTCGCGGCAGCCGAGGCCGTGGGTATCCCGTCGGGCGACTACAACGGGCGGGATCGGGGCGGGCCAGCCGGGGTCGCGTCGCTGTTTCAGACGACGACACGCGATGGCAGGAGATCCAGCACATACCGAGCATTTCTGGAAGGTGAGGCCGAAGAACGGCCCAACCTGACCATCATCACGCGGGCTCAGGTCACGCGGGTGACGCTGGATGGTGCTGGCGACGACCTCTCTGTAAGAGGCATTGAATACCGGAGCCATACCGGCAAGAGAGAGACAATCACCGCGTCACGCGAGGTGATCCTGTGTGCCGGAGCGGTAGGCTCGCCGCACATCCTGATGCTGTCGGGGATCGGTCCGCGCCAGGAGCTGGAAGCGGCGAACGTGCCTTGCGTTCTCGACCTGCCCGGTGTCGGCAAACATCTGCGGGATCACCTGTACTACACCCTGTCTTATCCCGCACCCGGCATCGGTATCTCACGTATGGCGATCTGCCTGGCCGCAGGGCCGGACGCGCTGCGGGAGCCGGAAGGGCCACTGCCCGCGGACCCGGCAGACGACGCCAAACTGACCGGCGAATTGGCGGAGCTCAAGTCCGCAGCGCAGCGATGCCTGGAGCAATGGAACAGGACCGGCACCGGCCTTGCGGCGTCGTCAATGTACGAGGCCACGGTCTTCTATTCGACGGGCCTGGGCGATCCGCACAGCCACGATGCGCAGATCGGTCTTTTTGTGGCGTTCTCCACCGAAGACGAAATGCGCGAGCTTGAACGAACCGAAGCGGCGGAGTTCTGTGCTGACCCGGCCAGGATGACGGCCGACGATTTCGAAGGGATTTCCCTGCTTGCCTATCTGGCCTTGCCGCGCAGCGAGGGCGAGATTGTCCTGGTGAGCGCGGATCCGGAGACTGCGCCGAAAATCAACATGAACTACTTCGCGGATCCTCATGATCTCGAGGTCATGGTCGCGGTGATACGGCGTTCACTCGAGCTGGCCGAGAACTGGCCGGGGCCGGGCAGGCTAGGGGCCTTGAACATGCCACCGAAGCTGGCAGAGAAGCATGGCTACAGCCCTGGCGAGCGGCCGAGCGATGCACTCTTGGAAGATCTGGCGCTGCACTACTCCCTGACTGTCTACCATCTGTCCTGCACCTGCAGGATCGGTGACGTTGTCGATCCGGACTTGCGCGTGAGAGGTGTCGGGAATCTCAGCATTGCCGACACCAGCGTGATGCCGAACATCGTCAGTGGCAACACCAATGCGGCGGCGATCATGATCGGTGAGAAGGCAGCTGAAATGGTTGCGCGAAGACATGGCGTTCAGCTCTCCGAATTCGTCGGGAACTGAGCAGCAAACCCA
>JAZDDE010000211.1:0-2786 GCA_036679495.1 Gemmatimonadota bacterium | reverse complement strand
GGGTTGTCACTTCTCAGCGCCGCAACCGTTGGGGCCGCCGCAGCCGTTGGCGTCGGCTACCTTGTCGCCGTCCTTCTTGTGATCGTCGACACCGCTACAGCTGTTGGCCGAGTCCTTGTCTTGCTGCGCGTTGCAGCCGTTGCTCTCCACCGCGTCGTGTTCGGACGCTCCTGCCGAGCCCGCGGCAAGACCCATCGAGAGGCCTGCCATCGCCGCTGCGATCGCTGTCGCTGTGATCGTTCTACGAATGTTCATCTCATTTCTACGTGTGTTAGAGTTTCGAGGGTTCCGTTTTCGTCCTCTGGTTGCCGGTTCCGTTCCGGCCTCATCTGTGAGTGCGCCGTCGCCTCGGTTTCTTACACTCTGGTGCCGTGCCGACTAGGAGCCCCGCGGTGACGAACGTCTCGGCAGCAATCGACGATCCAGATTTCGCCGAGCGCATCCGTCAGCGGGACGCCGAGGCGCTCCAGGCCGTTACCGGTGCGTACCTGGCCCAAATCCTTCGAGCTGCCCGGGGCGCGGGGTTGGACCCGCAGCGCGCGGAGGATGTGACGCAGGCCACCTTCGCCACATTGATCGAGGCCGCGCCGCGCTTCGAAGGCAGGTCACACGTGCGTACGTGGCTGTTCGGGATCCTCTACAAGAAGATCTCCGAGGCGCGCCGTGACGAACACCGGGCCGCGCAACTGGAGGACATCGACGAAGTGGTCGAAAAGCGCTTCGCGCCGGACGGAAAGTGGGCTCAGCCGCCTCGCCCGGTGGACGCCCGGCTCTACGACGCCGAGATCCGCGGGGGGATCGAGGAGTGCCTTGAGGGCCTGCCCACGAAGCAGCGCATGGCCTTCATCCTCCGGGAGGTGGAAGAACTCGAGAGCAACGAGATCTGTAAGATCCTCGAGGTGACCATCACTAACTTGGGGGTGCTTCTCTACCGCGCCCGGAACCGACTTCGAGAATGCCTCGAGGCGAAAGGTGTGGGGGGTAGAGCAGATGCTTAGCTGCAAGGAGGTGGCGCGCATTGTGGCAAGCGGCGAGCTGGATGAATACACCCGGGGTCGTCGCCTCGCTCTACAACTGCACCTGCTGACGTGCCGTCACTGCCGCCAGTACGCACGACAGCTCCGTGCCATCGGCACCACCGCACGGGGGTTGTGGCGAGAGGAATCCGAGGACCCGTCCACCCTCGAGCGCCTAAGACGGACCATCGTCAAGGACTCCAGTCGCCCGTCTGAAGCCCCAAGCGAGCGTGGTGAGGACGACCTCTAACTCAGGCGCGATCCCGCTCGGCGGAGTGCAGCGCCTTCGGCGTCCTGCTGCCGCGTCTGGTCAACAATTTGGTCAGCCGTTTAGACGCCGCATCGCTCGGAATCCTTACCCGACATTTCCCGGATCTTGAACTGTTCACGAGGAAGCGCATGAGACTCGGCCAGGACCGATGTTGCCGTCGCGTACAATGAGCGCCGGAGCGGCGCCGCAGTGGGTTGCGCCGCTCCGGCACCGTCCTAGAGCGACGCCGGATCCTTGTCCCGGATCTCCTCCCAACGGACGTCGGCTTTCAGGATATTCCCAGGAACGTCCTTCACCCACTCTTCCTGGATCTTGGTGTCGAGGTTCAGGTAGAGGCGCCCGTCTACCACACGCCACACGTCCGGATCACCTACGAACTTCTTGCCCACGGACACACCGAATGCGCAGTAGCCGCCGTAGGCAGGGACGTAGCGCTGCGGGTTCTTTTCGAAGGCCTTTCGGTTCTCTTCGTTCTGGAAGAGGTAGGTCACGCTTTCGTGCACGACGAGATGGTTACCGTTGCCGCGCACGGGCTTCTCGCCCGTCCGGTAGGAGACGACGTCGTAGCCGCTGACGGCTGTCGTGCTGTGCTCCACCGAGGCCGCCACGGCGGATCCGGCCCACATGGCCAGCGATGCGATCGTGATCGCGAGGGTTCTCTTCATCATGGTCTTCTCTCTCTTTCTTGGTTGGGCTCCGCAGTGTGCGGAGCGGGTTCATTCGGACAGTCGAAATCTGCAGCTCGCCTCTCAGGGCTACTGCGCCTGGTAGAAGCGCTCCGACACCACCTTCGAATGGCGCCAGCGGCGCACGAGTACCTCGTTCCACACGATGGACGTGCCGCCCGGACCGGTCATGTCGAAGGTCCACTCGCTGATCGTGATGTCGTCGCCCACGGCCTGGCCGTGCAGCGTCGCGCCGTTGAACCCCTCGAGCGTCGCGAAGAAAGCGCTCAGGTGGGCGTGCTGCGCCGCGCGATCTTCGCGCCGCGATCCGTCGCCTTCTTCAAATGTGCAGTGGTCGGCGTAGAACTTCTCGAGTGCGCCAAGGATGTTGCCGCTCTGTGTCTCAGCGTTGAGACTCGTTTCCAGGTGTTCGAGGTTCATGGTCATCTCCTTTTTTGATTGGGCCCGAGAGCCCTGGTGTCTGCCGGTGAGACGCCGCGATCGACGGAGATCTTTCGCTCGCGCTGTCGAAAGTGATTTGCGGTCGATCGATCCGGGTCGGACAGGGGGTGTCAGCGCCCGTGCAGAAACTTGGAGGCCCGGGGTAAGAGTTCTGGCCCCTACCGCGTCGAAGGGTTGTGGACCAGACTGAAACGGGAGTCCGGCAAGTGGCTGCCGGGAAAGCACCCGGCGTGGCGGGCCTCCTCGGCCCGGCCGGGGTTCGGTATCCTCGCCTGGGTATGCGGACGGAGCGCACCAACGAACAGTGGCTTCGGGACCTCCGCTCCGAAGGACCTGCGCAGACGGGCGCCCTCGAGGATCTGCGCGCCTACC
>JAZDDE010000210.1:0-3324 GCA_036679495.1 Gemmatimonadota bacterium | reverse complement strand
GCCTGGCATCGCGATGTCGAGATCCGCAGGTCTCCCTTACTCGTCTGACGAGACTTGGCGATCCTCCTCGGGGAGGCGTAGCTTGGGTTACACCAAACAACCCGGGCATGAAGCCCCCACCAAGGAGGATCGCGATGCAACGCTACATCGGAATCGACGTCCATTCGAAGAGCTCGACGATTTACGCGATGAGCGCGGCTGGCAAGAAGGTTCGACAGGACGTTGTCGAGACCAACGGCCAGGCGCTCATCGGCACTCTCGCGCAGATTCCCGGGCAGCTGCATGTCTGTCTCGAGGAGGGCGAGTGGAGCGCCTGGCTCCACGAGATCCTCGAGCCGCATGTTGCCGAGCTCGTCGTCGAGCAGCCGCAGTCGAAGGCCGGATCGAAGAGCGACGCGATCGATGCTCGGGATCTGGCGGACCATCTGCGCACGGGCCAGATCAAGACCGAGGTCTACAAGGCCCCGCAGCGCTTCACCAAGCTGCGCGAGCTCGCAAGAACCTACGACATGCTGACCGTAGACTCGGGCCGGGTAAAGAACCGCCTGCGCAGCGCCTACCGCAGACGTGCCGTGGGCTACCCGGGGCATGGCCTTCGAGCGCAGTCGGAAGCTCTTCCGGAGCTTCCCGAGTGGATGCGCCAGTCGGTCGAAGCGCTCGGGATCGAGCTTGCCTCGATCGAGGAGCTGCGTGGTGGGATCGAGAAAGCGATGATCGCCGAGTCACGCCGGCACCCGATCTCTCGCATCCTCCAAACGGCTCCGGGGCTGGGGCCGATACGAGTGGCGCAACTGCTGCCGATCGTCATCACGCCGCATCGATTCCGCACCAAGCGGCAGTTCTGGGCCTACTGTGGCTTCGGCCTGGTCACCCGGACCTCGTCGGACTGGGCCAAGGTCGGGGGACGGTGGGCACGAGTACCGGTCCAGCAAACCCGCGGACTCAATCGAGACTGCAACCATGTGCTCAAGCGGATCTTCAAGGGCGCTGCGATGACGGTGATCCGCTTCAAGATGGAGCCGCTCTGGACAGACTACGTGCGACTCACCGAGAACGGCACACGACCCAACCTCGCCCGGCTGACCGTGGCGAGGAAGCTCTCTGCGGCTGTGCTCACTATGTGGAAGAGGAAAGAGAGGTACAACCCGAACAGCTCATCCAAGGACTGACGAGCGGCGCTCGAAGAGGAGGTCGTACGACTCTTGCCTGCTCGACGATCCGACGGAACGATCTCGCTGGTTTCAAGGTTCGAGGGAGAGTATCCGAAGGGCGACTGGTCCCCGCAGCGCGTTCTGCCAGGAGCATTCCTACAGGGGCACGGTCCCTGGTGCTACTGGACTCGGGCTCGCTCTGGAGGCCCAACGATAAGACTATGCCCCCTCACCGAACCGAACGAAGAGATGGCCCCCGAGGCCCTGATGGAAGTCTGGTTCAGCTTAGGCATGAAGAACCCGCACCGCTTCAATACCAGCGGCGCCCGTCGACCAGCGATCCCGAGAACCGAGAAGAAGCCGTAGTCCAAACCCTCGAGCTACACCGCAACTGGACGTTCGATGCCAAGAGGTGCCGAGCGAACCCTGGAGGTTTACCCTTGACATCCTTTCCTATGGAAGTCGCCCTTCTCGGACGTTGCTAGCCCCGCGGCGGAAGAGGGGAACAGGTACAAGTTCCCGAGAATGGGGGAAGTGTGGCTTTCTGAGTGCCAGATCAGCGGACGCAGATGAACTCGCTGCGGGCTAAGACGCGCCCCGCTTCGTCTCGTGCCTCGACAGCCCAGTTGCCGGCGGCGCCCTGGTGGAGCGTCTTGACGCTGTGCGTTCTCCAACTCGCCCCGCCGACGTCGAGGGAGATGCGCATCGCTTCGACGCTTTCGCGAAGCCAGACGTGGTCGATTCCCTGACCGGAAGTGCCGCCCAGCACGCGGGTCCAGAACGCTACTCGGGTTCCCTCGCGGAAGCGGTCGCTCCCGCCCACGAGCCGACGGTCCTCGACGGCGGTCCCGACACCGTATTCCGTGACACTCATCAATAGCATTGTCGGGGTGGGTGGATCTGCAGACGGTTCCACGGCAGTCGGCGAGACCGCGGCCGGCGTCTTGAGCAGCGACTCCGGTGTGATCGCCTCGGAGGCCGGCTGCTGCGGCTCGGGAGAAGCGGTGGGAACGGCCACGGGCGTTTCTGAACCTGATTGACCCGGGACGGTGGGAACGGTGATGGCCCGCAGTTCCGGCGCTGGGCATTGCCATCGCCACGACAACCAGCGCGAGAAGCCAGAGTAAAGACCGTGGCTGGCGTTTCGCATCGGCGGGTAGAGCGGCTGACTCGCTCTCGCCGACCTCCTCAGGTCTGCGCACGCGATTGTCGCGCTCCTGGACGTAGTCCTCGATCATCAGGTCGGCGTCGACTTCCAGACACTCGGCGTAGGCATGCAGGCAGTCCATCATCACGGCCTCATCGGACAGTGCGTCGAAGTCGTTGCGTTCGAGTGCCCGCAAGCGGTCCTGATCGACGCGGAGAGTCTCGGCGACGGCCTGAATGCTCAGTCCGCGATCTTCCCGCTCGGATTTCAGTCGGTCGCCGAAAGTATCCATCAGCTTATCTTCGCTGAAGAAGGGGGATAGGTACAAATGACCGGGGAGAAGGGAATCGAGACCGTGTGCCTGACCGTGCCTAGTTGCGTGACATACCATCTAGCCAAGTGCCGGTTGGGCTCTGCGAAAGCATTTCCGGCGCGTCAGCCGGCAATTGACAAGCAAGACGTTAGAACGGCGCTCCTCAAGAACCGTTCGTCAACGGTTCGGCAGGTGATCTCGACCAGGGCGCTTCCTTCAGGATGAAGCATCATCGCCTCGCCCTGCCATAGAAGACGCCAACGACGACGTTCTGCTGGCGGAACCGAGTGGCACCTGCCTGAGCGGCGCACCTGCCTGAGCGGCTCTCCGGTGGCCCCCTATTCCCCGGAACGTGGCGTTAACGAGTAGAGGCGTCGTACACCGCGGCGACTAGAAACGGAGGAAGAAAATCCATGATGCATCGCTATGTCGGGAGGAAAGTCGCGGTTCTCTTTATCGGCTTGCCGCTGTCGGCTGCGGCCACCACGATCACGATCGACACTCGGAGAAGGGAGAAGGTTTGATGCGAAAGAGAGCTTTGCTCATTGCCCTGGGAGCTGCCCTTCTGGGTACGGCCTCCGAAGCGGCCGAAGACAGATCGCCCGGTGCCGTATCACCGGGCAACAGTGAAAGCATCGTTACCGTTGAAAGTCGGTGCCCGACGTTTAGCTGGACCCTGGTCGGCGACGCGACTGCCTACGAGGTTGCGGTAT
>JAZDDE010000021.1:0-2524 GCA_036679495.1 Gemmatimonadota bacterium | reverse complement strand
AAAGTACGCCGCAATACTGAGTCCAAGGACCAGCAGGCCGGCGGCCCCGGCGGTTAGCGCGTCGGCCAGGCCTTCCTCGACCCCGGCACCGACGATCCAGTCTCTGAGTCTCTCCACGCCGATCACCCCGCTTCAGCGGGCCATGGTATAGCCCCGAAGGGCGCTGTCAACTCGAGCGGGATCCGTCCTTGAGCCAAGGAACATCGACGGGAGGCCCTCAGGAGAGGTGAGGAGTTACGGTCTATTGATCCGGAATGGACCGACCAACGTAGGTTCTTTGGTCCACTCGAACTGGCCCCGCGCCCGGTCGAGGCTCCGAAGCACACAGTCGAGCCCAATGGCCGGCCGGCCTCAGGTTTCTGGCCCACGAGGACACGCTAGTTGCAAGCACCAGCCCTCGACTAGCTCTTTCCAGACCCAGACGAGTCATCGAACGGGGCCGAACGACTACCAGATAGCCACCACGGGAAAGCAACACCCTAGCCGTGCGAACTTGTATCCTCGGGGAGGAGGCTATATGGCGACTGGGACGGCAAGCAAGAGGCTGCGGTCGATTTTCGTCTTCCTGACGATCGCCCTCGGGCTCTCGTTGCTCTACTGGTGGTTCTTCGTACTTCGCGAGCGGGGAGTGCTGCCCTTCGATCCGTCCTCGAACCTGATGGGTGCCGCTCGTGGGTACGGGCCCACTCTGGCGGCCCTCGTCGCGACCGCCGCGTTCTTTGGACGCAGGGGGCTCTTGGAACTCTGGATGAGGGTCAAGAAGTGGCGAGTCTCTACCAGGCTTCTCGCCCTGGCCCTGCTCGGGCCGATGGTCGGCAATCTCATCGTGCTCTTCGGGGCTCATCTGGCGGGCACCGAGATGTCTCTCGATCTGGAGAGCACACCGTTGCCGAAGCTCGTGTTGATCTTCCTCTTCTTCGCCGTCGTCGATGGCCCGCTCGGCGAGGAGATCGGCTGGCGAGGATTCCTGCTGCCGCGCTTGCTCGAGAGAACGGGGCCGCTGGTCGCCTCGACCGTTGTCGGCTTGATCTGGTATCTCTGGCATCTGCCCCTCTATATCGCGACCGGTAGATTCGAGATGACCTTGGCGTTCCTCGTCGGCTACCTGGTCAACAACCTGTCGTTCTCATTCCTCCATACGTGGTTCTTCCAGCGCTCTGGAGGCAGCGTGTTCCTCGCGGTTCTCTTCCATACCGCGGGGAACTACTTCGTCTTCCTCTCGATCACTCTCTTCCCCGGTCTCGACCAGGCGCCGACAACACGACCTGCCTACCTGGCGGTTCTCACGCTGGCCGGGCTGGGCGCCGGAATCTCGTTGTGGCGCAACCCTCGGCTGGAGGGCAAGCGGCACGAGCGAGCCGTTGACCGCTAGCCAGGATTCCTCGATAGGCGGACGGCAGCGAGCCTGCACTCGTCCGGCGAGAGATCGTTGGGTTCGCCCATGGTGTCGTTCGCCAAAACTCCGTCCACCCCGGGAATCGTTAACCTCCCGCAGGATCGCGGGGAGAAGCCGGACTCGACGCAAGCTCACTTGCCCAATGCGATGCAGGCCAGCGTGGGCGTGGACGAGAGTGAGAACGAGTACTCTTCAGTCGGTCCCATGCTCCGATTCGTCGTCATCTTCGCCGTCGTTGCTGTCCTTCTGACCCTTGGTTGTGACTCGGGCGGCAGCCCTCCCACGGCACCGCCGGGTTCTACGTGTGGCGGCTATCCCGACTGGCAGACGTCGCCCTACGTTCTGCCGTACCCGGTCGGACGGGCGCATCGGGTCTCGCAGGGTAACTGCACTCATCAGAGTCATCAGGGGACTCTGCGCTACTCCTTTGACTTGGAGATGCCCTTCGGCTCGGTGGTCACTGCGGCGCGCGACGGTGTCGTCATCGGTCTGCGCATCGGCCAGCCGGCCGGCAGCTGCGGGCTCACTGCCTCGAACTGGATCCAGCTCGAGCATGCGGACGGGATCTACAGCGAGTACATCCACCTGGAGCAGTTCGGCAATCTCGTGGAGATTGGCGACACGGTACTGGCCGGTGATCCGATCGCGCGCACCGGCGACACCGGGGACGTGGGGAGCTTTCCCCACGTTCACTTCGACCTGACGCCGTGCGGCAGCAATCTGGCCTGCGACACATTGCCGGTGACCTTCCGCAACACCTCGCCGAATCCGGCGGGACTCGTCGAGAACGTGGTGTACGAGGCGCTGCCCTACTCCAGATGACCTGAGTTCGCCGTCGAGGATGAGCTTCGATCCCGAGTGAGAACAAACTCCTCTCCTCCCATTCCCGTCAGCTACTCAGGAGATCGTCGAAAGGCACCCGAGGCGTGTCTCCGGTCCGCGGAGAGTTGTCGGGGTCCCGGGCGGCCGCGAACCAACGCCAGGCCGGTCTTCAGGCCTGGGTGAGTGCTCTGTAGGCCCGATAGGGCGCACGGATAGCGGGCTCGCCGGAAGCGCCGGTTCTCGGCGAGGCGTGGTCGATATGATGTCTTTCACCGGCTCGACCCGGGGCGGCATCGCCGTTGCCAA
>JAZDDE010000209.1:0-2185 GCA_036679495.1 Gemmatimonadota bacterium | reverse complement strand
CACGCGGCGCGCAAGGACTCCTCACGGTCGGCGGCGCGCCGCGCGCCGACCACGCCCCTAAACAAGGTCCGCGCCGTGGCGCGTGCCTTGCCCGTCCGTGCTCGCTGCAGGGCACGTGACAGGGCGCGCACTTTGTTGAAAAGCACAGGCGCCTCCAGCGGGCGCCGGCACGAGCACGCTCACGGCCGTGGGGAGAGTTGCGGGCGCAGTGACGGCGCCCGTCCAGGGCAGAAGAGCGGGGCCGCGTTCGTCGGGACACAGGCCAGGACCCTCGGGCCAGGTTGCCGTAATGCGTTACGGCAAGAGCGCGCCTCAATGAAGACGCGGCCCGGAATGCTCGACGACGACGCAAGGGCGCGCGCCGTGATGCCGACTTGAGAGCCCTTCACGGCGCGTGACCGAAGCGGCCTCCTCGCCGGGGCGAAGCCCGGCGCGCGGAATGCCAAGACAGACGTCCCCTAGGAGCAGGAGACCTGCATTCCGCGTGACGGGCGCGAGGTCCGCGGGGCGGACCTGGCCCGAGGGTCGAACGACGACGCCACAGCCAACGTGGCCCCGCGGACGTTCCAGGCCATTTCACGAAGATGCCGCCACCGCGCGGCAGCACTCAGCTTTGTCAGAGCTGCCGCGGCAGGCGGCCACCGCGAACCGACGCCGACGCGTCGACCACCTTCACATCATTCTACGCAGGACCTCACCAAGTAGCTTCAGTCCGAGCACGAGGAGTACGACTGCCCCGGCCAAGAAGAACTTGTCATAGGTGATCCACGTGCTCGTCCCTAGCACCCTGATGGGGGGCTCCTTCCAGTGCCGATGCAAGTACTTCGTCAACGCGTTCGCGTCGGGCCGCACGTAGGACTGCACTAACAGAATCCCCATGAGAACAAAAGCAGTACCTATGAAGACGTACGCGACTACCATCTGCTATTCCCTGCTCACTTGCAGCAGTCCTCCCGCGTTGTCGAGACCGCAGCGCTCGTCCCGGAGTGGAGGTCGTAGCCGGCGTCCCAGCCCCCAGCTATGAAGTCTTCCGTCGGGTCAGTCCAATTCGGATCTGGGGTGGCGGCCCAGCCAAGCTGGAGCCACGTGAGGCTCATGCCACCACCAGGAACTACTCCTGCTGCTTCATAGACCCAGACTCCCGGGAGTGTGTACTGTGGCACTCGGAGAGGCGGATCGCCGTGCCGTAGAGCGTCTCGAGGAGCGCGCGGTCGCGGACGCCGAGCGGAGTCCTTTCATCCGGCGCCTCCATGAGCCGCCTCGCCTGGTTCGGGGAGAGGACTCCTCGCGGCAGAGTGTCGATCCGGTGTCGCGGCAAACCGGGGCAGGTTCACAGAACCCGTCACTCGTCAATAGCGTCCTTGCGGAACTGCCTCTGCAGTTCACAAACCCTATCTACGATGCTCTCGCACAACGCGTGGGACTCCTCTGGACAGTGGTCCCGAGCGTTCTCTTGAGCTAGCAGCAACTGCTTGGCGGGAATGGTCGCATCGATGTGGTTGATGACGAAGTCACGAAAGGTGGCGTCTGTGCTGGTTCGCACTCTCAGCCGTTCGAGCTGATGCCACCGCTCGGTCAGCAGACGTTCAACGGCAGCGCTATAGGCCTCGCCAATGGAAGCTTCGTCACACTGCGGCGCATACCGTCTAAACGACTCATACAGCTCGTCCCAAGTGCCTACCGAATGCGCCTCCATCTCCGCCTTCATTGCGTCCCGCCGAGTGCACTCCTGAGATGCCCTAGCCATCGTGGGACACACAGTCACCAACAGCGCTAGACTGATCCTCGCTCTACATGCACCCATGCGTAGTCTCCAGTCTTCATTGAACCGCCCCGGGTTCTCCAGAGTGGACTTCCCCCGGGATCGTGGACACTTCGATGGCTATTATTGAGCCAGTCGAAGGAGTCCCATGAGCCATCAGAGATATTCGCCCGAATTCAAGGACGAGGCCGTCCGCCAGGTGACTGAGCGGGTCATTCGGTCCAAGAAGTCGCCGCACGTCTGGGCGTCTCGAGCCACAGCCTCTACAGGTGGGTCAAGCCGGTCAAACCGAGCAAAGTCGAGGAACGCGCAGACGAGTTGCTTGAAGCCAAGAAGGAGGTCTTGAAGCTTCGGTCCGAGCTGCGGCGGGTTCAAGAAGAGCGAGACATTCTGAAAAAAGCCGCGGCGTACTTTGCAAGAGAG
>JAZDDE010000208.1:0-4130 GCA_036679495.1 Gemmatimonadota bacterium | reverse complement strand
GCGGCCGCCAGGCCGCGGCCGCTGCAGTGAGTTGTTAGCCAGCTGACCTCTCGTGCCAGTAGCCAGGCCTTCTTTTGTGGTGGGCGACAGCGACGATCTCGATGGCTGCGCCAGCCTCGCGATAGATGACGTCGAAAGGAAAGCGCCGAAGAATGTACCGGTGGGTCTCACGCTCATACCGAGGCCAGACCTCTGGAGACTCCGAGATGAGTGTGGCCGCGTGGTCAAGATCATGGAGAAACGCCTCGGCCGCATGTCGACTGCGGAGGAGATACCACTCGAAGGCGTCCTCCATCTCGCGGCGTGCCTCCGCGAGGTAGGAGAGCCTACGACCGGGCATTCAGTCGGGCAAAGAGCTGCTCGCGAACCTCTTCCCAGGGAATCAACTCTGTTGCACCGGCGTCCAGCGAGGCCAGCCGGCGTTGCACTTCTTTCCGCCACGCTTCTTCCACTCCCGCGTCGGACGGCGGCTCGAGGCTCTCCAACAGTACGCCTGCTATCTCGGCTCGCTCCGCTTCGCCAAGAGCCATGGCCCGCCTCAAAACTGAGTTCGCGCGGTTCGTCATGCTCAGAGTCTATCAACCTGCCACCAGCTGGCTAACGGCTCTTGAACTCAGCGGCGCGGGCCGAAGGCACGCGTCCGCTGCAGTGAGTTGTTGGGCGGCAGGCCGCGTCATTGAGCCATGTGCGAGATCCGGCCATATGCGGTCAGAAGTGTCGGCTGGGCGTCCAGCCTGTCGGCAAACGCGCAGGAGACCGAGCGGGGATTCGATCTTTCTCACGACCCACGGCATACAAGTGCTCGACAACGAGCCAGAACTCCTCTTGGCTCAGGTGAGATTTCATGTCGTTCAGAAGGCGAGTGTCTACGACCATTCTGCTGTGATCGCGCGGAGAAGTGGTGTGGTCGTGAGACGGATACATCGAATCCGTGTGAGCGAGAGTTGGATCAAGCACCAGATCGCTGTAGCGGCCACGGACGATGCCATCGGGCCCGAGGCAGGATTCGACTGACTGCTTCTGGTGGCCCAAGCTGATCGACCCCCGCCTACAAAACTCCAGCCAGACTTCCGAAAGGTGGTCAGTCACGAAAGCTCCCCCGTGCCGCCCAACGGACCTTGAACTCAGCGGCGCGGGGCCGAAGGCCCGGGTCCGCTGCAATGAGTTGTTAGAGAGCGACTCACCTTAGGCGAGCTGAAGTCTTCGGCCCTTGGGTTCGGGAATTGGGTCGCCGAACTCCTTGGCCGTCTCGATCCACAGCGCAATCGCCTCTTGAGCCTCCGCAAGAGCCGACTCGTAGCTCTCGCCGTGCGCCATGCAACCCGGAAGCTGCGGAACCTCGGCCACAAACGCCTCGTCCGCGGCGCTCCAGAAGATGATCACTTCGTATCTAAACATCGCCGACCTCTCCTAGTCCGTAGCGCAGAATGACTGCTCTGACCTGACGAACCTGATAGGGCTTGGCTTGTTTCCCTGCCGTTGAAGGTTGATCCGCTCCTCGACGTCTGCGCGCCGAAACACGTGGTGACTACTTCGGGTTCGCTCTTCAAAGCCCAGACTGGGCAGGAGACCTCTGAGGTCCGAGAATCGGATGTTGGCGTCTGAGCGGCCTCCGAGGATTCGCCGAAGCAACTTCTCGTGACTGCCCACTTCGCCATTCTACCGCCTCCGGTCGCCCTCGCTCTCTAACGGCTCTTGAACTCAGCGGCGCGGGCCACAGGCCCGTGCCCGCTGCAGTGAGTTGTTAGACAGCGTCCAGCTTGAGGACCGCAAACCGACTCTCTATCCTTCGTCGACGAGCGCGCGCATTGCCCCATAGAACTCCCCCTTAGTAATCATGCCCCGCATGAAACGGTCCACGGTGTTCCGATGGCCGGCGAAGAGCTCAGAATGCCCAGTCTCTGAGAGCACCTCATTGATCTTAACCAAGTCTGGCTCGGCTGAATCCCTGAACAGCTCCTTCAGTCTCGCTCTTACGACGGCTGGAGAACGCCGGAGGCCTTGGTGGGAGAACAGACCGGTCAACACAGCCACCAGCAAGGGGACGCGAACCTCGGGCCAGGTCCGGTACGAACCAGTAAAGAAACCTGCCAGAAGGAACCCTCCGAGAAGGCCTGTCAGGCCTCCTACCGCGAGCTTTGCGCGCCACGGGATCTGATCGAACAAGCCGGCCTCACCCAATGCTGTCCAACGGCTCTGAGCTCAGCGGCGCTGCCCAGCCGCCGAGCTGCGTGGATAGTTGATCGAGGGGTTCACGATTGAAGTGTAGCAATAGGCCCGGCGAGCTGAGGGCAGTGTCCGCTGCAGCGACTTGTTAGGCAGCTCGCGTTTGAAGATGAAGTGAAGATGAACTCTAGAGCCCGTGCCTATAGCGAGCCCACAGCGCGCCTATGATTGCACCGACGCCTGCTCCTACGGCAGCGCCAAGACCGCCGCCAAGTATCGCCACGACAATGGGAGGAATCATGTCCGTAGGATTGGTTGTGACGTATCCATACAACCCGCCCGCTACGGCCCCGACCAGGGCCCAGAACACGCCTCCGTTGTTGAGAATCTGCCTTCTAAGCTCCGCAGGCTCCATTTCCGATCGTGTCCTGCTGCCTAACGGCTCTTGAACTCAGCGGCGCGGCCGCGAGGCCCGTGTCCACTGCTGTGATTGGTTATGTGGCTTCACCGCTCTGCAACGCATGTAGAGCGCCCGCCGCTGCCACTGCAACGACGAAAGCCAGGAGGACGACTGGAAGGGCCAGTCCGCCAGGCGGGAACGCCAGCATCACCGCCGCATAGCCAGCTACAAGAGCCGAGGCGCCGTCTAGCAAGCGGACCGAGACACCTGCGGAAGCCCGGGCATTTACGCCTGCACCAAAGCAACTCGAGCCCAACACCAACACCGCAAGATTGACGCTGAAATCTAGCCCGTAGCGCAGAAGTGCCGCTGCCGCTAGGAGGGCGCCGACTGCTAGCAGACTCACTCCAAGCTGCCTAGTCATTCTTTTCTTGCTGGGGACATGCCAAAGCCACATAACTACCTATACCCAGCAATAGCCCACCTGCCAACGCAGCGGCGGGCGCTGCAATAATTCTTAGGTGTGGGACGAGCTTGTAAGAGCTGATCATCACTAGGAGTTGAGCTTAACAGCCATCGCGTCATGCAGATTTCTGGAAGATAGGCTGCGGGCGTCGCTGCCTATCACTAGTTGGGAGATCGAGTGCTTTGCTCGTATATGGACCCCGAACGGCCTTTTCGTCAATGGTGGAAGCAACGGCGGGAGATATTCCTGCATCTAGGCTGCCTATTTGCCTGTCTGGGCGGATATTGCAGCTTCAGTCTGGGGGTTCGTCGAGAGGACTGTGGACTCGCTGGCGGGCTCCCAGCCGGCGGCAGTGCGTGTTCTGCTCCCGGCTGGTCAGCGTGATAGGCGACGGGAGGGGCTGCCTGCCCGCAATTGCGAGAGGCAGCGCTGCGATCAACACGAGCTGGGGCACGGCGCCTGTGGCGATGTACGCCACGACACCGTGCTCGGCTCCAGCTGCCCTTCGACTTCGTCGAAGCGGTCCCGTCGAGCCTGGATCTATGCCTCGGCGAGATCGCCGCAGTCGGCGATCGTCACGGTCTTCGACGTGGCGCCACCGCTCGAACCAACGGCCTCCATGGCAGCGACGACGTCATCGCCATCGACGACGCGGCCGAAGACTACGTGCTTGCCGTCGAGCCACGGCGTTGCCGCGGTGCAGATGAAGAACTGGCTGCCGTTGGTGCCCGGTCCGGCGTTGGCCATCGACAGGGTACCGGGAGTGGTGTGCTTGAGCTCGAAGTTCTCGTCTTCGAACTTGTGGCCGTAGATCGATTCGCCGCCGGTTCCGTTGCCGTTGGTGAAGTCGCCGCCCTGGCACATGAAGCCGGGGATGATGCGGTGGAAGCTGCTGCCTTTGAAATGGAGCGGCTTGCCGCTGCCTCCGGTGCCCTTCTCGCCGGTGCACAGGGCGCGGAAGTTCTCGGCTGTCTTGGGGACGATGTCCGAGTGGAGTTCGAAGACGATGCGGCCGGCGGCTTCGCCGCCGACGGTGATGTCGAAGAAGACACGGGTCTGCTGGTTCTCTGTCGAGTCGGTCATGGGTCGGATCCTGGA
>JAZDDE010000207.1:0-2965 GCA_036679495.1 Gemmatimonadota bacterium | reverse complement strand
GGTCCAGCCGCCCAGCGCGAGAAGGAAGCGGGTGCGCCAGGGTGCGAAGCGAAACGGTAGCAGGGAGAGCGCCAGGGGAACCCAGACGAGTCCCACGAGGGAGTGCGTGTAGAGCTGGTGCCATTTTGCCCAGGCATCGGGTCCGGCAAGCGCAAGGGGAGCATCTACGTCGGGTGAGACTCCAGCCACCGCTCCGTAGAAGGTATAGGCAGCCCACGCGGGAGCGGTTGGCCTGACCGCGCGCCCCAGTAAAGCCCCCGATGCGATGTGCGCGAATACGTCCATGCGCTGTCACCGGGGGCGGAGCATGCGACGCGCAGACTCGATCACTACCGGATCGATGTCGATGCTGGTGTGCGCGACGTGGTCGAGCTTCAAGCAGGCCCGCGCGCTGTTCCCGAGCGAGCAGCCCACCCCAGGACCCTCTCCTGACCGTCGTATTCGAGGAGACACAGAGAGGGTTTGTGCACGGTCCCGCCGATCCAGTACTGGAACGAGCGCCACAGACCCGGGAAGCGGCTCCGCGTTAGAAGTGCCACGCGAGACGCCGCATCAGTCCGGTTCGCGAGCCTCGCGCGAACGCAGCGCACCGAGGGCCGCAAGACCCAGGCCGACGAACACGCCCAAAATGGCCGCCGTGAAGAGAAGGAACACGACGAGATTCGCCGCCGGTCCCTCGAGCGTGAGGCCGCGTACGCCGCAGGAGGCTCCGAGAATAGAGGCCACGACGTTGCCGTAGCCCGCGACGAGCAAGCTGATCTCGACGACCCGTGACTGGAGTGCGCTGAGGAGCAGCAAGCTCCCGGCGGCACCCACCCCGAGCATCAGGAGACCGTTGAGGACGCCTTCCAGGTGGGCCATGCGCCAGGCGCGGACTTCGCCTGCGAGGTCACCTGAAATCACGAAGGCGAAGGGGAAGCCCGCGAGCAGGCCCAGAACGATGACGATGACTCCGTGGAGGACGAGGGATCTGCGTGCGCGAGCGTCCAAAGGTGCTGGACTCCTCCTGCGAATGCGAGCCGCCCGACGTTCGAGGCGAGAAGGTATCAACAACCCGATCAGCTGGCAGCCCCGACGCGACCGACGCCATCATTCACGCCTCGGACGGGGGATCCTCGGGCCAGTCTAGCTCGTAGAACTCGGAATTCGGCTGCGGGCGCAGGCTGAGACTCAGCAACAGGAACGGTACGCATCCGATGAGCTGCCACAGGGGAAGGATCACGAAGACGATTCCGCTCTGCGCGTCGATATTCGTTACGAAGGCCTGGTATAGCAGCGCTGCGGCGGAGCCCGAGAGAACGGCTGCCGCCACGAGCAGAACCCAGAGTGAGCGACGCGAGGACCGCAGGCGGTGCGCGACAAGAGCAAGCGCGGCGTACGGAACCAGTGCCCAGCCCGCGAACGGAAGAAAGCCCGCCCACCACCAGAGCTTGTCTGGCTCGCCCGCATCGAGCATGAAGCCCAGCGTAACCAGCCCGCCGACGAGCAAGATGGCGAAGATCGCTCGGGCCATCGCACTCCCTCTCACGCCAGACCCTAGAACCAGTCGCTTATACTAGCGGGAAGAGTTCAGCTGTGTGGAGAGAAAGGGGAGGTAGAGGCCCTTGGATGAGCACGTTTCCTATGCCATGCGCAATGCCGAGGCCGTCGATTCTCTGATCTATTTCAATGGCCCCGGTGCGTTGAAGGATTGGAGCTTCCTGGCGATCGAGGCGATCATTCTGGTGGGCACCGTATGTGCGGTGGCCCATGCACTGCGCCACCGAAAAGAGCATGGGAACTCCTCTGCGCTGCTGACCTTGCTGAGCTGCTTTCTCTACGGGTTGCTGATTGATATTGCGTCGTACTACACCGTGGAGAACTTCTGGCACGGCGAGTTCTCCGTCATGTTCCTGCACAACCGCCTGCCCCTCTACATCGCACTCTTTTATCCGGCTTTCATCTACCACGCATGCATGACGATCCGACGCTATGGTTTTTCTGCCGTGGTGGAAGCGGTCAGCGTTGGTTTCTACGGGGGATTGACCTACCTGATCTTCGATAATCTGGGCCCCTTGCTGGGTTGGTGGATCTGGGATCAATCCGACCCCTCGACGTGGCCCTATTTAAACAGCGTGCCCGTCACCAGCTATTTCTGGTTCTTCGCGTTTACGGGCTCCTTCGCCTTCGTCAGCCGCATTATTTGTTGGGATTGGGTTGCCCAGGGGAAGAGCCCCAAGGTGATTGGGGCGGGTGTCGCCGCGCTTCCGATCCTCGTTTGCATCACCGGTATGGCGCTCTTTGTTCCTTATAACCTGCTTGCTAATAACGGCACACTGGCGCTGGCTGCCTCGATGTATGCGGTCCTGTTTACGCTGGCGGGATTCGTCTTTGTTTTCAGCTTCAGGAGACCAGCCTCGAGCCGCGATAGACTCCTGATGATCTTTCCGCTCACTTACGTTGTGGGCCACCTGTATATCTACATCGCAAAGTTCGACCTGTTCTTCTCAGTGACTGCCGATGGCTTGTCCCAGGAAGGCTTGGCTGTGGGGAACTTGATTGCTGCGGTGGTTGCTATGATCGGCAGCCTCACCATCACCTTCTTCTCACATCCTGTGGAAAAGACGGAGAGCACGAATGCCAGCGAGTGACCTGTTGACTGCTGCCCGAAACCTGCGTGAGCTGATTGAAGCCGAGGCGGACCAGGTGGAACAGAGCCGGAGCATGACTCCACCGGTGGTCGATGCACTGGTCGAGTCCGGGCTGTTTCGCTTGCTGGTGCCCGAGAAGCTGGGCGGCTTCGAGGCCGACGTCAGCGACATTCTCGATGTGTGCGAGGAGATTTCCTTTGCCGATGGCTCCGTGGGCTGGTCCTTCGCGCAGAACACGACCGTCATGGCGTATTCGGCCTACCTGGACCCAGACCTCGCGCTGCCTCTGGTCCGCGCGCGGGCAGCCGCTGGCATGTTCGCCCCGCTGGGCGTGG
>JAZDDE010000206.1:0-2082 GCA_036679495.1 Gemmatimonadota bacterium | reverse complement strand
GCTCGAAGCTCGCGACAATGTCGTGCACCTCATCGCCGACGAGCTATGGACGCCTCGCTTGAACGTCCAGCCCCAGCACGGCAGAAGCCGAGATTTTCATTAAACAAAGACTCATATGCCGAAAGCGCGTCCTTGATTCTTGCCAGCAGATCCCCGACCGCGGCCATCATTTGACTTGTTACTGCGGGGCCGGCAGCAACCGTACCCGCCAAGCGCTCTTTCGCAACAACGGCTCTCCAAGCTCTTCATCCCACCCAGAGGCGGAGGTGTGGGCTGTCGCGGCTTGTAAAGGGCGAGAGGTGGGCGGCCCTGTGATGTGGCAACCAGCTCCATTAGCTGGCAAAGACGAGTTACAAAATCGAGTCGGGCGAGATCTCGCTTAGGCTTAGGTCAGCGCCAGGCCAAACTCCCCGCACACGGCCCGCAGGCTTGGCAGTGACTCCGCGAGCGCTCGTGCGGGACCGGCCGCTTCGAGCCGGGCCCGGCCTTCGAACAGGGCTACGCAGGACCCTCCGGGCGGGATCGCCGACTCGAAGACGATTCCCGCATAGTCCCGGCTATACAGGAACCGTCCGAAGAGCTGCGAGACAATCCGGTCCTTGGACCGCAGTGCGGGGATGTCGAGGGTCGTGATCTTCTCGGAGTCCAGGAACTCGGCGAATCCCTCCTGCAGCGAACGGAGCAGATCGGGATCCTCGTACTCCACGAGCTGAGAACCGGGGGCAAGCCGAATCCTCGCCGGCGCCAGGACGTGCGCTGCACGCCAGTCATTCGGCACCTTGGCCTGCGGTATTCCGGCACTGCCGTAGACGCTCTTGAGCTTGGCGAGCGTGTCGGTGCCGTGCCTGAAGTGCTGCAGCGATTCCCGGAGGGCGATGGTCTGATACCGAGCGCAGTAGAGCGTGCGGTACTTCTGCAGCGGATCGTCGAACCGGCCCGTGCGTGGGTCGGGAAGGTGGACGACCGGTGGATACTCGAGTGGTCCGGCGACCTGCCCCACGCGCCAGACGCGGGACTCGGTCTTCAGTACGCGTCCTCCAGGAAGGAGATCGCCGCGGGCACGATGTGCCGGCACTCCTTTGGCGTCTTCGCGTCGTGGAGAACGACCGCCGGCGCGGTGTGGTCGAGAAACGTGCTGGTCCCGAGGAACCATGCGCGAGCTGTCTCATCCCCGACCTGGTCGACGATGAGTCGCGCGGCATCGTAGGCTGGCCGGAGACGCACCTCGCGGGCGAAGGGAGGCTCGATCTTCCCGGAGGCCCATCGGCCGACGGTCTTCGGATCGCTGACTCCGCTCAGAAAGGCGGTGAGCTTCTGACCCAGGTGCTCCTGCAGGTAGCCGGCCACCTCGGCCAGGCTGGGCGCAGATTCCTGCCTGCCGGTCCGGCGCTCTGACTTCGTTGCGAGCTGTGTCTCTCCCATGGTTCAGTGCCTCCTTCGCCTCCTCAGGCTAGCACAAGGCCACCCTATAGGCAACCCGATACACCACCTAATACGCCGCCCTATCGGCCCGTTTGGTGCAAAAAACTCGGCCGGGCACCCGATGCAAGCCGTAAGTGGCTTCCGCGACGATGCTTTGCAATGAGCACACTCGTCCCGCCTCAATTCTTCCTGGTCTCCCTCTCGGCGGGCTGGCTGAACCAAGAGCAGAGAATCCTTGAATTCCTCCAAGAGGAAAACCGCGTTTCGAAAGAGCAGCTCGGTGCGCAGCTCCACTTCAGCGATGACCAACGCCGCCAGCTCGCGGCGAAGGGCTGCGGGCTCGACGATCAAACGAGCTGTCTTGTAGCATTCTACGTGCGGGAGCACAATGAGAAATGCTGCGGGCCGTGCTCGGGGGAAATCCCTATCCGTATGCAAGTACGGATGGGGCTTCGCTACGTCAAGAGTCTCGGCGAAGGAGATTGGAAGCGTATCGAGGCCGCTCGTCGCGAACGGGTTTTTGTTTCTATCGAAGACTTCGTTCGTCGGACTCGATTGGACGAGGGAGCTCTCCAAGTTTTATCCGAAGCCGGTGCCTTCGATGGATTCGGCAAGATGAGAAGAGCCGCGCTCTGGGATGTACGCGGTTTGGCTCGCGGG
>JAZDDE010000205.1:0-2785 GCA_036679495.1 Gemmatimonadota bacterium | reverse complement strand
CATCATCGGAAAGAAGCGCCAGTCGAAGACGCTGGTCAGGAGGGTCTTGGTGGCCTCGACGTCGGACGAGCTCAGCTCGAGATGCTCAGGACCGCCCCATTGACCGCCGCCGGACGTGTGATGGCTGTAGTATTGGCTCTCTGGCGGTGCCGCCATCAAGGCCATCACCTTGTCCATCTTCGGATCGGTCATCAGGCCGGCCGCATACGCCTTGTGCTGGTCCGCCGACATCCACTGCTCAACCAGCAGATAGTGGTCGGGGTCGTCGTCATGCTGGACTAAGACCGCCTTGACGCAGCCCTCTTCGGCGATTGTGTGCTGAATGGCCCCGCTGAGAGCCTTACCGAGTGCCTCTCCCTGACCCGACTTGGCCTGGCAATTTACGATGACGGTTGCAAAAGCCATGGATCCCTCCAGCTCTGAGTCTGGAATCTATAGCAGCCCCAACTCGACCTGCCAACTGGCGCTCCCGGTCTTCGAGGTTGGATCCGAGAATGGCTGCTTGGTCCTTCCCGTGTGTGCCGGCTGAGGTTTTTTTGCGCCTGGCGGCGGGGGCAAGGCGCACCGGCATCATCCACCAGGAAGCTTGGCGGAGGTCCGGATATGTCTCGGAAGCGGCTGTGGGCAGGCCGTGGTTACTCGAAGACGAGCCGCTCCGTGGGGACAATGGCCGGGCCGGCGAAGGCCCAGCGAGCGGCCTGGGTGACGTCACGCCAGGTCACAGCTCGAGAGTTGTAGTCTCGTCGACTCAAGCGTCGGAGAACCGCCAGCACGTTGAGGGCGATCATGCGCAGGACCGAGAGTGCGTAGACGGCGTGCGGTACTCGGATCCAGGGAGTTCGCCGAGCGTCCTCCTTCCAGACCACGTCGGCGGTCCAGTGACCCTCGTTCTCACACCGCCAATACATGCGGATAAGCCCCAGCCAATGGGTGGCCTGGAGACGACCGGGAGTCAGGTTGGTTACGAAGTAGCGGTTTCCTTGGCTAACCGTTTCGCCGCCTTTGTCGACGATGCGTTCTACCCGCACCAGCTGGCGAGCGTGCGTCCACGCGAGATAGCCGGGAAGGGTGACCCGCCAAACCCGTCGCGTCACCGAAGCCCCTTTCTCCCGGCGAGTCTCACTGTGTTCAGCGTCTTGCGGCCCGAGCCGAGCCAGCAGTCTGAGCGCCTCCTGGTAGATGTCACCGGCGGGCTCCTTGATGGCCAGCACGTATCCCAGGTCATGGCCGTGGATGAGCTCGGCGTGCTCGAGGGACGTGTTCCCGGCGTCGGCCGCGATGACCTCAAACAGACCGGTCCGCTTGTAGGTCTGGATCAGCTGCTCGGTGAACTGGCACACGGCACCGAGCTCGTTGGTGTCGCCGGCAATGGGGCGCTCGTCGATGCAGACCGTGGCATTCGCCGAGACCAAATGGGCTCGATGGACCCGGGCCAGGCCATAGGGTGGCTTTCCGTTGGGACGGACCGGTTGCACATCGCGGTGATCCCAGCTGTCCAGCTTGCCTAGCCCCTTGCCGTCGACGGCCGCCACGCCAATGGGCAAGCGCACCGAAGCCAGATTCCCACGGCGCTTCTCCGCTTTGACCTGTCGGTGCAGCGTCTCTCGGACCTCTTGATGCTCCAGACCGAGCAACGTGTCCCGAAGCTTTGTGTCACTGTACCTTCGCCCGATTCCGGTCGCTCGCCGGGCGCCTGGACGCATCCGCGCCGTCAGCCCTTCGACGTCCCGCAGGGAGCGAAGCCCGGACACGCAGCCGAGTGCCAGGGCTGTGACGAGACTCACATACGGGTAGCGCCTTCCACGGCGACTCCGCTCGTCGGGTAGCCTCTCCAGGTCGGCATCACGAAGGCGGCGCAGAATGCCGGTCTTCGTGACGGCTTCTCGATTCAATTGACGCATCCGATCCTCCTTGATCTACTGCGGGGGTTGACGCACCGGGCCTCCCGGTAACGACGGGAAACCCCGGCACGATAGGGCGCTTCGGACAATGGCCTGCCCACGGCGCCGCCTCCAACTGGAGCCTATTGTTGCCGGGGGACCCTGTCGATCTTTGCCAAGTCTCCACACCATTGCTTCACTCCAATCATCACCATCTGCGAACTATCCAATAGCCGCCCGGCACAACCAGTGCCTGGAGCAAGATCGGGATCGGAATCGGCGTCGCTGAAGCACGCCATACTGAGCGAGGAACGAGGGGCCTGTCCGGCGACGCTTCGCGGAGGCGGCGGCCAACTCGCTCCGACCATGTTTCCGCTGGCACCCGCCGCCGCAGGGCGCGGCGCCGGATAGGACCCTCGGCCTCGCGGCGGCGAGCTCCGTGACGTACCCGGCTCAGCACATGCGCGGACGAACTGCGAAAAACTCTCGCCACAGAACGTGACGGTCCGAGCGGCTTCAGCATATCGAATCCGCTCGACGGCTTCGCCCAGAACTAATCAAACCTGGTCCAGAGTCGTCCAGAGTCAGAGTGGCAGAGCACCGGTCGTCGAGACCAGGACGGGGCCGAGTAGCCTGGCCGGCGGTGAATCCGCCAGCGTCGATTGCATTGGGCTGTCAGGCGATCGGCACGCAGCACCTCAACCTCACGTTTGAGAGCTGCGTTGTTGGCTTCGAGCGATCGGGAATTGCGCCCCATGACAGCTAGCCCATCCCGAGGGTCTGCAGGACGCGCGATAAGCGCCAGCGACCGCTCCGACGTGTTCTGGGCCCGGGCGGACACCCGCTACCCGTTATCCGGCGTCTCACTGGGAACGCGGGGATGGGGTTCGGTGACGGCGAAGGCC
>JAZDDE010000204.1:0-29519 GCA_036679495.1 Gemmatimonadota bacterium | reverse complement strand
TGGCCGAGACCGGATTGCCCGGTAGACCCCAGAACGGCTTGCTGCCGAGGACGCCGAACGTAATGGGACTGCCCGGCCGGATTCGCACCCTCCAGAACAGCTGCTCCATGCCCAGCGCGACCAGCGCATCCTTGATGCAGTCGTGGTCTCCCACGCTGACTCCCGCGGTGGACACGATAGCGTCACAGCCCTCCGCCAGACGCAGCTTTTCGGTCACGCTCTCGCTCGTATCTCGGGCGATCCCCAGAAGTACCGGTTCAGCCCCGAACTCACGCAGCTGTGCCGCGAGAGCATGCATGTTCGAGTTCATGATCTTCCGGCCCTCCAGCACCTCGCCGAAATCGCCGAAGTCCGCAAGTTCATCCCCGTTGGACAGCACACCAATCCTCGGTCGGTAACGGACCGGCACTTCCTGCATGCCGTTCATCGCGAGCAGGCCGAGAACGGGAGCTGTGATTTCGTCTCCCGCCGCCGCCAGAGCCTGGCCTCGCCGGATGTCCTCGCCCCGGCCGCGGATGTTGCGGGCCGCGTCTGAGTCCTGCCGAATCTCGACGTGGCCCTTCGTCCCGCCGTCCGTGTGCTCGATTCGCACTACGCCGGTCGCGCCCGCCGGAACGGGCGCACCTGTCATGACACGGACCGCCGTGCCCGACTCGAGCGGACCGCTCGGAAACGCGCCGGCCGGCACTTCTTCGACGACCGGCAGCGTGATCGGCGAGTCGGGCGTGGCGCCTCGGACATCGCCCCGCTGAACGGCGAATCCGTCCATCGCCGAGTTGTCCCACGGAGGGTGATCGACACACGCTTCGACCGTCTCAGCCAGAGCCCGGCCGAGTGAGTTTGTCAGATCGACCGTTTCAACCGGAAGCGGCTGACACTGGGCAAGCGTCAATTCCAGCGCGGGCCTGTACGAGAGCCAGTCACCCGTCCGCTCCGCCTCCGTCGCTGCCAGGCGGTGTTTCATTCGGTGTCCTCTGAGTGGAACGTAAATGCCGCCGAACAGTCACATGGAAGCAAGGCGCGGGCAAGCTAAGCGCGTATACATCTGGGCTTCGGCTGGCTAGCCGATCATGTCGAGAGCCATTCGCGCCTCGGCGATACAGCTGTCGGACACGAGGAGATCCACGCCTCGAATAGACGCTCCGGAGTGCCCCGGCCCGAACAGGCCGACGGCGCCGTGCTGGTCAATGAGCGCCGGGATTCCGGCCGATTTCAGCCTTCCGAGCGCGAGCTCTGCTTCGATCAGGCTAGTGTAGGTCGCCACGATGGCCCACTCGTCGCTCATGTTCAGGTGCTCAGACTTCGGCGCGGATATCGAAGTCCGATTCGAAGTCCCGCTGCAAGAACCAGCATCGCCGCGATCTGAACCAGGTGGAACAGCCCGTTGTGATCGATCGGCCAGATGATCGTAACGGCGAAGTCGCTTGCTTGTACCGCGGCTGCGGCCAGGCTGAGTCCGACACCCGCCGCCATCAACCAGGCGCCGGGAAGTCGTCTTCGTGCCCACGCCAGAAGGTAGAGGACCAGCGCTGCGGTCATGGCCAGCGCCTCGTACAGGACGAAGAACAGGAAGGCACCACCGAGGATCACCATCATGCCGTAGAAAAGGACGCCGCCTATCACGGCTGGCACCAAGAGTCGGCGGGCGAGTTGCTCTCCGCTCCAGTCGCCGATGGCTGCTACCACAAAAAGTGCCACCGTGACCCCCAGGGAGAGATACAGAGGCTGCCACAGTCCGAGCCAGACTTTCTCCGGTAGCACGAGTCCGTGTACCACAGCGCCCAAGGCGGAGCCGATCGCGAGGAGTCCGAATATCAGAGACCAGAGGCCGGTCTTGAACGGGCAGGCGGCCCGATCGCGCTGCAGGAACAGGAGAATCAGGAGTGCAAGCACCGCGATGGCCGCGTCGGTCGCGGCTGTGGTCAGTTCAGTGATTTCAGGGCTAAGTCGCATTGGCCGCCGGCGGTTGGCGAGTTCGGCCGAAGCCCGGACCCAGGATCATCGCGGCGCCTATCAAAGCGGCCAATACCGCCTCGACTCTGATTCCCAGCATGCCATCGCCGCCGATCCCGTTGAGGGCGAGTACCGCGAGTCCGAAGCCCACTCCCACCGCGCCGCCAGCCACTCTCCAGCCAGGCAGTGCGTCGCCGGCGCCCTTCCTCGAAACTTGTTCGAACCGGCCGAACACTCCGACGAAGACAGCCAGGACTCCCAGCAAAATTGCAGTCCATATCGGCCGGGTCACCCACCAGGCGGTCGAACCGGGCCGGAGGCCCAATCCTATCCCGCCAAGGAGGTTCGCCAGTCCGACCATCAGCACCAGCACAGTGACGTGCCACAGGTACAGGGTCATGATCGTGCCGTTGACCAGTACTGTCGCCGTCCACGGACCCAGGCGGCCCAGCCAGCGCCGAACGGGTGCTTCGATCGCCAGTAACAGGCCGCCGTGAAATACGCCCAGCGCCATGAGAGCCAGTGTCGGTGGGCGGCTGTTCGAGACTTCGGCGCCGGGGACGGTGATCATGCTGATAGGGTAAGAGGCGTAGCGGATCAAAAAAACGAGAACCGCGAGTCCGCCCGCTGCCCAGAGGAGCGCCCGACCCGGCCCGCCAATCCGCCCGTCTTTCCATACGTAGCCGATGTGATGTACTCCCAGCCATATGAATGCGTAGTTCAGCCAGCGCAGACCGCCGACATCCATCGAAAACGCGATCGTATCGATGGCCACGGCGCCTGCGACGAACGCCCAGAAGGAGGCCATTCCGAAGCGCCGCCACGCCCAATGGGTTCCTGGGGCCGCCACCACAACCATGACGTACACGGCCAGGAACCAGGTCGGGATGAGCGCTAATTGCGAGCCGACTCGGATCATTTCGGGATGGACTCCGGCCCGATGCGCGATGATTCCGATGGCTGCCCAGGCCAGTACCAGAGGCACGACCGGGCCGATGAGCCGCTTCAGCCTGGTGGCAGTCCAAAGACCGTAGGCCTCGCCCTTTCGCCGAGCCGCTTCCCAGGAGGCTGCGTTGGAGTAGCCTCCCACAATGAAGAACACGGGCATGACTTGAAAGGCCCAGGTGAGCCACCGAGTCCATGGCTCGATCTCCAGCATGTTCGCCAACTGAAGGTGGCCACTTTCTGTGTACATGGCGGAAAGTGTCCAGTGGCCGAGCACCACGACCATGATCGATATGGCGCGTAGAAAGTCTACGTGGCGATTGCGGGAGTCCGGCGTCTGAGCTGCAAGCTGTTGGGCGCGCGACCACACCATCTTCGTCACCTCCGGTCAGTCTGCGTGAACCTACTCAGCCTGGCCTGTGATCCGTTCCGTGGAGGCCGGGTATTTCTCAAGCAGCGCAGCTGGGCGAACGGGCCGCCGGACCAGCTCGCCCCCGCAGTTCGGACACACACTATCCATCTGCGCCACACAATCCGCACAAAACGTGCATTCGAAGCTGCACATGAACGCTTCCAATGAGTTGGGCAGTAGATCGACATCGCACCGCTCACAATTGGGCCTGATCTCAAGCATCAGCCCCCACACCTACTCCTGCATCTGCTTCCAGAGGCCGATCACGCGCCCGTCGGGGTCCGCGAAAAGCGAGAAGGACCCTACGCCGGGTACATCCATATGCTCGACCACGATGTTTCCCCCGGCGGCTACTACCTTGTCGCGACTCTCGGCCAGGTCGTCCACTTGAATGTAGAACGTCATATTGCCCGGCATCGCGCCGTCTTCGGGCTTCATGATGCCCCCGTTTATCCCGCCTACGCCGCCAGTTTCTGCCATCCGGTAGTTAAGCTCGGGAATATTCTGCATCTCCCAGCCAAACGCCTTGGCGTAGAAGTCGGATACTCCCTCCGGATCCTGCGACCAAAGCTCCCAGTGTACGACCGGATTTCCCATTGTTCTCTCCGATTCCCAGAATGGCGCCGTGAATCCAGGCCCCCGGCAAGGCTAGCCACGGGTCGCCGGTTCACTGAATGTGTGCTAGTGCGAAACATGATACTGCCCCTCCTGCTGTCGGGGCTTCCACTCGATAGGTAGGAGCGGCCACGAGCTGCCTCGTCAGCCACCTTCTCGAAGGTCGCCCGGCCAGCCTGGAGGGATCGCACGCCGGTACAGCGCGAGCTGTTCTACCAGCAAGTCCTCGATCGCTGTAGCCACGGACCCCGGTGCCGAATACCCGTTGATCAAGAGCGAGAAAATGAGCGTCGAACCGTCTCCCGCCGTCAAATAACCGGAGAGAGCGCGCACCGCGCTGAGGGCTCCTGTCTTAGCCGCCGCGTTGCGCTCGGCCGGCGTTCGGATGAGTCGTCGGCGCAGGGTGCCATCGACGCCCGCGACCGGAAGAGCGCTATAGAAGACAGGGAAGTCCGCGCGCCTCCACATCGCACGGAGCAGTCGGACCAGGGCGTCGGGCGTCACCTGGTTGTACCGGGACATGCCGGATCCGTCCGTCAGTTCTACTGCGCCTGGCGCGATTCCCCAGCGCGCCAGGCGGCCGGAGACCACCTTTAGACCCTCAGCAGCGGTACCCGATTTGCCTTCCGCCAGCCCCAGGGTCAGCAGTAGGGTCTCAGCCATCTGGTTGTCGCTCGGCTTGAGGACCAGGCTCAGGATTCGAGACAGCGGCTCGGACGCGACATCATGGCTCCAGGAGGCCCGGGCCGGCCTCTCGTCCGGTTCTGCGCGTCGCCACCCGCCCTCGACGGTGATGCCGTCTTGCTGCAAAACCCCTTCCAGATATTCCAGCAGGTACAGGGTAGGGTGGGGTGTGGCCAGTGACAGTAGCGTCGTATCTCGGCTGAGCGGAACCCAGCCGGCCAACTCGACGACTCCTCCCTCAGGCGGCGGAAAGAAGCGGAGCCGAACCTCGGAGCCCGGAGCGCCGGTTCGGACCCGGTTGACGAAGGGGACGGTCGGCCCCTCCGTGCTCTGGAACGTGGTCGCCGAAGCCCCGACCGCCGCGCCAGGCACCACCCCGCCGCGCACTCGGTTCGGGCTGAGCTGAAGCGCACTCACGCCGGAGCCCCAGCTCGCGTACAGATCGTCCCACATCCAGCCGGCACCCCACTGAGGATCCCCGAACGCCGAATCATCCCCGACCACGGCGCCCTGGATCCGCTCGATTCCGGCCTGCCGGAGCAGTTCGGGCCAGGTGCGAAGGATGTCCCGGGTCAGGTGCGGGTCGCCGCCGCCGACGATCCACAGATTCCCGGTCAGCGTGCCGCCAACGATGGGACCGTCAGCCACAAGGCGGGTTGTCCACGTGTAGTCGGCTCCCAGATCGGCCAGGGCGACGGCGGCGCTCACGATCTTGGTGTTGCTGGCCGGCACGAAGCGTTTGGCGCCCTGGTACCGGAACAGGACCTCACCGGTCTCCGCGACCTCAACGGAGAGCCCGACGTGCGCGGGCAAGAGCGCCGGGTCCTGAAGAAGCTGGCCAAGCCGTGCCGCTAGTTCGTCCGGATCAGACAGCATTCGACCTTCGGCCTGCGCGGCAGTGGCTTCCGGAACTGCCCCGGCCTCGGGCGCCACCGGTACGACCACTTGGGCGAGCGCCAAACCGGGCGTTCCGGCCACCAGGATCCACGCGGCCACAGTTCCGCGCAGGATTCGGAGGGGCCGACCTAGGGTCACCATCTCAGCTCCAAGTCGCAACGATGCGCTCCGCACGGTCAAAGTCTTCGGGCCGGTTCACGTTCAGAAACACTACACTCGAATCCCCGTGTACGGCGACCAGCTGGGAGTCCAGTACCTCGACCGGGACGCTATCGAAGAACGAGATGATGGCACGGTCGCCGGCTGCGAGAGACGCCGCGATCGCCGGCTCGCAATCCACCCCGTACGCGGCGCACAGCGGTTCAAACCCCCGGCGGCTGTCGCTTTCCGGAACGGTCACGCCGGCCCGGTTGGCTCGTTCGGCCAGCATGCGCAGCAGACTCTCGGGCACAAATGGCATGTCGCATGCGACGACCAACGCCGCGTCGTAGTCCAGCTCAACGGCCCAGGAGACGGCTGTGTGCAATCCACCGAGCGCTCCCAGGCCAGGCACTCGATCGGGCCGAACGTCGTGACCCGCTCCCTGGTAGGCCTCCCGCACGTTGGCGACGATGACTGTCTCGTCGCAGACGGGAGACAACGAGGAGCTCAGCCGATCCAGAATCCGCCTCCCTCCAATCGACTCGAGCGCCTTGTGGTGTCCGCCGTAGCGCCGGTTCTGTCCGCCAGCGAGAATAACGCCGAGCACCCGGCCTGTCCGCGACAAGCTCACGCCTCTTCCGGCGGACGCCGCTCCCGGTGCGGCGAGGTCGTCTGCGGCGAGTAGACCAGCGGCGTGCCTCTTCGGGCTCGGCCAACGAGCGTGAGACCCGAGTGGGACGCGATTCGGACCGCCAGCGAGGTGGGAATGGAAAGAGACGTCAAGCCGGCCAAACCGGCGCGCGCCGCCTTCGCGACGATGGAGCCTGACAGCCGCCCGCTAAGGAGTAGGACGCTGCCCGCAAGCTGCAGATCCACCTGCAGGGCGCGACCGAGCAACTTGTCCACCACATTGTGCCGGCCCACGTCTTCCTCCAGAGCAAGCAGCTCGATGTCTCGAACGAGGGCCCCAGTGTGTACGCCTCCACCAGCGGCTCGCAGCGGCGCGTGTGCATACATCCGCTCGTACAACTCTCGCCAGTCTGAATGCTGCCAATTGACCCCTGTTGCGGATCGGTCGGCGGTCCCGGGCGGAATCGGCCATCGGCGACTTTTTTCGAGTCGATCCGGAGTTCCTGCCGCGAGGTGCACGTCGATCCGGAGCGCGGGAGCATCCATCTCTATGTGCGCTGCCTCGACTTCGCGCTCGGTGATCTCCGCTATGTCCGCCGAAGACGCGATCACTCCCTCCCCCAGCATCCAGCCGGCCGCCAATTCGTGCAGACGGCCGGGACTACAGCGCCAGGTCGTAGCCGGCTGTTCTTCAACAAACAGCGCGACGGAGATCTCCGTCGGTGCGTACAGTGAATCGACGGCCCGATGCCTACTCAGAAGTAGTAAAATGCCCCCACGCTGAATTCGAGGTTGTGCGTCCACTCCGTGTCCTCGGGCACGGGCGCTCCCGAGTCCTGGATCATCTCGAGTACATCCAGGCGGAAGAATCCATCCGGCGTCGTGATTCGCCACAGATGATCCCGCATCTCAAACGAGATCCCGAGTCCATTCACCACGTGCCATTCGGTGCCGAGCCCAAACGTAGCGGATGCAGAGGTTCCGACCCTGAATCGAAAGGCCGCGTCCGATGGGTCCGCAAGCGCCGCGCTGACGTCCTCTCCAAGGCCGCGCAACACCCCGAAGCCGAGGGTCACGAACGGTTGCAAGCGGTGCAGCGTGCGAGCTCCGGTGAGAGCAATCTGGAAATTAACGTCAACGAGCGCCCAGGTAACGCTGACCGTATCCACCGGATCGGGATACGTGACCTCGCGCGGGTCGATCACAAACCGGTCGGATGACCCGACTCCGACGCTGAGTTCGATGGACAGTGGGCTACTTAGCCGTCCGCGCAAACGGGCGCCAGCAACGCTAGAGGGGCCAATCCCGAGTCCGAGATTGCCGCGCCGCGTTCCTACGTGCCCGAAGAGCACGCCCACACGGCCCCCGGTGTCAATAAACCGATACGGCGAATCGATCCTTTCCTGCTGCGCTTCGGCGATCGAGGGAAGGATGAGGAAAAGTACGGTGGTAACGAAAAGTATCCTCGGCGGAGGTGCTTTCAAAAGCCGAATTCCAATCAAGCCATTATTCCTTTCAGAGCCTGCTCCGATCCCGTAAGTTCGGGACCAGAATCCGCAAGTATAGACGGGAGCGAGTCCTATTTCCAGATCGTATGCATAAGACAATGTGCGCCGTGGGGGCGCTTTCCCTGCTGACCGTGCTCGGTCCGGCGACAACGGCTGTCCGCGCCCAGGACGTCCGGGTAGCGGTCCCCGAAGAAAATCTGCGCGTAGAGCCGCGTGGAACGGTTCTGGCCACGATTCTGGAAGGGCTCGTCGTACCCGTCACCCGATCCGAGGGTTCGTGGAGTTTGGTGACGGTCGAGGGATGGGTTTGGAGTTCTTCCGTAACGTCGACGAGCCGCGACGGCTTCGACCTCCTCGTAACCAAGCCGGGGGGAGAGAACCTGCGCGAGACAGCCTCTGGGTCCGGACGCCGGATCGCTATTCTCAAGCGAGGCATGCTTCTTGAGAATGTAGCGCGCGAGGGCAGCTGGATTCGGGTCCGACGTACGGCCTGGATGTGGGCCAACTCGCTGCGCCAGACCAGCGGTCAGCCCGCGGTGGCTCCAGCCGAACCTCAGACAGTCCAAACACAGACTCCGAGACTCAGCGACCGAATAGTGGTTAGCGATGCACCCATTGAACTTCTTGCCTCTCCTGACGGAGACACCGTTGCGGTCGCCAGTCCAGGTGCGGACCTGATGGTCTTGTCTCGCCAGGGCAACTGGGCCCGCGTGCGCCTCGACAGCTGGGTTTGGGTGCCCGCCACCTTGCCGCTCGACTCGGCAGCTCCGAGCGCGGAGTTGTCGGCGTCCGACTTGCAGGCCAACCCGGCGCAGTTCACGGGTCGAACGGTCCAGTGGTCCGTCCAGTTCGTCTCATTGGAACAGGCCGAAGAGGTGAGGACGGATTTCTACCCTGGCGAACCCTTCATTCTGGCGCGCGCTCCGGATCCGGACAGAGGCTTCATCTATGTCGCGGTGCCTCCTGAGTTTGTCTCAGAGGTGCAGCTTCTGAGACCTTTGCAGCGAATCGATATCGTGGCCCGCGTGCGCACGGGACGTTCCGCACTGATGGGACGACCCGTCCTGGATCTTGTAGGCCTGAACTGAGGCCATGAGCGAGCACGAAGCTGCTGAGTTGCTGCGTGACGCAGCCTACGGGCTGGCGATGGGGCAGCGCCCGGAGACGCCTACGCATGGCGGCGCGCCGTTTCCCGATGTTCGGTCGGTGTTTTGGACGCCCCGAGGTTCAGGTTTGGCGGGGTCGAGTGCTGTGGCCGACGGTGGCCTCTATGAAGTGGTGATCACTCAGACTGTTCTGCGCGGACTCATGGAGCATGTAAGCCGAAACGGCAAACAGGCGCAGTTCGGGTTTCTGCTGGGTGATCTCTATCGCTGTCCTAAGAGCGCCCTGCAATACGCTGTCATTGACTCCGGGATTCCCTCGGATGAGCCATTTTCGGAAGACGCGCCCGGGAGGTGTCTGGAGACGGCTTGGTCGGCAGCCAGAGAACGGGCCAGTCGGCACAGCGGAGTCCTCGTGGGCTGGTATCACAGTCATCATCTTCTCGGCCTGGACGAGTCGGAAGCGGATCGCGAGGCCAACCAGCGCTACTTCGCCGAGCCATGGCAGTGCGGGCTCCTCGTCGTTCCGGACCGCCGCAACACCACGGGTGGCGTGTATCGACCCGGCGCGCCGGGAGATGAGAAGAACAGGCCGGGTCCGTTCTACGAACTACTCGATGAGTCGGTCGGACGGGGTCGGGCCCGAACGGTTCTCGAATGGACCAACTACGAGGCTGACCGCGACACGGAAATTCAGCGAGTCGTGCCGGACGAGATACCCCACGCACCCGAACCCGTCACCGGGCCCGGTCTGGTGCTGACCGGCGACTCGGAAGACAGGATGTTTCCCCGGTTTACCGGGATGTTTCCCCGGTTTACCGGGATGTTTCCCCGGCTCGGGAACATCAAGACGGAGGATGTGCGGTATGCCGGCCTGGTCGTGCTCCTGTTAGGCGCTCTTGCTGTGGCTCTGATGAGCGTCCGTTCTGCGCTGCGTGGGCCGGCGGAGTTGGAACCGACGGTCAGTGTTCCGGTCACGGCTCCTTCCGGCCCGTTTATTGAGCACGCCGGCAGCCTGGATGTGGCTATGGAGAGATACGGCGAAAGAGCATCAGACTTCGACTTGGGGCGAATCGGGTGTGACTTTCTGACGACCGGGTATTCGGCGACGGACGATTCCTTCGTGGCGATGACGGCGGAGTACGCTACTCTTGCTGAGCGCAGCGGTACCCGTGAGCAGGCGATCTATGACCGGCTGGTTTCAGAGATGAATACGGTGAACCGCCACTTCGATGCTTCCGGCTGTCCGCGGCCCAGCGAATGAGAAGAGTGAGTATGCGAACAAGGATCCCGGTGGTCGCACTAGCCGCAATCTTACTGCTGCCGTTGCCGGCGCTGGCCCAGCAGCGAGTGCCGCTTCAGAAGAGCGACCTGATCAGGCTGCTCTCCGGAGAGACGTATTCTAAGTCTGAAGTAGCGGCGATCATTCGGCAGAACTGCCTCACGTTCACCTCGAGTGAACGGGACCGGGCCGATATGCAGGCTCTTGGGGCGACCGCAGAGGTCATCGAGGCGATCGTCAATTGCGAGCAGCAGGCGAATTCTGTCTCGCTGGCTCTTTCGGCTCTGAGTCTCGTGGCCCCTGCGGGCGGTCAGACCCGGTTCGTGGTGGATCTCACCCGGGGAGGGCTTCCTGTCTCCGGAGCCAGTGTGCAGCTGGTAGGAAGCGGACGTGTTCCCGGGGGAGCAGGCGCGGATCTGGTCGTTCGTTCGAATGAGGCCGGCCGCGCCGAGTTCCAGGTTCCGGCCGGTACCGCCGCGAATACATACACCCTGACGGTCGTCGTCAGCGGAGAGACGACGCTGGGCGCTTCTACTGTGACGCTACAGACGCAGCCCGGCCCGGCCCGGCGCGCTCAGGCGGATCCGCCTGAACTCGTGGCGGACACGGATCCGGACCGCCGAACGACAATTATTCGACTGACCGACGAGTACGGAAATGCTGTCGCCGGTGCTGTGCAGGTGAACACGGATACGACAGGTTCCAGCCGTGTCATCGCCTCCGCCATTGCCAGCGAGGCGGGAGGGGCGCGCGTGACCATCCCGATCGACGATCTGGCCGGATCGAGCGCGCTCGGGATTTTCACGGCCGGTCAGTGGGTTGGGACGATAGGAGTCGGGCAAGGCGGTGCCGACGACGCGGGTACGCAGTTCGTGTCTGGAGCCGGACAGACCGCCGAGGCCGGCGAATCACTGGCGCGGCTTCTGGTACTCGAAGTTCGCGATGCATCGGGAGCGCCGCTTGCGGATCAGGAGGTTCGATTCAGCGTTACGAACGGACGTGTGAATCCGGAGGTGATCGGAACAGACGCAAACGGACAGGTGGCGACCAGGGTTACGCTTGGAAGTCAGGGTGGCCTCACCGAGGTTCAGGCTGCCGTCGGCTCGATTCAGAGAAACACATCGTTCGAGTCGGTGGCTGGTAACGCTCTGGACGACAATCTTCGGGTTCTTCTCGATGACGCCCGGCGGAAGCTGGAAGCGGGGAATGCGAGAGGAGCTCGGGCCGCGTACCAAGAGATTCTCGAAGCGGATCCGCGGAACGCGGACGCGCAAGCCGGGCTGGCAGAATCTCTGCTGGCCACCGGGCAGGCCGAGCAGGCCGTTCGCTGGTACGAAGTTGTGGCCAGTTCTGCACCAGGAGACGCGGATGTCTGGGTTGCCCTGGGCAATGCGCGGGCCGCCGCCGGCCAGCCGGATGGCGCGAAGGTGGCCTATGAAACAGCCCTCTCTTTGGATCCGGACCTTCAGGAGGCACGTCGCGGTTTGAACGCCCTGGCCGCGGGTCCCGTCATGGCCGAGATCTCGGCCTGGGGCGGAAATACGCAAGACAACGGACGAGACCCCGGCATCAGACTATTCGAGGTAGAGATCCGGCCTGCCGGCCGTGTCACGCTCAGGGGAGGCTATAGAAACAGCCTGGATCTGCGCCATCCTCACCGGCTACGGGGTGCCGACGACATTGAAGAAGGATTTGGCGGTTTTGCGGTGCGGTGGGGTTCCGGCACGGCACAAACGAGCGTCGAGGTTTCCCGCCGCCAACATCCGGGCCGGCCGCCGAGCGATCTCCTCGGTGCCGTCCAGTTCACGACAGAAACATCCGTCAACCTGGAGCAGCGTTTTTCTTTCCAGAACGGATCGCATGTGACGATCGGGGGCGAGGTCGGCCACCTGTTTTTCCGCGACGACACCGCGTTCTACATCAAGGGAGGCATTCTGGCTTTCCCGGGGGTGTTGATCACACCAGGTGTGTCGGTGGCTAACAATGTTGGATCAAACATCGTGGATTCGACGCTGGGTCGAATCGGGCTCGGTCCAGAAAAGGAAGTGCGGGGTTCGTTTGGCCTCGAGTATACCTCTCCGTCTGGTTTCGGGATCGCTCCCACTGCGTCGTATGGCAGTGTCTCTGACGCCTCACTTCCGGAACTCGAAGGCGGGTTATTCGATGGACGGCTGCACATCTGGATCCCACTCAGCCGGCACAGCCGGGTGAATCTGCTGCTCCTGCATCAGTCGCCACCGGGCACTGATTCGTTCACGACGTTCGGACTTGGTTTTACCATCGGAGTTCGCCGAACCCCGTAGGCGGTAAGACCTGCCCCTACGGTTCGCGGCAATGCCGGACCTCTTGCCCGACGCCGGAGAGGAGCCCGGAGGCCCGCCGTGCTTGTCCGACTCTCTGCAGAAGCCGATATTCGCCGCGGCTCCAACATGACAACCCGAAGCTGGTAGAGAGCAGACACGTGAGTTTCAGCCAACCAAAAATCGTCGAAAAGCCGTGGGGCCGCGAAGTTTGGTACGCCCATTCGAACCGGTACGCTGGCAAGATCCTTGAGGTTCGTGCCGGTCATCAGCTATCGCTCCAGAAGCATGCCGTAAAGCATGAAACACTCTACCTGTTCTCAGGCCAGATGTCGTTTCAGCTGGCAGATGAAGTATTCGACTGGGTTCCGGGCACCTGTATTGAGATTCCCCCGGACACGGTTCACAGGATGGAGGCCGTGGAGGACAGCCTCATTCTGGAGGTCAGTACGCCGGAACTGGACGACATCATTCGGCTCGAAGACCGCTACGGACGCTCCTAGGCGCTGTAATGTCGAATCGTATCGTCGATCTTACCGGCCGCACGTATCCTCAAACCTGGCTTCTCGTGAACGCGGTTTCCGAGCGACCCCGGATTCTAGGCCGGGAGGTCGTGGATCTGTCTCCGGGCGCTATTGAACTGAGGAGTGTTGCGCGGGAGCTGAGCCGATACGCGGAGAATCCGGAACATTGGCGCTCCGTCGCTGATAGTGGCGCACAGCAGGACCTCCCCGGCGGGCATCGCCGGAAGCTGTCCTTCGGTCCGGAAATTTCCTATTGCATCGAGCGGGATGCGCGAGGTGGAATACACGGTGGGCGCCCATTTCGCCATCTGGCCCTGAAGCTCCGCGACCGTGTTCTCACGCCTGCCACTTCAGCGGAGATCGCCCTGTATTTCTACGGGGCCCGACGCGCCACGCTCGCCCTCACCGATGCGGAACAGACGCACGGATATATTGGCCTGGACTGGGAAGAACTGGGAGATGATGATCTTGGCTGGCTCGTACGTCGGGCGAGTCCGGACGTCTGACGGTCCAGAACTCCGGGCATGAGAAAACCCCCTCGGCCATGGATCGACTGCGGGGATAGGATCCAAGGAAGGAACCATGGCTCTGGGGGCTTCTCTGTTGCTGATAGAACACGATTGGGCCCGCTTCGTTCCACCCGTGTCTCGGGTTCTCATACGGGTGTAGCCGGAGCCTAGTTTCAGCGAGGAGAGATCATGGATGATGGGTCGGTTGGCGTGACGGCGGCACATCTTCGACTCATACACGCGGCGCTCATCGCCGGCATATTAGGACTTGCAGCGGCCTTCGTTGTTATCGGCCCCTCTGGCCGTCTGGGGTCGCTGAACATGCTTCGGCTTACGTGGCTTGTAGTAGCGGCAGCAGCAATGATCAGCGCTGGCATGGTGTCCGGCCGCCTGGCGGCTCAGGCGGATACAGCGAAACGAGCTCGGTCCGCGATCATTCTGTGGGCAATCGGAGAGGGGCCGGCATTGCTGGGGCTCGTCTTCTACTTCATGACCGGCGACAGGATCCTTCTCGTGCTACCGGTGGCGGCCTTTCTGCTCTACATGACGCGTTACAGGCCGGCATCATTTGCTCGCTGACACAGCTAGCCGGCAGGTTTCAGCGAGGTTCAATCAGACCGCTGCTCGAGAATCTGCAAAATCTCCGCCGGTGTGATGTGCTCACCCGTCGCTTTTTTTGAGTAAATGAGTTCTCCGTCCACGGTGACCTCAAACACTCCACCGCCCGACCGGATCAGATTTACATCGACGTCGTCGTACTGTTGCCGCAACTCGTCCGCCAGACCGGCGGCTCTTGGCTCATAGTTTCAAACGCCGCAATATTCGATGGTGACTTTCACCCCGGCTCCTTCCTTGGAGGGTGAACATCCTGAACGGAAACGTACGCAGATAGTGGACCTACACGACACCCCAGACATTTTTGTAGTCACGCTCGCGGGCGTCCTGCCCGTCCGTGCCGAGGCATCTCGCCGCGCTGAAATGATCAGCCAGACGCTGTGCGGCGAAGTCGCCCACGTCCTGGCCGAGCACGGAGATTGGTACCTCATCGAGATGGCGGACGGTTTGCAGGGCTGGTTGGCAGGCGGCGGGACACGTGCGGTCTCGTTCCAGGAAGCCGACGCCTGGCGGCGTTCCGCTTCCAGCGTTTCGCTCGGTACTCCGGTGGCCGATGTGTCAGGGCGCCAGGCCGCGACTCCGATTTTCGTGCCGTGGGGCGCCCGGCTGCGGCCCGCGGCAGACGGACGAGTCGAGTTTCCCGATGGGGCGACAGGACGTCCCAGTCGCTCGGAGTTGGTCGTCTCCCATGACGTACTATTCGAACGATTTCCGGCTCACGGAGCGGCTGTCGTGAAGACCGCGCTGCTTTGGCTGGGAACCCCGTATCTGTGGGGTGGGCGGACAGAGGCCGGTGCCGACTGCTCCGGATTCGTGCAGTCGGTCTTTCGCCTGCATGGGATCGAACTTCCACGAGATAGCGCACCGCAAGCAGCGTGCGGTAAGGAGATTCATATTGGCCCCGGTGAGGCGCCTGACCTGTTGGCGGGAGACCTACTGTTCTTCGGGTCTACGGACGACGCGGAACAGATCGGACATGTCGGAATCAGCCTCGGTGGAAGTCGAATGATCCACTGCGCGGCCGGAAACGGAGGCACAGCCATCAACGATGTGGGGGGAGACGGGGAGTACGAACGTCGTCTCGGTTCGCTCCTGGCTACCGCGCGACGAGCCGCAGAGATCGGCTAGCTTGGCGGGCCGGAATCAGCTTCTCGCGGATCAGCTTTCGAGCAGTACGATCGCCGTTGCCGAGCCCGCCTCGTGAGTAAAGCTGAGGTGTGCGGCAGCCACGCTCGCCTCCATGAGGACCTCGGAGGCCCGTCCCGACAGGACCAACTCGGGCTTCTGTTTCGGAGAAGCCACGACCTCCACATCGGTCCACCGAATGCCGTCAGACAGTCCCGTTCCGAGGGCTTTCAGAAAGGCTTCTTTGGCCGCGAACCTTGCCGCATAGCATTCATCCGGCCTGGCGCGGGCGTCACAGCGTTCCTGTTCACCGGCAGTGAACAAGCGGGCCCGACTCCGCTCCGGGTTCTTTGCCAGCAGCGCCGTCATTCTCTCGACTTCAACTGTATCAATGCCCACACCCTTGATCACCGCGCCTCGCTCTTTGGATGAATCGTCGCCGGATCCTACGCGAGGCTGAATCAGGCCCGCAACTGTTGGGAAGCGTGCTTGTGACGAAAGACCTTCCGCCGATATACTCGCCCAGTTGAGAATCAATCTCATGTACGCAAGGATGACTGTTGGACACCCCAGCTTACAGGCAAAAGTCGCCACTGCGACTGTGGCATATCCTGTCCTTGGCACTGGCTGCCGCCGCGCTGGGTCCGGCTGCGCTCGTCGCGCTGCCCGCGGCTGCTCAGGATCAGCCTGAACCGACGCAGGCACAGGAGGCTCCGGCCGAGACTGCCGGCCGAGTGCTGTCTCTTTTGGATCTCGCGCATATGGAATACGCGGACGCGGTGTCCGATGGCCGGATCGTTGACGCGGCCGAGTACGAGGAAGCCAGCGAGTTCACCGCCGAGGCCGCAGCAGAGCTGGGCCGACTGGTTGAGACCACGAAGCCCGCGGCGGCCGACGCATTGGGCCGCCTCATGGAGTCGCTTTCGGCCGCTGTTGAGTCGCGGTCTTCTCCCGACCTTTTTGGCTCTCGACTCAGCCTTCTTCGTCCGATTATCCAGCAGGAGTGGGACGCAGTTTCCGTCCGTTTCCCCGATGACAGGCCGTCCGCGGCACGGGGAGCGGAATTGTACCGCGAGGTCTGCGCTGGTTGTCACGGGACCACCGGCGCCGGAGACGGGTCGCTGGCAGCGGATCTCGAGCCTCCACCTACCGATCTTACCTCGTCCGTCCGCCGACTCGACGCCACCCCGGCGCGGGACTATCAGGTGCTTTCGTACGGCATACCGGCCACGGCGATGGCAGGCTGGTCCGACCGACTGTCGCTCGAGGATCGGTGGGCAGTCGTGGCCTACGTGCAGTCTCTGCGTCATGGTGCGCACGAGGTTGCTGAGGGCAGCGCGATCGCGCTGTCGGAGGAGAGTCCGATCCGGTCGCGCGTGTACGGCTGGTCCCAATTGGCGGCGACCGCTGAACTCACCGACGTGGATCTGGCCGAACGGGTTCGGGAGCGATGGGCGAGACCAGATTCGGCACAGATAGGGACCATAGTAGCGTTTCTGCGTTGGCAGCTTGGAAACGACCCTGCAGGCGTCCCGACCACGGACTCGGAAGGTGTACAGCAGCGTTTGGCGGCCGTGGATTCGCTCATCACCCGCGCCTCGGAACTGGCTACAAACGGACGCGTGGGGAACGCGAGCACAACAGTGCTGGAGGCGTATCTTCAGTTCGAAGGGGTGGAAACTCGCCTGCGGGCCCGTTCGTCAACACTGGCCAGCCGGTGCGAAGCGGCCTTCAGCGATTTTCGAGCGGCACTGGGCACGCCCCGCGCGGATGCCGCCGAAACAGACCTCAGACAAGCCCTTTCCGAGGCACGGGAGGCGTTTGAGGAGCGTCCGAGCGATTGGTCTCTCGCCGTTCAGTCGTTCTTTATCATTCTCAGAGAGGGCTTCGAGGCCATCCTGATTATCGGCGCGGTAATCGCCTTTCTGGTCAAGACACGAAACGAACACCGCCGCCGAGACATTCGGTTCGGCGTGATGGCCGCCCTGGTCGCCAGTGTGGCCACCGCTCTGGCCCTGGAGGGTCTGTTCCGTGCGGTTCCGGCGAGTCAGGAGCTACTCGAAGGCATCACCATGCTGATCGCGGTCCTGGTGCTGTTCTCGGTCAGTTATTGGCTCGTATCGAAGCTGGATCAACACCGCTGGAATGAGTTCTTGCGGACGCGGATGGATACTGCGCTCAAGAGTGGGGGCGGACTGGCACTGGTGGGAGTAGCCTTCCTGGCTGTGTACCGCGAGGGGTTCGAGACCGTTCTGTTCTACAAGGCCCTAGTGGGCTTCGGCCAGGACACACTCATCCCGATCGCAGGAGGCTTCCTGGTTGGCTGCGCGGCACTGGCCCTTATCTACGTCCTGTTCACGCGCTTCGGAGTCCGGGTTCCGATGCGGCCCTTCTTCGCCCTGACAAGCGGGATATTGTACTACATGGCGTTTGTCTTTGCGGGTAAGGGAGTGCACGAGCTCCAGGAGGCCGGCGTCATCGGTTTCACACCGGTCAACGGTGCGCCGTCGCTTCCCGCCCTCGGGATTTATCCGACCATGGAGACCCTGACCGTTCAGGCCGTGCTGTTGGTAGCTCTGCTGGCGGCATTAGTGATCACATTCCGGCCCCGGCAGAAAGCCACCGCAGCGGCCTAGCCGGCCGCGGCGTCTGGCGCGGGCCCGGGTGACTCGAATACTAGCCGTGTCTGATAGGCGTCCATGATCTGACCCCGGCTTAACAGTCCGAGCAGCTTTGGTTGCCCCGGGCTCTCGATGACCGGGAGGTAGTCCAGGCCGCGGACTCCCATTAGCCGCATAGCGTCGAGCAACGAGTCCCCCGGTGCCACCGTTTCCGCCACCTCCGCTGCGAGATCGGCCGCAATGAGGATGTCCAGAAGCCCCGCGTCGTCTAGCGCACGGGAGATTTCCTGATACGTGAGCATACCCGCCAGTTCGAGGTCCGCCGTCACGACGGGAAAAGCCGTCTGTGGTGAGCCCTTGAACTGCCCGAGTACCTTTCGGAGCGGCGCGTCCTCTAGAACCACATGTGGGTCACGGTTGTAGCATTCGCTCACGCGAACGTTCTCCAGCACCGACTTGTCAGCTCCGTGACTGATGCGCTCACCACTCCGGACGAGGCTCTCCGTGTACAGGGATTCTCCATGAACCCGCCGCGCTATCAGGTAGCTCAGGATGCACACCAGCATGAGCGGAATGACCAGTCCGTAGTCATTCGTCATCTCGACGATGATCAGGATCGCGGTGAGCGGCGCGAAGGTTGCGCCGGCGGTCAGGCCAGCCATGCCGGCCAGCGCATAGGCGCCTGGTGTCACGCCGAGTGACGGGAAGATCTGGCCCAGGATCTGGCCGAACACAGCGCCGAACGAGGCACCCACGAAGAGTGAGGGAGTGAACACGCCTCCTGCGCCTCCTCCGGCCACCGTAAGGCCCGATGTGAGCATCTTGAGCGCGCCGAGGCTGACGAGAGCAAGTAGTGATAGGTGGCCGGCGAACACGAGATCGATACCGCTTCGCCCGTCTCCCAGCAGCTCGGGGTGAAGGAGTCCTGCGGTCGCTAGAAGGAGTCCCGCTACCGCGGCTCGCTGAAGGGGCGAGGCCAGGAGGCCACGAACTACGTCCTGGGTTCCGAAAAAGACGCGAACAAAAGCGCCGGCCAGGACCCCGCAGCCAAGTCCGAGGATAGCGTAGAACACCAGTTCTACAGGATTGGAAAACTCGAACGCGCCGGGCAGGACAAAAACGGACCCACCGCCCAGGTGAGTCTGCGCGACGACAGCGCCCATCACGCTCGCCACCATGATCGGACTCATCGCCCCGACCGAAAACGTACCCAGCACCACTTCAAGCGAGAACAGGACTCCGGCGATCGGCGCTCCGAAGGCGGCGGAGATGCCAGCCGCCGTTCCGCATCCAAGCAAAACTCGGACGCGACTGGGCCCGAAACGCAGACCCTGTCCCACGCCGGACCCGATTGCGGCGCCAGCCACGGAGACAGGTCCTTCCGCACCGAGCGACCCACCGCTCCCGATAGTTACTGCTGCACTGGCCACCCGCCGCAGTGCGGAAGCGATCGGGAGCGCGCCCCCGCGTTTGGCAGCCACGCGGATCAGCAGCGAAACCATCTGGTCGCCGTCCGGATCTCGAGACCTTCGCAGAGTACCTGCCACGAAGAGTCCGAGCGGAACGAGTACGAACGGAATCCAAACTGATCTTGGCGAAAGTCCTGCGGTCGCACTCGTCCATCCGGCCAGGTCTCGGACCGCGTCGACTAGACTGTAGAACCCGATCACCGCGTACCCAGCCGCCGCGCCTATGAAGGCGGCGAAGCCGATAATCAGCCAGCCGCCGTTCAGGTCGCGTTCGATGACTTGTCGCGTGAATGTGCGCCATGGGCGTCGTCCCCGGGCACGCCACCACACTCGTAGTAGGTTTCGCCTGGTCATGCCCCCTCCTGGGGTCGCGCCAGTATTGGGACAGACGAGAGCCGCAGCAACGGATGCCGGGCGTTGCCAGTGCCCGCTCGGGCCTCTATGCTGCCCGGCATCGAGGGGCCGGAGGTCGGCGGCGAGCCACCGAATCCGGCCGTTTCGTTAATGCCCAGCCGCGGAATCATGGAAAATACGGTCACGACGAACCGCTTTGACGCTCTCCTGGAGGCGTTGCAGCCGGCGTCGATCGATGTGTCAACAGAGGCCCTGGAGCGTTTGGCCAAGAAGGTACTGGCCCGAGCCAGCGACGACTTCTTTACGGCCGGTGGAATCGAGGACGCAGCGCGCGACCTCGAAAGGCTCTTCGAGCTTGCCGAGAACACGGCTCCGAATGAAATCGGCGTCCGGGTCACCAGCCACAATCACCGCGTGGTCGTGCTCACGGCGATGCCCGACTGTCCCTTTATTGTTGAGACTCTGCGGGAACATCTCAGCGGCCCGAAACTGATCATTTCCAGTCTTCTGCACCCGGTTGTCGTGCTTGATCGCGAAGTGGACGGCAGGATCCGCCAGGTCCGCGAGCGAGCCGCAGAGGGCCCCAAGACATCCCTCAACTATGCCGTTCTCGAAGGCCACGTTGACCACGACGCGATCGCTGCGCTCGAGGCCGATATCGCCCACCGTCTCAGCCTCGTTGTAGCCGCGACCTCTGACTTCCAGCTCATGCTTGCAAAAGTTCGGGGAGTGGTCGCCGACCTGGAGGAGAGCAAGCGTCAGCTACCATGGCGATCGTCGGAGTTCGAGGAAATTCAGGACCTCCTTCAGTGGATCAGCGACGGAAATTTCGTGCTGCTCGGCTATCGCGAGTACGAGGTCAAACCGGTGGAAGATGGTGAACGCGAGATCGGTGTGGCTCGAGGGTCCAGCCTGGGAATTCTGCGTGAGGAGAGCGAATCCCGGTACTGGGAGCCGAGGCGCGTTTCGGAGATTCCCGCGGATCTCCGCGCCCGTGTCCTCGGTGGCCCGCCTCTGATCGTATCGAAGACCAACTCTGAATCCCCTGTACACCGCCGGGCCCGGATGGACGATCTGTCTATCAAGCGTCTGGGCTCTGACGGCGAGACGCTGGGCGAGAGGCGTTTCCTGGGTCTCTTCACAGCGAAGGCTTTTTCGCAGGATGCCGCTAACATCCCGATTCTTCGCCGCAAGTTGCGCGAGATCCTGGATGCCGAACAGGCTGACAAGGGCTCCCACGACTACGGCCTGATCATTCGGATCTTCAACAGCCTGCCCAAAGAGGAACTCTTCCTCACCCCTGTGTCCGATCTGGTCCGTACGGTGGAGACGGTCATGGACAGCGAGAGCTCCGAAGAGGTTCTCGTCAGGACGGAGCCGGACGCCCTCGGGCGGGGGTTACGGGCGATGGTGATCATACCGCGCGAGCGATTCTCCGCCGACGTTAGACTCAAGGTCCAGGACGCGATAACGGAGGCCTGTGCCGGCAGCCTGCTCAACTATCACCTGGCGATGGACGAGAGCGCCCAGGCTAGGCTGCACTTCTACTTCGCGACCGAACAGAAGGAGATCGCGGGCGCTGACCTGGAGCGGCTGCAGACCGTGATTCGGGATGCGGTCAAGAGCTGGGCGGACCGACTGAAGACCGCTCTGGCCCGGCACGGCCCTCCCGAGAGAGTTCATGAGCTTCTCGACCGCTACGCCGCGGCTTTCGCGCCCGAGTACATCGCTGTGTCTCGAGTCGAGACCGTCGTTTCGGACATCGCCTGTCTGGAGCGCCTCAGGGCAACCGGGGACCTTCAGGTCTCGCTCAGCGAGCTGGATGAGCCGCAGCCCAACGCCTGGTACCTGAATCTGTTCGCTCCCCGTGGACTGCTGGTGCTGAGCGATGTGATGCCGATTCTGGAAAACCTCGGCTTCAGAGTCGTTAACGCCGACGCATACGATATCAAGACGGCCGAAGACGGCGGGGCTACGGTGCACACGTTCTTCGTCCAGGTGGACACGGAGTGGCTCATCGAGCGGGAAGACGCCGAGGGTCGGATAGGGGACACGGTTCGCGCGATTCACCGACGCGACGCGGTAAACACTCGCCTGAACACGCTTGTGCTGTCAGCAGGTCTGTCCTGGCGGCAAGTCTCAATGCTGAGAGCGTACGCCACATATCTGTTCCGCATCGGTGCCGTGGCCAGTCTGGCGGGAGGTCGAAGACCACTCACCGAGCACCCGGAAGCGGCTCTGGCGCTTTACCGCGTGTTCGAAGCCATGAACGACCCTCGCCTCGATGGGGATCGGCAGCCGGAAGTCCGGACCCAAATGCGGGCTTTTCATCAGGCACTCGAGGCCGTGCGAAGCATCGACGACGACCGTACGTGCAGGCGATTGCTCAACCTTGTCGTGGCCACGGTCCGTACCAACTTCTTCCAGACGCGTGCGCGGCTGCGCCCGGGCGGAATGATCTCGATCAAGTTCGATGCGGAGATGATCGAAGTGATGCCGAGTCCGCGACCCAAGTTCGAGATCTATGTGAGCAGCGCCAACACGGAGGGCTCGCATCTTCGAATGGACGATGTCGCGCGCGGAGGTATCCGCTGGAGCGATCGAACCGACGACTTTCGAGTTGAAGTGCTCGGACTGGTAAAGACGCAGCACGTGAAGAACAGCGTCATCGTTCCCGCCGGAGCCAAAGGTGCCTTCGTGCTCCTAAGCACACCCATGGAGCGGACGGAGAGACAGGACGCCGCCGTACGGAGCTACTCGGAGTTTATCCGCGGACTTCTCGACCTGACTGACAACGTGCGGGAAGGAGCGATCGTCTCTCCGGCCGAAACTGTAATCATGGATGAAGACGATCCTTATCTGGTTGTGGCGGCAGACAAAGGGACGACGAAGCTGTCGGACACCGCGAACAAGCTTGCGGCCGAATACGACTTCTGGCTCGGCGACGCGTTCGCTTCAGGCGGTTCGAATGGATACGACCACAAGGAGCAGGGGATCACAGCGCGCGGAGCCTGGGAGTGCGTAAAGCGGCATTTCCGGGAGCTCGGCAAGGATATCCAGGAGGACGAGTTCACCGTCGTCGGCATCGGAGACATGAGCGGCGACGTGTTTGGAAACGGAATGCTCCTGAGCAAGAAGATTCGGCTCATCGGAGCGTTCGATCACCGACATATCTTTCTGGATCCCAACCCCGACCCTGAGCGTGGATGGGAAGAGCGCCAGCGCCTTTTTGAGGCGGCCGGCTCAAGCTGGAGCGACTACGATACAGAGTTGATCAGTGAGGGTGGGGGGGTCTTTGAGCGAGGGGCCAAGTCGATTGATCTCTCAACGCACGCGCGCGCCCGGCTCGGAATCGAAGACGAAAACCTGAACGGAGAAGGCCTTGTCCGGGCCATTCTGCAGGCGCCCGCCGATCTGCTTTGGAACGGTGGAATAGGCACCTACGTCAAAGCGACGGAGGAGTCGCACGGCGACGTGGGGGACCCCAGTAACGATTCCGTACGACTCGACGCCAGTGAGTTGCGTGTGCGAGTAGTTGGAGAAGGCGGCAACCTTGGGCTCACTCAGGGGGCACGCGTCGAGTTCGCGCAGCTGGGAGGCAGACTGAATACTGATGCCCTCGATAACTCCGCGGGCGTGGATATGTCTGATCACGAAGTGAATCTCAAGATCCTGTTGAACCAGGCGGTTGAGTCGGGTTCGCTGGAGCATGATCTGAGAGATCGGCTGCTCATGGATGAGGCGGTTGTTACGGCGATCACAGCCGACGTCCTGAGCAATACCTATTCGCAAAGCCTCGCCGTCAGCCTGGATGAACATCGGGTTACAAGAAGGCCGGAGGCCTTCCGTTCCGCACTGGAAGCGCTCGAACGGTTCGGAATTTTGGACCGGCAACTCGAAGGCCTTCCGCATAGTGAGGAACTGCTGGATCGGGAGCTGCACGGCCAGTCGGAGCTTACCCGCCCTGAATTGGCCATACTGCTAGCATACTCCAAGATGCATCTCGAACAGCGCATTCGGGCCGCTGAGCTGTCTGAGGATGAGGCCCTGTTCGAGCTAGTCGTCAGATACTATCCGGACCTGGTTGTCGACCAAATTTCCGGGCAGGCGGTCGTAGATCACAGACTCCGGCGGCGGAGTACGAGCACCCTACTGACCAACCTTCTGGTGGATCTGATGGGTGGGACCGGACACCTTACTCTGTCGCGTGATGCTGGTCGTAGCTCGGCCGACGTCGCCAAGGCCTGGTACGCCGCCCACACAATCGGCAGTGCGGAGAAGCTTGTCAGCAAGCTGCAATCTCTCGACCTTCAGGTGCCCGCCGCCGTCCAAGCGCAGTGGCTGATCAGCGTAGCCGATGCACTGGGCCGCGCGACAGAGTGGCTACTGGCGACTACGCCAGCCAACTGGACGATTGGTGAGATGATCGAGAGTTCGGGAGAGGCCGTTGCCCGGCTTCGGGCCCAGATCTCCGACCTCCTCCCACCCGTCCATCTGGGCCGGCTGCAGAACCGCATGTTCGTGTATTGTGCCGATGGGCTGGATGAGGAGACCGCGGGCGAACTCGTGACGCTTGAGATACTGGACAGGCTTCTGCCCGTGGCTCGCCTTGCCCGTTCAGCGGCGGCGGATCCCGACGCTGCGGGGCGTGCATACTTTGGCCTGGCGGAAGATCTCGACGTGCCTAGAATCCGAGAGCTCTTGTCGGCCTCCGAGGATGACGGCCCATGGCACCTCCGAGCCGCGAAAGGTCTGCTATTTCAGCTGAATGAGGCCCTCAGGCGACTCACCACGGAGTTTCTGAAGGGAGCTGACCGCGGCGATGTGGCCGCGGACCTGACAGCGTTTCGAGAGCGGTGCGCCGCTTCCATGGAGCGGGTGGGTCAGATCAACGGTGAGATCGAAGCCATGGAAGCCGTTCCACTATCGGCTTTGATGGTCTTGGTCCAGGCGGTCACGGAGGTCAAGCCGGAGCGCTAGAATCCAGCGCCCCGGCCCGCTCCATTAGTACGTGGTCAGGTACTTTTCCAGCTCCCACTGGGTCACCTGTGAGATATACTCGGACCACTCCAGCTTCTTCGCAGCTACGAAGTTCTCGAACAGGTGTTCTCCCAGAGCCTCCCGAATCACGTCGCTCTTCTCCAGCTCCACGATCGCCTCACCAAGATTGGCCGGGAGCGATTCGAGCTTGTACTGGGTCCGTTCCGCTTCGCTGAGGTTCCATACGTTCGTGTCCAGAGGCGGGCCCGGGTCAATCTCATGTTTGAGTCCGTCCAGGCCCGCAGCGAGCTGCACAGCCAGCGCCAGGTACGGGTTGCAGGCCGGATCGGGCATGCGGAACTCGACCCGCGTCCCGAGCCCGCGGCGCTCCGGTACCCGAATCATCGGCGAGCGGTTGCTCTGAGACCAGGCGATGTCCACAGGGGCCTCGTACCCGGGAACCAGGCGCTTGTAGCTGTTGACTAGCGGATTCGTAATAGCGGCAATCGCACGCGCGTGTTTCTTTAGCCCACCAATGTAGAAACGCATGGCGTCAGAGAGCTGGTATTCACCGTCTCGGTCGAAGAACGCGTTCTCGCCGTCCTTGAAAAGGGACTGATGAGTGTGCATCCCCGATCCGTTTTGCCCGAAGATCGGCTTCGGCATGAACGTGGCATGGAGGCCGTGGGCCATGGCAGCGTTGCGTACGATGAATCTGAACGTCGTGAGATCGTCAGCGGTCCGGAGCACATCGGCATACTTGAAGTCGATCTCGTGCTGCCCGGGTGCCACCTCATGATGGGCGGCCTCGACCTCAAAACCCATCGCCTCCAGGTCGTTGACCATCATGCGTCGGGCTTTCTCGCCCAGGTCCACCGGAGTTAGATCGAAGTAGCCGCCGGCGTCATGCGTCACCGTCGTCGGCCCGCCTTCTTCATCTCTTTGAAACAGGAAGAACTCGGCTTCTACGCCCGCGTTCATGACGTATCCCAATTTTGCCGCTTCTGCCGCTACACGCTTCAGGGTGAGACGCGGGTCTCCAAGAAATGGCGTTTCGTCAGGCTTGTATACATCGCAGATGAGCCGAGCCACACGTGCCTCTGCCTGTCCCCAAGGGAAGACCCTGAAGGTCTGGAGATCGGGCTTGAGCAGCATGTCGCTTTCTTCGATCCGAACGAATCCCTTGATCGAGGATCCGTCGAACATGATCTCGCCGGCAAGCGCTTTCTCGAACTGGCTCGCGGGAACCTCAACATTCTTGGTGTGCCCGAGGATGTCGGTGAACGTGAGCCGTAGAAAGCGGACGTTCAGTGCACGGCACAACTCAAGAATTCCAGCTGGGTCCGGCACCCCGCTCAGTTTGCTGCCGTAGTAATCAAACCGCGCTGTCTTTTCATGTTCCGTCGGAGCCGCAAACAATGCATCTGGCGTCATATGGTCCTCTTCCCGTTGGGCGCTGGGTTCTGGCCTCGATACGCCGCAGCCTATGCAGAAACACAGCGTACGTCAACAGCTTTCGATTAAATGACTGCAAACTATAGGCCAAAGCTTAGAGTAGTCGACATATGACGTAAAATACGGTCAATAGACAATCAAACGGAGATAACTAGCCGTTCGCGAGCCAAGAAGCGTTGCATTGACAGGCTTCTGGGCTACTGTGGCGCACCGCATCCCGCCGGCTGTAGCTTTCAGCCCATGCTCGCCGAACGTGCCTCCGAGCCTCTCACATCGGATCTTGGCCCCCGTAGCTCAGGTGTCCCTTCGCTGCGGTATAGATTGATGGGTGGACTATTGATTCTTCTCTTTGTAGCTCTCTTCAGTATTGCCATCGTGCTGATCGTCGGTATGCGGCTAGCCCTCCCGCCTGGGACTCTGACGGTGGCCGTCGTGGTCGGAATGGCGACCGCGTTCCTTCTGCTTGGAGTCATTGGCGACTACCGGTTGCGAAAACTGGTGCTCCGACCGGTAAATCAGATGGTGCAGGGTGCCGAAAGAATAGCGTCAGGGGACCAGGCTCACCGAATCGAGGCACCGGACACGGAAGAGCTGCACCGGCTCGCCCGCTCTGTCAACGAGATGGCCGACAAACTCATATTTAATCAGCGACAATTAACAGCTAATATCGAGTCGCTCGCGCATACGAATCGCGCATTGTCCGAAGCCAGGAGTGAGCTCATCCTGGCTGCCAAGCTTGCGTCTACCGGCCAACTGGCGGCCGGTGTGGCTCACGAAGTCGGGAACCCGCTGGGTGCGATCCTGGGGTATGTTGAAGTGGCCCGGCGCCGAAGCGGTACCGACGAGGAGTCGCTGCAGGGCATCTCGAGCGAGGTCTCGCGTATCGACCGAATTGTTCGCGGCCTCCTCGACTACGCCAGACCAAAAGCGGCCGCGACGCGAAAAGTCGATGTAAACAGCGTCGTTCGTGATGTTCTTGACCTGGTGTCCGTCCAGGGTCGCTTCAAAGGGATTGATCTGCATCTGTCCCTTGCTGAAGAACTGCCCGTCGTTCAGGCAGACCCCCACCAGCTGGAGCAGGTGCTCGTGAACCTGCTTCTGAATTCGGCGGACTCTATCGAGGAGAACGGCCTTCCGGGCAAGGTTGAGATCGAGACCCAGACCACTGTCGTGCAACTGGCCCGGGCGGCGCCGGAGATGGCCCACCGGGAATCAGATACGCGCGGGGTCGACTACTCACACGTCAGGCGCTGGAACGAGTTGGCCCCGTCTACCTACGGCCCTCGCCTCCGGGAAGGTGCCACGGCGGTCCGGGTCGTTGTTCGCGACAATGGAACGGGAGTTGATGCGGAACTAGTGGAGAGGCTGTTTGATCCGTTTTTTTCTACCAAGGAACCGGGGCGTGGAACCGGACTCGGCCTCGCGGTTTCGGCTCGGCTCGTGAGTGGTATGGGTGGGGAGATCCATCTTGTGGACCCGAGTGAAGCCGGAGCGGCGTTCGAGATCCTCTTGCCGATCGTATCCGTTAAGGAGCCGGAATGAAGATACTTGTCATTGACGATGATTCAGGACTCAGGAGGACCGCTTCTCTCATTCTGGAAGATGAGGGCTACGCCGTGCTGACCGCGGCCGACGGCAAGGACGGTTTGGAGAAGGCTCAGAAGGAGAACCCGGATCTCATCCTCTCCGATGTTCGGATGCCGGGCCTCGACGGGATGGCGTTCGTCGAACAGTACCGGTCCAGCGAAGGCGATGCCTCCGTGATCATGATGACGGCGTACGGAAACCCCGAACTAGCAGTCGAGGCGGTTCGGGCGGGCGCCTATGACTATCTAGAAAAACCCTTCTCGCCGGACTCGCTACTCCTGCGAGTCAAAATCGCGGAAGAAAACCGCAAGAAGGGTCGTGAGATCAAGCGCCTGCGGAAAGAGGTGCGTGTCGAACGGCGTCACGACGAGATCGTCGCCAGCAGCGGCGGAATGAAAGCCGCGCTGGACATGGCATATCGGGTGGCGCCTCATCCATCCACCGTATTGATCACCGGTGAGAGCGGAACCGGGAAAGAACTCGTCGCTCGGTTGATCCACGAGAATTCCGACCGTGCTTCGGGTAGCTTCATCCCGGTCAACTGCGGGGCGATTCCCGACAATCTGCTCGAGTCCGAGCTGTTCGGGCACATCAAGGGATCCTTCACCGGCGCCACAGGGGACCGCCAGGGCCTGTTTGAGGAGGCCAACGGCGGGACTCTCCTGCTGGATGAAGTCGGCGAGCTTCCCGCGGCGCTCCAGGTGAAGCTGCTGCGGGTCTTGCAAGACGGGGAAATCAGGCGCGTAGGCGAGTCCCGGCCGAGGCATGTGGATGTACGGATCCTGGCCGCGACTCAGCGCGACCTGGAGACGGACGTGGCGGCCGGCGAGTTCAGGTCGGACCTATACTATAGAATCAATGTGGTTCGGGTTCATATCCCGCCCCTCCGGCATCGAACGGACGACGTTCCCGTCCTGGTTCACCATTTCGTCGAGCTCTTCAATGAACGGCTCGGGAAGTCGATCGCCGGGGTCAGCTCGGCCGCGATGAAGATGTTGATGTCCTACCCGTGGCCCGGAAATATTCGTGAACTGGAAAACCTGGTCGAGCGCGCCATGGTGATGGCGGACGGCGAGGAGATCACCCCGGACGATTTTCCCGATTCAGTCAAGAGTCCTCAAACGGGCATGCCCATGCTATCCGAAACCCTTTCCAGCGATGAGCTATCCGTAAAGAAGCGTACTTACGAGCTCGAGAAGCACCTCATCGGCCGCGCGCTGGAAGTAACGGAAGGCAATCGGACCCGCGCCGCCGAACTCCTGGACTTGAGTTACAGGGCTCTCCTCTACAAGATCCGGGACTACGGCCTGGAATAAAACCAGACGAAAGTTGTTGGGTTTCCGCCATACCCCGTCTGCCGATCGCCGGGGCCGATCTCGTAAGAGTATTTAAGACAAAAGGTTATACTGACGCATGCTTGCTGGCACGCCGGATGCTTACGACAGGGTGAGATCACGATCACCCTCGGCTGTGAGAGCCATGTCAGGCGACAAGATTTATCGAAGCAGGCCCGATCGCGCGGCCCGAAACCGACGGTCCGGAGACATCGCCAGGATCTTCCGCGTCACCGAACACGGTGAGCAAGATCCGCGGCGGACGTCCCCGGTCTCTGCGGTGCTGGTGCGGGTCACCAATGTACTGGTAGCCATACTGGCTCTCGTGCTTCTTTCCCCGCTCATCTTACTCATCGCACTCGGCGTTAAGATCGATAGTAAGGGGCCGATCCTATACCGGCAGCTTCGGGTAGGCCTCGACAGGCGCCATCTTCGCGACCTTGCCGACGACACCGGAAGAAGGGCCAGCGATCTCG
>JAZDDE010000203.1:0-2955 GCA_036679495.1 Gemmatimonadota bacterium | reverse complement strand
AGCCTGAGCGTCAGGAAGCTCCAGCACGAAATCGCCGGACTCGGCGTCGGCGGGCTCCTCCGCGTCCCCAGCACCAGCGAATTCGAGGAGCACATCGTCCGTCTGCTCATCATCCGGAACCAGCCACGGCTCGTCCTCGGCGAGCACCTCGGACGGCTCGCCGGATTCATCCGGCTCCCCTTCAGCATCGGGTGTGAGCCCGGACTCGGGCACCCACTGCGCACTGGCCGGCTCCGGCTGAGCGCCCGCCCCGTCGCTCCCTGCGCCGCGTCTCAGGCGCTCCGCCTCCTGCTCCAACTCCTCGTCCTGCGGAAGGATCTGTAGCAGAGACTCAAGATATGTGAGTGCCCGGTCGGACTGGCCCGCCTCTTCCGCGAGTTCCGCAAGCGCGCGAAGGGCTATCACGTTCGCGGAATCCAACTCTACCACCCTCTCAAAGGCCTCGATCGCCTCAACCGGGCGATTCAGACTTCGGAGGGTGCGCGCTTGGATCAGATGCGCGCTCGGGTAGTCGGCGTGCCGGGTCAGGCCTCCTTCTAGAACCTCCAGGGCTCGTTCCAGTTGCCCGTCCTTGCGGTACGCATCGGCCAGGCGAGCGAAGGCCCGGCCGTCAGGATCGCGACGAACCTGCTGCTCGAACTGCTGTATTTCTTTCGCTAGCGGATCAGACGTCATGCTCGCCTGTATGAGAGAGACGCGGTAGGTAACGACTCAACCGAAGATACCCGCCGGATTTCTCGGGTGTCAAACGGTGTCTGTGTCCAGGGTTGTTGCCGCTTTCATATGGGCCGACTAGCTTTTGGCGCTTGTTATCGACGGAAAAAGGTGTGCTGGACGGTCGCCGCCGAAAAGCGAACGTGCGACACTGAATTTAATGGGAGAGCCCACGCATGTTCATGCGCTCACTCCGCCACAATACGAAGTGGCTGATGGCAGCAGCGATGTTCATTTTCGCCGGGTGGTTGGTTTTTGACTGGGTCGCCAACCGGGACGCTGCGTCCGCAACCGGTTTCAATCCGGTTATTGGCGTGGTCAACGGCGAGGAAATCCGGTACGGTCAGTTCAGCCGAATCCTGGAGGGAGCGCTCGCCTCCGCGCGGTCAGGCGGAATCCTCAATGACGAGCAGCGGCACCAGGTGGAGGAAAGCTCATGGGATCAGCTGATCGATCAGATTCTGATCGAACAGGAGATCTCGCGTCTTGGCATCGAAGTCACGGATGAGGAGATTCGGCAGGCGTTCCGGCTGAGTCCGCCTCCTGATCTGGTTCGGTATCCCGCGTTCCAGACAGACGGACAGTTCGACTATGCCAAGTATCAGCAGTTCTTCGCTGACCCGACCGTGGACGAAGCCGTACTACTCCAAATCGAGAACTACTACCGCGCTACCCTGCCGCGGATTCGGCTTGCGGAGCTGCTCCAGGATGGCGTGTACATGAGCGACTTGGAGCTATGGCGCATCTATCAGGACCGCAATGAGACGGCTTCGGTCGAGTTTGTGTCTGTCAATCCGGCGGGTGATGTCGCCGACGACTCGGTCGAGATATCAGAAGCGGCGATCGAGGCGTACTACGCGGACAATCGGGATGACTTCCAGCGCCCGGCGCAGGCGACTGTGCACGTAGTAAGCTTCTCCACAGAACCCGCGCCAGCCGATACTGCCAGCGCCGAGGAGCTGGCATCCACGATCCGGGACCAGATCCTGACCGGCGAGCGGACGTTTTCGGAAGCCGCTCAGACGGAGTCGTCGGACACTCTCACGTCAATAAATGGCGGAGAGCTGGGCCGGTTCGGTCGTGGTCAGCTGATCCCCGCGCTCGACTCCATTGCCTTTAGTCTCGCCGAGAACGAAGTCTCAGCGCCAGTACCGACAAGTCAGGGATTCCATCTGTTGCAGATCTCAGACCTCAACGGGGATACCGCGACTGTGCGGCATATCGTCATTCCCGTAGAGATGTCGCTGGAGGGCGAGGACTACCTCTTCGATCAGATGGACGCGGTTCAGGCCGCTGCGCTTCGGGATGGACTCTCCGCCGCTGCCGATTCGCTCGGAATCGGCATCACCCGCAGCGCTACGGTTACTGAAGGATTCGACTTCGTTCCAGGAGTAGGCGCGCTCGGCGTAGCGATCAACTGGATCTTCAGCCCCCTGAGCGAGCAGGACAGCGTTAGCGAGTTCTTTGAGAGCGCTACAGGATTTCATATTCTCGAGCTGGTCGGCGGCGAAGAGGAGGGAACGTTCGCGCTCGGAGAGGTCCGCGTGCAGATCGAAGGTACCCTGAGGACCGAGCTGAAGACCGAGACCGCGAAGCGTTGGATTCGGGACCACCTGGCGCGTTTGGCCGCAGGCGGGTCGATGGAAGACGTAGCCGCCGAGCTGGGCTGGAGGTTCGAGCGTGCGGGCCCGTTCACTCGCGTAACGGGGGGCCAGGCCCTGGGTCAGGCCTCAGAGGCTATCGGCGCAGCGTTTGGCTCCGAGATAGGTAGGGTCACCGGGCCCTGGAAAGCCGGCGCTCGGGTGGTTGCCATACGAGTCTCGGGCCGAACAGCGGCGGATCAAGTTGCGTTCGAAGAGCAGAAGGATCAGCTCCGGGGGGCGTTCACACAGGAGCTACGCGGCGCCGCTGGTGACCTGTGGCTACAGGCTCTCCGTGAGGATGCCAACGTCGTCGATCTGCGGGACCGGTTGAACCAGCCTGCGGACGACGTACAACAGGGTCCTCAGTCGATGGGCTAGCCAGGTCACCCTGCTAGACCGACGGGCCTTGCTCGGTAGTGGCTCGGGTCTGTTCGACTGCTTCGTCCCGTGCGGTATCGTCTCCGGGGCGAAGCTCCGGGGCTACGTCGTCTTGAATCTCGCGCACTGAACCCTTGAATTCGCGAATACCCTTGCCCAGCGAGGCTCCGATCTCAGGGAGCCGTCGAGCTCCGAAAAGGAGCAGAAGAACTGCCAGGAT
>JAZDDE010000202.1:0-5016 GCA_036679495.1 Gemmatimonadota bacterium | reverse complement strand
ATGGCATCCGGACGTGTTCGTCGATCCGGATGACACGTTCTTCGCGCCATTCCTTGGCGACCCGGCGTTCCCGTCTGACGGCACGATCCCCGATGACCTGAACAACTGGCAGCCGCGCTTCGGACTGGCCTATGACGTTAACGGCGACGGGGGCACCGTTTTCAGGCTGAACGCCGGCTCGTACTTCTCTCGGATTCCGATGCTCGTCTTCGCTCAGCATCGCACGACTAACGGGGCATTCCAGCAAATCCTCGCCGCAAGCGGGGCGAATTTCGACAACTTCAACACGATCCCGGCGTACGGCGATCTGCTGATCCCGACCGGCGACCCGTTCTTGCCCGACATCCAGGTCGCCTCCAGCGATCTTCAGCTGCCGCGAACCTGGTCGTTCAGCGTGGGATTCGAGAAGCGCGTGAGCGACGACGTCGCGATCGAGATCTCGGGGCAGCATGCGCGGACGGACAATCTGTTCCGGTTCCGCGACGTCAATCACCATGTGATAGCAGGAACGCCGCCGCCGTTCGGTATAGGAACCCACCCGGGCGGCGGTGGGATCGGCGCTCTGACGGTCACGGAGAGCACGGCCCGGTCGCGCTACAACGCGGTCACGATCGGCCTCAAGGGTCAGAACGTCAGCGACGTACTGACCTTCGAGGCAAACTACACGGTTTCGTCCGACAAATCGGATGACGACAACGAGCGTGACCCGTTCACCATCCGCATCGCGGACAACAATAATCTGGACGCCGAGTACGGCTTTTCGCTTCGCGACCGTCGCCACTCGGTGAACGGGTACGCGCTGTTCCATCTGCCGGGCAACTTCAATTTCAACAACATCATTCGTTACGCGTCGGCGTCTCCGGCATCGGAGAGTTGTGGACCGACGGCCGGTAATCCGTTTGCACCACCAGCGGGCGAGCGCGCGGTGGACTCCGCACACGACCGGATCTGCGCCGACGGAACCGTCCTGGAGCGCAACACGCTGCGGCGGGAGAACGAAATCTTCACCTGGGACCTTCGCCTGTCCAAGGTATTCATGATCGGTAACAGCGGTAACGCCGTCGAGCCGATCTTCGAGGTGTTCAATGTGACGAATACCGACAACTTCCTCGACTCGTCCTTCGGCGGTCTATTGTTCAACTTCGACGGGACGATCCGTAGCGGTTTGGGCGACACCAGGCGCGCGCAGGTCGGTATTCGGTACCGCTTCTAACCTCTAGATCTAGAGGCTGTTCAGGCAGCTGTGGGTTGAAACACGAAGGGCCCGGTCTCCCGGGCCCTTCGCACATCATGGACAGTCACCTCGTTCCGCATTCCTTAGACAGCGCGAGTGAGGATTTCGTCACACCGTCGGGCTGGCCGTGAGTCTCGCCTAGACTTCGGCCTGTTTCGATCGGGCTTTCCCCGGTTCAGGCCCCTCCGTCCAAGACCCTGATTCCCGGCGCGACTTCGGCGGGGCACACGATGACGGTGTTGCCATGTTTCGATTTTGCGTCGTACAGGGCCAGATCCGCGGCTGCCACGAGGTCGCGCATCGTGAACATGGACGGGTCGAACTCGGCGACACCTGCGCTGATCGTTAGTGCATGTCCGGTGGAGGTCTCAGTCTCGCACACGGCCTCGCGCACACGCTCCGCGAATGTCTGGGCGGCCTGAAGCGAGGTTCCGGGAAGCACCGTGAGGAACTCGTCGCCGCCATACCGGCCGGTCAAATCTGAGTTTCGCGTGTTCTCCGAGAGTACGCCCCCGATGATCCGCAAGGCTTCGTCGCCCACTGAATGCCCGTACTGATCGTTGTATTGTTTGAAACCGTCGAGGTCGAAGAGGACTACGCACAGGTACTGCGTCTCCCTTTTGGCGGCCGCGAAGTGGTGCGCGAGTGTATAGAGCAACGCGCGTCGGTTGGCCAAGCCGGTCAGTTCATCCGTATGGGCTAGATCGACAGCCGCCTCTTGACGGCGATGCAGGGCCTCGGCGATCCAGCCAATCGCGAGGCTGAGAGCGATTAGCATTACTGTGAGCCCACCGGCTAGTTCCCAGTCCACCTGATTGCCCAGGAACGATACAACCACGATCTGAAGGCCGACCATGAGCGCCATGGACCCGGCGAACCCGGCGGCCGCTCCCTTCCAACCCTTGTAGTAGGCCAGTAAAAAGCACGGAATCAGGGCGAGAAGCCAAACAAAGCCGCCAACGGTTTCTAGCGAATCCGGCCAGACATAGGTAGCCACTCCCGTAACCAGAAGCGCCAGGATGCTGATCAGAAGAGCGTGCAGAGGCACCTTCCCACCCGTATGGAGTGGCTTTTCGCCAGCCTTTAGGACTGCATCGCTAGTTGTGAGCCCGGCAACGAACATGTGATCTCCGCAGTTTCGGACTGATTGCCCACGTCGTGGATACACGTATCCGTCACAGCTAGGCGCAGGTTTCCTGCCAGATAGTACCGAAGCCGGCTAGTGAGGCGGCCTACTCCAGTTGGCCGCGGGCTTCCTTGTAGGCACGCTCCACGGTCCAGGTCACCATTTGATCGAACATGTCGCTCACTGACGGATCGTCGCCCACGAAGCGTGTGCGAAACCCCTGGACGGCCTCACTCTCCCCAGCAGCGGTCTGCGTCTGCTCCAGACTGGCGTCGTCTGCCAGCGATTGATTGACCTGATCGACGACCGATTCCAGGAATTGCCGAGACTGAATCAAGTACTCCGTGCCGGCCAGGACCTCGCCGTGCCCGATGACGATCTGCTCGATGTCCAGTTCTTCGAGCGCTCGTAGAGTCTGTACGTACTCAGCCGGATAGCTCGACCAGGTCCACAGGATGGGCTGCGTGAGCAAATCTCCGGCGATCAGGATCTTCTCTGTAGGCAGATACACGACAACATCGCCTCGTGTGTGCCCTTTGAAGAAGTAGCGCACGTGTATTGGACGGCTAGGTGTATGGAGGGTCAGACTGCGCTCAAACGTCAGATTGGGCAGAACGAACTCGATGTCCCCTATCCCGTTCAAGAAATTCGCCTGGGCCTCGGCGAAACGCTCGATCTGCTGCCGGCGCTCCGGCGTGAGCGGTGCCCCGTGATCATCCAGGCCGGTCTCGAGCTGTTCTCGAGCCTTGTTCAGGGGTTCCTCCATGAAGGGAGCGACGTCCCTCAGCTGCTGCTTCGCCAGCTCTGGAATGTCCTCGCGCGTCAGGCGGTGCGATATAAATGCGACTTCCTCGGGAAAAGCTTGGTAGTAGGCCTGGTTGCCGACGTGATGGTCGGCGTGCCAGTGGGTGTTGACCACGTAGCGGACGGGTCGGTCGGTAAGCCTGGGAACCTCTTCCAGAAGTGCGGCCGCCGAAGCAGGGCTCCCATGCGAATCTACGATCAGCACACTCTCTTCATTGATGATGATCGTGGCGTTCGCGCCCTGGAACCGACCCTGCACCGCATAAATGCCCTCTGACAATCTCGTCAGAGTGTGTGTCCCCCCAACTTCCTGGCCCGTCGCGCTGGCAGGAACGGAAATCAACGTAGATAGAAGAACGAGAATTCCGATCCTGCGCATAGACGAGTCTACCCCTCTGGAACTGTTGAACTGCTCTCTCCGCCTGCCTCGTCGAACACCTATCTGAGGAGAAGCGCGTACTCTAGGGGCGCTCCGGCCATTCGGCGTCCGGGCTACGGGGTTGGGGCTGATCTTCGCTGAGGTTGGCGGGATCCATGTCGGCGAACACGAAGTTCTCGGGAGGGACCGGTGAGCCGTGCAGCCGCCGAAGCATGGCAAGTTGGCCCGCGTGGGTCATGGCGTCGGAGAGTGGTCCCTGGAGGAGCTGTTCGACTGTCGCGCCCGCCAGCGGATCGCCCGCAGCCAGGTGGTCGGACAGATGGGCCAGCATGAGGTGGAACCGCTGGACCTCCTCGCCGAATGTCTCGAGAGGCTCCGGCCGATAGTGACCGCCGCGGAAAAGGGTCCGCGCATAGCCGAGAACACCTGTCATGTGACCGACGAGCTCCTTCGGCGTGCGCACCCGCATCCCCGCTTCAAACCCGGCGAAGTCCTCCGGAGCGCCTCGGAGGGCCTTCTGGGTCCGGTAGGCCAGTGCGGCAAGGAAGTGCCGTGCCATGACCTGTTTGTCGCCCATGCGCATTTTCCAGTTCGGCCGCGTGGCTCAGGGCTCGAAGCGAGCCTGGAAACCGGCCATAGCCTCAATCCCGCCGTGTCCTCCCGCGATCGACTCCACATCCCACTCGAACGCAGGAAGCTGCTCCCGCAGGCCCTGACTCCAAACACCGAAGGGATCCGGCAGCGGCTGTCCCGGTGGATACGCGGCGGGGAAGTAAATGTCGCTCACGAACAGCAGCCGCGACTCCGGCGTGTAGACAACCAGCATGTCCTCGCTGTGAATCGTAGGAACGTGGCGGGCCACGACAGTTCGTCCGCCTGCCTCGAGGCTGAACTCGCCGTCAGGCGCCACCGTTTCGATTCGCCACTCGGGATTTCCAACGCCGGCCAGTTCGTCGGGCACCAGTGTGTGGGAAGAGTTCAGAGCCCTCTCGATGTAGGCGCTGTTCAGCGCGCTGGTCACGATCGCCACGCCCCGGGCCGCGTAGGTCCGAACGCCTCCCATATGGTCGTAGTGGTGGTGCGTGAGAATCAAGTGCGTGACCGGGATGCCCGGCCACAACTCATCTATTTGGGCCAGTACCGCCTTCGAGCGGATCTCGTTGAGCGGCGGCTCGACCACGAGGACGCCATCGCCGAGCCTGATGGCCAGTGAATGATGGGATCCCCCCGTCAGGAGCTGGACTTCGGCGTCTCCGGCAACCGCGGTGGCAGTTACGGCGGATTGGTTCTGATCAGCGGGTATCCCGAGGGCCTGCCAGCGCGTGTGGTATTGGGCACTCAGCGCTCCGCCCCGGGCTGCCGCCTGGTCAACTTGGGTGAGCGGGTCCTCTGGGAGGGCGAAGGCATCGGCCGCGAACGGCGGGTTGGCGACGACGCCCGTACGGGTCTCAGTGTGGAGGGTCTGTCCGGAGA
>JAZDDE010000201.1:0-8745 GCA_036679495.1 Gemmatimonadota bacterium | reverse complement strand
TTCGTGTCATGCCAATGACGGCAGAGGCGATACGGCGATCGGCCGTGGCCTTTATCCTCGCGCCCCGGACATGACGCTCGCCGCGACCCAGGAGCTCTCCGACGGGGAGCTGTTCTGGATCATCGAGAATGGCGTGAAGCTGACTGGCATGCCCGCCTGGGGAGACGACTCGTCTTCTGAGCAGACGGACGGAGAAAGCTGGGAGCTGGTCCACTTCATTCGCCACCTGCCGGAGTTGACGCAAGAGGAGCTGAGCGCAATGGCGCGCTTGAATCCGGTCAGTCGCGAAGAGCTCGAGCGAGAACTCGAGATCGAGCGCTTCTTGGCCGGCGAAACACAACGCCCCCCGGAGCTACATCCGGAGGAGCACAAACACTGAGGCGGATTGAATCCGAGAAAGGAGAATCAGATGAGACAAACGATTCTGGCAGCGGCCCTCCTGGGCGCTCTCGCGACGAGCGGAGGCGCGCTTGCTCACGAAGGGCACCATCACGACGCGATGGGGACAGTTGAGGCGGTCGACGCCGAACAGATGACGCTAACGGTTAGCGAAGAAGAGACGCTGACGTTCGCGCTCACGGACGAGACCTCGTACCTACGGGGCGATGAAGCTGTGTCGCGTGAGGACGTGGCGGCTGGCGAGCGGGCCGTCGTGATGTATGAGAAAAAGGACGAGATCAACGTGGCTATCGAGGTCAAGCTGTCCCGCAAGACAGACTGACACTCGGGATCCAGCCGCCCAGTGAGTACTGACGGCCAACTCTCGATAAGGAACGCACCCACCAATGGCTGACTTGGAGCGCCAAACCCAGGAAGTGGATGAGCGAAGCACAGCTAGGCCGCAGCGCGTCTCCGCGCTGCGCTTCCCGGTCCTGACCCGGTTCTATGATCGAGTGATGCGCTGGCTCTTCGACGAGCAAGCTCTGCAGGGGAGGCTTGTGGAACGAGCCGGAGCGACACACTCCCTCACGGTTCTGGATCTCGGATGTGGGACAGGTGTGGTGACGCTGCGTGTCGCGAACGACGCCTGTCGTCGCGTCGTCGGACTGGATGCGGATCTCGAGGCGATTCGAGTCGCGGTGCGAAAGGCCAGAGCAGAGCGACGCGCGATCAGCTGGTGCGTCGGCTCGGCAGATGCGCTCCCCTTCAAAGACTCGGAGTGCGACAGGGTTCTGTCCAGCCTTTTGCTGCACCACCTGACTCCGACTCAAAAGCGCGGCGCGTTGGCTGAGATTCAACGCGTCCTGCGGAAGGAAGGCGAGTTGCATGTCATGGACTGGGGGAAAGCCACCGACCTGCTCATGCGCCTCGCCTTCCTTCCGGTCCAGATGCTCGACGGGTTTGTCAACACCGCTGAGAATGTCCGGGGTCTGGTGGGCGCGATGATCGAAGAGAGTGGCTTGAAGCTTGTCGGGGCCACAGAGCGCGTCCGCACGGCCCTGGGGGTCATCGAGTTCCATCGAGCGGTCAAGTAGTTGACACATAAGGGGAGGTCGAAACGAATGTTTAGCGGAAGACTTGGATACGGGCTAATAACGATGGCGACGGGCATCCTTCTCACTGGCGTCGCTATCGCTGAGGAGCCTGAAGACGCGGTAGAGGCGTTTCATGCGGCGCTGGCTGGTCAGGACCGTGAGGCGGTTCTGGCCCTCTTGGTGCCGGAGGTGGTGATTCTCGAATCGGGTGGTTATGAGGCTTCACGAGAGGAATACGCTTCTCACCATCTCGGCGGTGACATGGAGTTCTCTGCTGCCACCGAGAGCACAGTCGAGAGGAGTTGGTCGGGGAGGCAAGGTGACGTCGCGTGGGTTCTTAGGGCGACCCGCACCAAGGGCCACTTCCGCGATCGTGAGATCGACAGTCGCGGTGTCGAGACCATGGTCCTGAAACAGGTCGACGGCCACTGGCGGATCGCCCACGTCCACTGGTCGTCGCGGAGTGGCGGCTAACAGTGGCTGCCCACGGAAACGCTGGGATGCCGGCTTCGCTGGCTACTGTCGCGGCAACCATCGCGCTTGCGATGCTCGTCGGGGGCTGCCAAGGAGTGGAACAGTCCGGTGACAACGCAGCAGCGGGAGCAGCGCCGACGATTCGCAGTCTCGACCCACCCGCCGCGCAGGGAGCCTTCGCTCCCCGTATCGCTGCGGACACCAACGGACTTCTCATGACTTGGTGGGAGCCGCTGGAGGGAGTTCGGCAATACCGACTGATGTTCGCCAGCCATCAGCCTGCAGGCTGGAGTGACCCGACAGTGATCGCCGAGGGGGCTGATTTCTTCGCCAACTGGGCCGACTTTCCCTCGGTGATCCGCGAGCCGTCGGGAAGCCTGCTGGCTCACTGGTTGGCAAAGACGGAGGAGGCGACGTTTGCCTACTCGATCTTCCTAGCCAGGTCAAAAGATGGCGGCAGAACATGGGAGGAGCTCGGCAAGCTCAACGATGACGACACCGACACCGAGCACGGGTTCGTTTCCTTTGTTCGGGATGGCAGCGCGGTGCGCGCCTACTGGCTCGACGGACGCTTGATGGCAGAGGATGGCCCGATGACCGTACGTAGCGCGCTGGTCACCGAGACGATCGGTCCTAGCGAGTTGCTCGATGATCGGGTGTGTGAGTGCTGCCCAACAGATGCAGTCGAAACCGCCGACGGATCGATTGTCGCCTACCGCAATCGCGATGAGGACGAGATACGTGAGATGTACGCTGTGCGCCGAGCTGACGACGGTTGGTCGGAGCCCTCTCCGCTCACCGCAGACGGATGGATGATCCCGGGCTGCCCGGTCAACGGGCCGGCAGTCGACCATCGGGACGGCCTAACCGCGATGGCCTGGTTTACGGCCGCCGATAACAAACCGCGAGTAGCGGTCGGCTTCTCCCGAGACGAGAGCACGATGAGCCCGATCGTGGTCGATGATGGGCGACCGTTGGGTCGCGTTGGCCTGGTGCTCGAGAGCGGGGGCGACGCAGTGGTCTCTTGGCTCTCTGTCGCAGGAGACGAAGCAGAGTTGCGCTTGCGAAGGGTAGCTCCAAGCGGCGCTCGGAGTGAATCTATGGTCGTAGCGCGCACGAGCGGCGCTCGAGCCAGCGGTATCCCGCAGGTGGAGCGTCTGGGCGATTCGCTCTTCGTCAGCTGGGTCGAAGTCCTTGACGGTAACCCTTCACAGATTCGCCTCAGCGAGATCCCGGCCTCGCTTCTGCCCAACCTCTAGAGGATCCGGATGAGTACGCATCCGGCAATCGACCGTCTGTTCTGATCGGAGTCCCACATGAGCAAGCACGACCATCACCACCATTCGGGTCCGCACGGCGCGGGAAGAAACGACTCAGTGCAGGCGAAGAAATCCGAGCATAGCGATCACCACGCTCACATGGTGGCGGATTTCCGTAGGCGCTTCTGGGTCGTGCTAGTACTGACAGCGCCGGTGCTGGCCCTTGCTCCGATGATCCAGCGCTTGCTTGGCCTTGAAGAGACGCTGGCCTTTCCAGGCGATCGGTTCGTTCAGTTCGCCTTGGCGTCGGTGATTTTCTTCTTCGGGGGTTGGCCTTTCCTGAAAGGCTTCCTGGCTGAGATCACGAGCAGAAAGCCGGGCATGATGACTCTGATCGCGGTAGCGATCGCCACGGCGTACGTCTATAGCGCATTGGTTGTCTTTGGCCTGCCAGGCGAGGTGTTCTTCTGGGAACTGGCCACTCTGATCGTGATCATGTTGCTCGGACACTGGATCGAGATGCGTTCCGTGATGGGCGCGTCACGGGCGCTCGAAGAGTTGGTCCGCCTGATGCCGTCCACAGCCCATCGGGTAGAGGTAAATGGGGGCATCGAGGATGTTCCAGTAAGCGACCTCACTCACGGCGATCGGGTGCTGGTGAAGCCCGGCGAGAAGGTCCCCACCGATGGCGTGATCGTCGAGGGCCGAACAACGGTCAATCAGGCGATGCTCACCGGCGAGAGCAAGCCGGTCGAGCGAGGCAAGGGCGACGAAGTCATCGGCGGCGCCGTCAACGGCGAGGCCGCCTTCACGTTCGAGGTCCGGAAGACCGGTGCCGAGACGTACCTGTCACAAGTGATCGACCTGGTTCGCGAGGCGCAGGCTTCGCGCTCGCGCTCGCAGGACCTGGCCAATCGGGCAGCGCTCTGGCTGACGGTTATTGCTATCGGCGGCGGTACAGCGACGCTAGTCACTTGGCTCCTTCTTGGCCAGAGCTTCAACTTTGCTCTCGAGCGCATGGTGACCGTCATGGTGATCGCCTGTCCCCACGCGCTCGGTCTCGCAGTTCCCTTGGTCGTGGCGGTGTCAACGTCCTTGGCCGCCACCAATGGCCTCTTGCTTCGGGATCGTTCGGCCTTCGAACGGGCGCGGGAGCTCCAAGCCGTCGTGTTTGACAAGACCGGTACGCTTACCGAAGGCCGTTTCGCGGTCAGCGACGTGATCCCACTGGGCGACCGCGGCGAGGCCGAGCTGCTGCGCTATGCCGCGAGCCTCGAAAGCCGCTCGGAGCACCCGATTGCCGAGGGCATCGTGCGCGAAGCTCATGATCGGAGCATCAAGATCTCGTCGCCTGGGGACTTCCACGCGATTCCGGGCAAGGGTGCGCGGGCCCTTGTCGACGGGCGCGACGTCAAGGTCGTGAGCCCTGGTTATCTCAACGAGAACGCACTGGAGATCGAAGACGAACGGGTTGCACGGGTGGCAGCGCAGGGCAAGACGGTAGTTTTCGTCTTGATCGATGATGACCCGGCGGGCGCCATCGCGCTCGCGGACATTGTTCGGCCTGAATCTCGCGAGGCGCTCGCGCGCCTGCGCAAGATGGGAATCCAGTGCATGATGCTCACCGGCGACGCGAAGGAAGTGGCCGCCTGGGTGGCCGAAGAGCTGGCTCTCGACGACTTCTTCGCCGAGGTGCTGCCCCACGAGAAGTCGCAGAGAATCCAGGAAGTCAAGGCCCGCGGGCTGACGGTGGCGATGGTCGGCGATGGCGTCAACGACGCACCGGCTCTTGTGGAGGCCGACGTCGGGATCGCGATCGGCGCCGGCACCGACGTAGCCATCGAGTCTGCCGATATCGTTTTGGTCCGTTCCGATCCCCGCGATGTGGCCTCGATTGTGACACTCGCGACCTTGACCTACCGGAAGATGAAGCAGAACCTCTGGTGGGCCGCCGGCTACAACATCGTGGCTATCCCACTGGCAGCTGGCGTGCTCTTTGAGGCCGGGATTGTTGTTTCACCCGCGATCGGGGCCGCGTTCATGTCGCTGTCGACGGTGATCGTTGCGATCAACGCCCGACTCTTGGGTCGCGTCGGCAAAGAACTCGGAGGTCAAGCGGCATGACCCGAGAACTCTGGGCCCGAACGATCCACGAAAGAGAGCACACCGTCGAGAGGAGTCGGTCGAGTAGGCGACCTAGCCGTCGGAAGGAGGCCTCTTACGTGAGGACCAGTGAAGATGACGGATTCGGAACTCGCCGTCCTGTTTGACCAGCACGAAGGTGACCGTCCCCTTGCTCTCGATCATCCTTCCGTCTCTTAGCTCGATGTCGTACTCAATCGGCCAAGCGACGAAGGCCATGCTTCCATCGGCACTCTCCTTCGCTGGCGTCTCCCCTGGCGATCGTGAAGGACGCGAGCTCCTCCAGTTCTTCGCCGATGTGGTGCTCACGGTAGTGCTGCCAGGTGCCCTCCACGCCTCCGGATTCGAACACCGATGACTCGTGGGCGAAGAGGGCCTCTGCTCGATCAAGGTCGGAAGTTTCTATCGCCTCCAGGTAGGCGTCTGCGATTCGGGTCGGCGTATCCGGCTGCTCCTGGGCTTGTGCGGATAGGCCTAGGGTCAGAACGAACGAGAAATAGAGCACAAACACTATCTGCTGCCTTTTCACTCTTTTCCTCCTAGCCTCCTAAGGCCGGTTGACGAGTTTGGCTGGGATCGTAACCCATGGTCGGTGGGATGGAGCTGTAGGAAGGGTCTAGTGCTCGGAGCCAGGTGTTTCAAGAGCGAAGCATCTCGCTCCGCTGGCGAGAAACTGCAAGCTAGAGAGCGTCGATCGCCGCTGTCAGCTTCGCCTTGACCTGTTCTGCGATACCGGCAAGGTCGGGGTTGTCCACTGCCTGCATGGACGCTGTCGGGTCGACGACGGCCACTTCGACCCCCTGTTCGCCCTTGTCCTGCACAATGACATTGCAGGGAAGCAGCGCACCGATTCTCTCCTCAGCCTGCAAGGCCTGATAGGCGAACTGTGGATTACAGGCTCCGAGGATCAGGTAGGGCCGGAAATCGACGTCCAGCTTCTTCTTGAGGGTCGCTTTGACATCGATCTCGGTCAGTATCCCGAAGCCCTCTGCCTGCAGGGCCTTTGTTGCCTTGGCGACGGCATCGTCAAACGAGCTGTTGAGGGTCTTGCCGATATGGTAACTCATGAGTGGTTCCTCCTAGGGTTGGCCATCGTACCGGGTGGTTGCGGTAACCCTGCATCAACGGTTGACTTCGAGCACTACGATGCGGTCGTTCGAGGTATCTACGAAGTAGGCTCTGCGGGCATCGGCAGCGACTCGGGTGGGGGAGTACACCTCTGGGTGCGCGTCATCGGTCAGCTGCCACTCAGACAGAAGGTTTCCGTTTGCATCCAGGAGCAGAGCCCGCTTGTTAGCACTGTCGGCCACGTGAACTCGCCCCTGAGGATCGACGGCAACGCCACTCGGCACCTTGAAGGGTCCGATGCCCAGGGCACCGACCCAGTTTCCGCCCCAATCGCGCACCGTCACACCATCGGGTGTCAGGGTGTGAAGGCGATGGTTGTAGGCATCGGCCACCAGGAGACTCCCGGCCGAGTCGAGCGCCACATCGGTGGGATAGTAGAGTTCTCCCCTGCCATGTCCCTCATGTCCGACCGCGCCGAGAGCTTTGCCCGCTGGGTCGAAGATCTGGACGCGATCGTTGTAGAAGTCGGCCACGTAGACGCTGCCGTCGGGTCCGACGGCAAGTCCCGCGGGCGCTTCGAACTGTCCGACTTCCTCGCCGGCCCCTCCCCAGCCGAGTAGAAAGGTCCCCTCGGCGGTGAACCTCTGCACACGGTCCAGTTCGTAGTCCGAGACATAGACCGACCCATCGAGAGCGACGGCAACGTCTACTGGCATCCCGAACTCCCCCGGACCGTCTCCTTCGATGCCCCACTGGCGCAGAAAGTCGCCCTCCGGCGAGAACACCTGGATTCGTCGGTTGCGCATGTCGGCGATATAGAGCTCGCCGCCGGGTCCCAGTGCGACTCCCATAGGCTCGCGGAACTGGCCTGGCTCGGAGCCGGTTTCACCCAGGAAGCGAACGAAGTTGTAGGTCTGGGCGCCATCAACAGGGCCACCCTGACAGGCTACCGATACCGCAATGGCCAGGATGACGGCCAAGCCACCTAGCCCCGTCCAGAACTGCCGATCCGTGGCCGGCCGGCTCACGAGGAAGCCTCTTCGCGGATCCACTCGGGGGCCAGCCGCATCACAGAGGCCTCGTCATCCTCGACCCGGCCTCGTATCCGGACGACAGTTGGCACCTGTCCCTCGTCCGCCAAGAACCCTCGCAAGGTGTCGTTGTCTTCGAGGCGAACCCGTTCATCGGTCTCTCGGATCCGCATCGAGGCTTCGCCGGCTGAGGTGACCTCCAGGCTGCCCACCAACTCGGCGTCGATCCAGCGCGGCGCGAAGCCGGCATCGTGGACGAACCGGGTGAGGGTCTCCGGAGCGATCACGGGCTCGCCCTGCACAAAGATCGCCTCGACGATGCCCCCCGGCGCCTCGTGGCTCGCCATGAAAAGCGGCTCGTGAGCCCAACTCGCCGAGGCGAAGACGAGCCAAGCCAAGCCGGCATGGGCCGCGGCTTGGCGCCGGACTCGAATCACCGCGCCACCCAGGCCCAAAGCCGCGGTGCCCAGAGCGCTGCCACGAGCACTGCCGCCGCCCAGGTGATCCATCGCGCGGACGGCCTGCCCTGGCCGCGCACGTGAACGAGCCAGAGCCCGCGGCCCAGAAGGGCGAGGCTCAAGGGCAGAAGGAGCCAGTTCAGGCGCACCAGCCAAAACCGAGCGGCCACCGTTCCCGTCAGTGAGAGCATCGACAACAATGCGGGCAGAACGCAGCACCAGGGAAGGGCCGCCAGGGCAGCCAGGCCGCTCGAGGCGTGTGAGGATCTGGACATCGTGTTAGAAGTTGGCCCGCACGCTGAGGGTGCCGATGAAGTCGGTTTCGAGGGCGGCTCCGTTCAAGTTCTGGACGAGGGGGATCTGGACCGCCCCTTCCAGCACGAGACGCCGCCTCACGTACTGGACCCCGGGCGCCAGGTACCAGGTTGCGCCACCGGAGTCGGGGTCAGTGCTCCCGCCGAGTTCGCTACGGTCCTGCCACACGAGGTTGCTCTCGAGGACGCCGTAGACGAACGCCGGGACGCCAGTGCCGAGATCGCGTGGGCGCAGTCTCTTCTGGTACGAGAAATCGAATTGTGCCTCGTCCCCGAATTCGAAGCCGTTGGCCTCGGTATTGACCTTGTAGGCGAGCGACGAGTCGATCTGCCAGTCGAGAGTCTGCCGGGTGACGATGGCTCCGAGGTTGTAGTCCCAGGCGCCGGATCCGAGTTGCAAGGGTTGGGGGAGGCGCCCCAGAGCGTCGCTGGCGTCGTCTTCTCCCGTCGGCACATCGACGCCGAGAAACGCTGCGATCCGCAGGGTGTTCCCGGGCTCGTCGCGCTGGTAGCCGGTGTAGCGG
>JAZDDE010000200.1:0-2416 GCA_036679495.1 Gemmatimonadota bacterium | reverse complement strand
TCGGGACTCTGTGGCATAGCGTTGACGGTCAGCGCTGTCTGTTGCAGCTGAAGCCCGATCCGTTAGGCAGCACGAGGCACGAGTTGACCCCGCGCCAGGCAGCCTCGTTCGTTCGCAAGCACGGCGTCGTCCTCGAGTCGGCGGGCGGCCCGGTTCCGTCCGTGGCCGCAGCTGTCGCCGGTGCCCCGATTCGCGGCAGTTGGTGGGCACATTCTCGCAGCCACGAGATCCATCAGGTCACCCAGGCAATCCGGAACCTCGAGGACGTCTTGGTTTGCCGCCTCGTCAAGGGCAAGATCACGTTCGTCCACCGTCGCCTGTGGCCGGCTCTGGTCTGTGCAGCGAAGCGATTTCCCAAGAAGCAGCTCGCGCAGGTTCGAGAGGTCCACACTTCATCCGGTCAACACGTTGCGAAGGAGACCCCCTTCCCGAAGTGGGTGCCCGCCCAGGTATCACGCGACGCCCGCCGTCTGTCCGAGGAGGAGGCTCTTCGGGAGCTCGGCCCCTGGTGTCTGTAGCAAGGGCGTGCACCCAACAAGGCGCTGCAGCTGACGTGGCACAGCGCGTTCCAATCGACCTCTGGTAGAGTTTGCCATTGAACTTGGGTGCTTCGGCGACCGTCGGCGGCCGGTGCCACGCAGCTGAGCGCCGGTCCGTTAGACAAGCGAAGCCGCAGCCTACTTCGCGATTAGTCTGTGCCTCGACTCGAGCTGTCCAGATGCCGAAACTCCAAACGCAACTCATCGACAGGCTCGTAAGACTCGGCGTTGAGCACGTGCCGTACCCGGACCGAGACGACGGCTTCTGCGGTCTCCGGTTCGGGGGCAAAGAGTTCGCGCACTTCCACGGATTCAACGAGCTGGACCTGAAGTTATCGAACGCCGTGATTCAAGCCGAAGGCCTTTCTCACCCAGCTGACTCCCAAGTCCATCCCAACAGGAGTCCCAACTCCCCTTGGATCGAGCTTCGGTTCAGGAGGGCGTCCGACCTCGACGCGATCGTGCGGCTTGTCAAAGTGGCAATCGACCAGTCGTAGCTTGCTCGAAAGTCAAGCGCCGTCTAACAAGGCGTTGCAGCGGACTATCAACAGCTCGGTTCAATTGACCTTGGTTGCAGTCTGGCGGCATACTGTAATGGCAGGGGTCGGACCCGGTCAGCGCTGTTGCTGGCCGCTGGACGCCGATCCGTTAGATACTCCCTTTCGGGTCAAGGCTTCACGGCGAAGAACTTCTCTCCTTCGAAGTCTTGGTCGTGTCGCAGCATCCCGTAGATGGCGTGCAGCAGCTTCCGCATCACGGCGACGAGTGCTTGCATCTTGGTCTTTCCCCTCTGGAGCAGCTTCTCGTAGAAAGCCTTCACGTTCGGCTCCCAGCGAGCGGCGACCATCGCGGGGAGGAAGAGGGCGCGACGAAGGTGCGCGTTCCCGGTCTTGCTGATGCGGGCCGGTTTGTGGACGGAGGTCCCCGATTGGAACTGGCGCGGGTCGAGACCGGCATGCGCCACCCACTGCCGGACGGTCATGTCTGCGGGCAAGGTGCCGAGTTCGGCAAGCAGCTGGATCGCCGCGGCGTTCGCGATGCCCTTGATCGAGGTGAGATCACCGAAGCTTCTGGCGAGCTCCGGGATCTGGTCGATCACGAGAAGAGCCTGCTTCCGCAGCCGATCGACTCGACCCTCGAGCAGCTCGATCCACTCGCGGATGTCTTGCCTCACGAAGTCGCTGAGCGCTTCGCTCTGTTCGTTCGCATGCAGTCGGTTCTTCTCTTGGGCCACGCTCTTGCTCATCGCCTCGATCCGCCGCGAGAGACCTCGTAGCTCCAGAAGCGAGCGGGCTGGCGCCGCCCAGGGGACGAACGGCATCCGCAGGCTGAACTCCAGAATCGTCTCCGCATCCAGAGCGTCGGTCTTCGATCTCCGCAGCGCAGCCTTCGCGAAGGCTGCGATCGCCCGCGGGTTCGCCACCATCACCTCCACGCGCTTGGCCCGGTGGAGCGCGAAGGCCAGGTCGAGGCCGTAGACGCCAGTCGATTCCAAGACGACCCGAGCCGTGGCTCCCTTCCTTATCGCCCACCGGATCAGTTTCCGGTGACCGTCTGCAGTGTTCGCAAAGACGAGCCCCCTCTCGCGCTCTCCGTTCCGGTCGATCGCAACGACGAGTTCCTTCGCGCCGACGTCGACGCCTACACAGTGGCACCTCACCAAGTCTGACCCTCCTCGTGGTATGCTAGGTCCCGGGTCTCCCGACCCTGCACATTCACCTACTGACCTTGTAGACGCAGGCTCTCGGGCCTCGGATACTCCACGGCATGGGTGACTAGGGCGGGAGGCCCATCTAACGGACAAGCTCTCTGGCTTCAGGCAGCAACGGCCTTTCCCGGGAACCCATCTCGGAGTATCACTGAGGCCCGAAGGCCCG
>JAZDDE010000020.1:0-4808 GCA_036679495.1 Gemmatimonadota bacterium | reverse complement strand
TGTATCCTGCATCCGTGGACTCCTCCTCTCCGGGGCATTCCGGAGTCAAGGCAACATTGGCACTTCGATGCCGCGCATGTTGCGGGGGGAGTCCATCCCATCACTGCAGCTGACTGCTTCCAATGGCGGGTTCCCGGTTCGTGTTAGTCTGCAAGGGTATCGGCGGTCAGGAAGCAGGCAGCCGCTGGGTGCGCGGGGCCGCGATCGAGTTCGCCTGGGGGTGGCTGCGGTTCCAGCCAGAGAGCGCGCTCGCGCAGTGGTATCAGCAGCGCTTCGGCTCCGGGAGCAAACGGCTCCGCAAGATCGGGATCGTGGCGCTCGCACGAAAACTCCTGGTGGGCGCTTCCTCGAGACCGGCGTGATCCCGGAGGGCGCGCTGCTCAAGACCGACCAGCGACTCCACTAAGAGAGGACTCGGAAAACCAACCACGAGATCCTGGTGCGGGCGGCCCGAGATTGCCGCCGGAGGGGCCAGCCCCCTCGCCCGTTAGAAGGGGCCGTCCGCCCAGAGGCTTCCCCCACACGCTAGTCGTACTCAGGCTCAGGTCTTCGATGCACAGCCATCGGAACGGATAGAAGGTCGTCGCGCGAACCCGCGCACGCTTCCACGAAGCCGCCAGGAACGCACTCGACTCGGAGAGAACTCCCCATGTAGTATCAGCATCGTCGACCACGGGGGTTGACACAACGGCCTACATAGAAGGCGGCGTGAATCGTGTCTCACAAGAAGCACGGCCAACTGACAACCTCGCCCGAATGGGCGCGCCACCTCCGGCCGCTCCTGCGTCGGTTCTTCTGGAAGGGTGAGCGCCGCGCCGAGCGAGCGCTCATCCGATCCGAGGCCCAGGCGCCCGTGGACCAGCCAATGCATGGCTCCATCGAGGAGCTAATTCGGGAAATCGAGTCTTGGCCTCCCGAAGCACAGTCCGCGGAGCTGTGGGTCCCCGGACGCCTCACCCTCAACGGCGATCCGGTGCCTCAACATGTCGCAATGGCAATCGTCGGAGACAAGCTCCTAAGCCTCAGCTACTTCCCAGACGGCTCCTCTCTCAGTGCTGGCGGCCGGATCTACCGGTACAATCGATAGTAGAGCGCATGCCGCCTAACACCTATCAGGCCCCCGGTTGTCAATAGGTAAATGTGTCCGCCGACGCGGACAATGCTAGTCAGCGATGATCGCAAGCGCGTCATTCCTCCGTCGGCTCTGACTTTGTTTCCGTCTACTGGCTCGAGACTCGCGGGAGTCTGCACCAAACACCTATCGGGACTCTTTGGTCGGAGAGGCGGTTCGCCTTGTACGCGATCTTGGCGGTAGGGGGCGCCAGGTTGTACTGGTGATGGGTGTTCTGAATGTGCGCCAGCAGATTGGCGCGGCGGCGAACCAGGTGGAGTCGCCTGCGGAGCAGGTCCCTCGTGGCGCGCATCTCGGGCGGGTAAACGTAAGCTTGCGGAAGGTTCCCGCCGCGCGAGCGGCTGCAGCTGACTGGACTTCCCCGGGTTCCGTAGACACTTAGAGGCGATGGCTTGAGTTGGTTTCGAATGCTTCCGGACTAGCGCCGCCGACGTGGCGAGAGGGTGAACTCTTCGGTTTCGTCCTTGTCCCCGCAGCCGACAGCCAACCTTCGCCCTACCACCGTCTCGTAGCTGAGTGAGTCGGATAGGCAGGAGACGGCAAGTGCACCCGACTTCGGTAGGGTTCGCAGCATGCCCACGATCGCACGGATCGGACCCTACCGGTTTTTCTTCTTCTCTAACGAGGGGTTGGAGCCGGCGCATGTCCATGTGCAACGAGACGAGAAACTGGGCAAGTTCTGGTTGCGGCCTGTCGCGCTAGCTTCTTCGTCGGGCTTCGCGGCACGTGAGTTGGGCCGCATCCAGTCGCTCGTTGAAGAGAATGCCGTGCAGTTCGAGGAGGTATGGAATGAGTTCTTTGCAGCCTAGTTCAGACCCCCGCGCCAAGGAGGTCCTCGTCTCGAAAGACGAGCTCACCGTCGTGCTCGCGGATGGCCGCACCATCTCCGCGCCGCTGGCTTGGTTCCCGCGACTCCTTCACGCCAACGAGGAGCAAAGACTCAACTTCGAGATACTCGGGGACGGCGTCGGCATCCACTGGCCAGACATCGACGAAGACTTGAGCATCAATGGGTTGCTAAGCGGCAACCCTTCGGTCCCCAGCTAGAGGGCCATGGATGGAGTTGGAGACCTGTCGATCTACGACCTCGCTCGCCTGGTGGACCTTGGCGCTTGGCCGGTCCGTCGGGCCGCTTGGGGAGGGTCCAACGTGATCAACGATCGTGAACGAGAGATCAACCTGCCGAGCGAACTCGATCCCGACAAGCTCGCCAAGGTCGCGCTCGCCCTTCTTTCATTGACGCTCCAGGGTGGCCGCGTCTGGAAGGCGCTCGACTGGGATCTGATGAATCTGCTTCATGAAAAGGGCTGGATCGGCGACCCGGTCTCGAAGGCCAAGTCCGTGGTTCTGATGACAGAGGGCGAAGAACTCGCGAGGTCCGTTCTACTCGAGCACTTCTCCGCTTCTCCGGACTAACGCCACGTCCGCCGGCGTTGCTCCGCGGGCCAACGCCATGTCCGACTACTCCGGGTCAAGCTCCGCTCCCGACGCTCCGAGATACAAGAATCCTCCCGGAGCTCTCGGGAAATCGGAGTGAAGAAATGCGAAAACGCATCTTGGGAACGATCGGGGTTCTCTGGGGCGGTGCGATGGTCGCTGGGCATGTGCTCGAGGGCGCCACCTTGGACTACTCCTCCGCCTACGCGGTTGGCCAGTCAACCGGCCTGATCCTCGGCGCGCTCATGCTCCTGGCCGGGGCCGTCTCGATTGTGAATAGCTTCCGCGCCGCAGATCCAAGCGGCTGAACATCCAGTCTCCCGATGGTCTACCTGCCCTGAGGTTCCACCGCAGCAGGCAGGTTAGGCGGAGGCGTTGCTGGGCGTGGTAGCCTCATGAGGTTTCAGCGGTCGGGAGTCGGGCGGCAGTGCGCCCGCAGACCGCCCGCTATTTCGCGAAGGTGAGCAGCTCATGCCAATCGGCGAACTAGAACGAAAGCGGTACGAGAAGGCCGTTTCAACATTTGTCGAAGCACGCCGGCCGGCTCCCGAGATTCGCTCGAAGCTGGACCTTGGCTTCCGTTTCGAAGGCCAGAGTGTCGAAATCTTCGAGGTCCGTCCGGGTTGGCGCAATCCGAGCGAGAAGATGGAGGCGCCCGTGGCGAAGGCCACCTACGTCATGCGCGCGAAGGAATGGCGAGTCTACTGGCAGCGCGCCGATCTGAAGTGGCATCGCTACGAGCCACACCCGACGGCCGCAACGATCGAAGAGTTCCTTCAGGTGGTCGACGAAGACGCGCATTGTTGCTTCTTCGGGTAGCCAGCTAAGAGCGATCATGATTGAAGTCAAGAGATCATCACCTCTTGTCGAAACGTCTCCTCTCATCAGTCCCCGCCCGCTGCCTAACAACGAAAAGCGGCTGACGACCATGGGTCGCAATCGAGGGCGTGGGATTCTTCAAGGCACGCGCTGGCATGCGCCTTGAGGCGCTCGGCGCCGAGCAGGTATATGCTTGTTCCAACTCTCTTGTCCTGGCGGCAGCGGGTCCGCTAGAAGTCGAGGTAACTCTCGTGGAACGAGAAGGCATCTGCCTTTGTGGGCATCTGCGATACACGGTCGTCGGAGAGTTGGCGCCCGTCTTCAACTGTCACTGCCAATACTGCCGGCGGGTGCATGGCGCTGCCTTCACGACGCTGGGCTACGTGCCAACGACGGCCATCACCTGGCACGCTTCTTCTGGCAAACCCTCTTCCTACCGAACCTCGACGGGCAATCATCGCTGCTTCTGCGGCCAGTGCTCGACCCTCGTATACAACCACGCACCGGCCGTCGGGCTCGCGTGTATCGTGGTCGGAAGCCTCGCTGAAGATGCGCAGCCCCCGGCGTGGGCCCACATCAACACGGAGTCGCAGTCCGGGAACTTCAAGATCTCGGATGGGCTGCCCAGCTTCCTCACCTGGCCAGAGCCAAGAGCGCTGCGTCAGCTCGCACGGTCGCACGCCGCGACCCTGCCGCCAGAGATGGTTCCAGCCCGCGTCTGACAAGCGATCGTTAGCGAGGTGAAGCGATCCTGTTTGCCAGGTGGTCCGAGGTTTCGGCGAGTTCAAGAGCGCGCGCAGGCACGCCAATGAGTCCGCATGGAGTGGCGAGGAATGGGAGTTCAAGCCCGAAGACCGGGTTCTCTGAACGCTAGGCGGTTGCGTCCTCGCTCAACCACCCGCGCAACTCGTGGTAGGCCTCGGGACTTCCCAGCAACTCCATGTGATCCGTCGCAGCAACGACGTGCCGTCGGATTCGACGTGGCTCGATCGACTTCTCCGGATCGCGACTCAGCCCGAGCGCACTCGAAACCGGAACCAGGCCATCGTCTTTTGCGCGCCAGCTCTGCTCGGGGGTCTCGGGTGAGCGCGTGGCCGCGATGAAGAAGTTGTCCACCTTCTTGCGGCGCCTTTCGGTCGCGGGCGCAGGACCAGCCGCTCGACTTTCTGGCCCCCTGCGAACGCGTCCGTAGCGCAGATCCTGGATGCCCTCGGATCGCAGATCGGCGAGACGCGAGAGCGGGCGTGTGTAGGGGGAGACGCGGAGCACCCGGTTCGCCCAGTTTCCGACCCGCTCCGCCGGCGCACCGAGATGCGGCGTGCCCAACGTGGCGACGTGGGTCAGGCGGCGAAGCCAGCTGTGCTGCTCGCGCTCGGCGATCTCCCTTGCGCTGCGCACCAACAGGCCGCCCATGCTGTGG
>JAZDDE010000002.1:0-4048 GCA_036679495.1 Gemmatimonadota bacterium | reverse complement strand
TACACAGCCCGAGCCTCATTCCACCTCTCCAGCAGCGTGAGAAAGGCAGCCCGCCGTCCGCGATTCAGCTCCGACTCGGCCTCCTCGAGAGGAAACGAGCGTACCAGCCCTAACCCTCTCTCGCTCATTTCGAAGGAGGCCTCACGGTGGCCATGCGCACGCAACTCTACTGCGGCTACTAGCATGATCTGGGCAACATCTACTCCGGGAAATGGGGAAACGGAAAAGACGTCGTTAACGCGCGAGTGGGCGTCCGCCACGCGATCGAGGGCGATCAGCGCGCGGATTTCGGCTTGGAGATTGAGAAGGTTCGGAGCCTTGCGCATGCCCTCCCGCGCGAGGTCGAGTTCTTGGCGGTGCTCGCTCAGCATGTGTAAAGCAATGGACCGCGAATCATAGTACCAGAGCCACTGATCGGAATTGTCCGCACTGAGGGACTCGCGCGGACGGTTCGCAAACAGTGCAGCGAGCACCAGGTCAACCCCGCCCAGCTTACGGGCAACCTCAAGCCGGCCCATCGTATTACCGTGCAGGACTTGCCGAAGGAGGTCCGCCTGGAGAACGCCCCACTCTGAGAGACGTTCCTGGTGGCGAGCCACGATCTCAATCAGTGAGTCGGCGGCTGCCGGCTCTCCGAGGTTGGCGTTGGCCCAGGCGGCCCGGAGATGTGCAAGCGTGAACGTGGAATCCAGCGCGGCCGCTTCGTACAGGCGGTCGCGGGCCGCCTCAAAGTCGCTTCGGTCTCCGGTCTGCAGCAGGGCACGTTCGAAGAGATCCGAACCCTCAGAGTAGGCGCGGTATGCCTCATAGGACGGAGGATGCATGGTCACGTTTGTGAACTGACTGAGGCGGGTATCGAACTCAGAGGCGAGAACGCTCATCACCTCGCGCCGAAGGATCTCTAGCGCCGATCTGGGATCCGCGCGCGCGCCTGCGATCGGCGGCACTGAGCGCAGAAGCTCCCATCTACTTGCGTCTGTGATATGCGCCTGAAACAGCAGAGAGTCGCCGGAGAGATAGTAGGTGCCCCACACCACGGTTCCGGCCCGGGAGGTCTGGGCCAGTTTTCTTATATTATCCTCAGCTCCGCTGCCACCGACACTGGCCAGCTGGGGCTGGGAGGAGGATGCGGACAGGCTGGGGACGGCGAGCTGGACCAGGCCGGTTTGCTGAAGGCCTTGGGTGATCCAGTCGGCCGCCATGCGGCCTACGAAATCGAGGCTGGGATCGCCTGAGTCGTTTCCGAAAACGGCGACCGCCACTCGTTGTGGATCGAGTTCCGATCCAGCAAAGAGCCCCAATCGCGGCAGTAGCAGCGCGGCCCCGATCACAGCAGCCACCACACCCGCCGTGGCGATCAGCGCGACCCGCGATGTACGGGTCCTGGAAGGAGACTCGACCATGGGGCGAGCATCGCCTGCTCCCGAAATCACCGGCTGGTCGGCTGTGTCGGGATGCTCTTCCGGCTTCGCGCCTCCGGCCTGGACGACTGCGGCGGCCAATACGATCGGGAGGCCGACGATCAGAAGCAAGAGAGCCAGACGTGGTGTCCACTCCGGCAGGCCCAGTACGTCTGCCAGCGTGCCAACCGCCCCAAGGGCGATCCAGCCACCGACCAGGTAGACACCGAGTACCTGCCACAGCGAACGCCTATGGATTTGGTGCATGAGGCCGGAGAGGGACCGATTGGGACTAGCGCTCCGTGGGGAAGCTGCCTGCCCATCCGTCTTGGCTATCTCTGAGGCCACCCGAACGGGTTGCAAATCTGTCGCCGATGCCTCAAGCGCCTGCCCGAGTTCCGCCATGCTCGCGAAACGATCGGCTGGCACCTTCGCCAGGGCCCGGATCACAACGGCTTCAATCGGTTCGGAAATAGACGGGCGAACGGTGCGCAGCGGCGGTACCGGATCCGACATGTGCCGCATGAGGACGGCCTGAGGAGTCGCCCCCGCGAAGGGCGGTCCGCCCGCCAGCATCTCGTAGAGGACACAGCCGAGCGAATAGATGTCGCTGCGGCCGTCTAGCCCCTCATACCCAGCGGCCTGTTCCGGACTCATATACGTGGGCGTGCCAAGAGCGAGCCCGGTTTGCGTGAGGCGCTCGCCTCCGGCCGCCGAAAGCCCTCGCGCGATGCCGAAATCGGTCACGAGAGCAAACTCACCGCTCAACATGATGTTACCGGGCTTCACATCCCTGTGCACGACGCCGCGATCGTGCGCGTGCGCCAGGGCGATGGCCACCTGCCGAGCGATGCTCACAGAGTCGCGTACTGCGAGCTGGCCCTCACGTCTCAATCGCTCTTGCAGACTCTCTCCCTCGACGTAGGGCATTACGTAGAACAGGAACCCGTTCGCCTCACCTGAATCCAGAAGGGGAAGAATGTTGGGATGATTCAGATTGGCTGCGACGCGAATCTCACGGATGAATCGCTCAGCGCCAATCGAAGCCGCGACCTCGGGCAGGAGGACCTTGACCGCCGCGGCGCGATCGTGCTTCAGGTCCGTGGCCAGGTATACGACAGCCATGCCACCGCGGCCTACCTCACCATCGATGGCATAGCTGTCTGAAAGGGCCGACTTTACCTGTTCCAGCAAGTCAGACATAGGTCCCAAAGCCCTGCACCTTGGTGCTCGTGTACGAGGGGATTAGGACGGCAGAATAGTCGATCGACACCTTGCGGGCGAGAAGACTGCCAGTGCTAGACTGCGCTCATGCTCCGTTACGCGTGGAGATGGAAGACCTTGTTCATAATCCTCCACTTCCCGTCGATCTTAAGCAGCGTGAACAGGTCTCTGAACCGATGGCGGGTCCAGTTTTCGAGCTCCAGCCGCACGGTGGCAGCCGTTCCCACAACATCGATGCTGGCGATGTGTGCCTCAAGCCCCGTGGCTGGACCATTCTCGTCATTCCAGTCCGAGTGCGCCGGCCGAGCCAAACGGCGGCGTCTGCAGATGTCCCACGATAGGCGGTAGGCCAGAAACAAACAAAAGTTGCTCTGCCTCGTGCCCCGGAGCAGATTGGCGGTCCGCATTGTTGAGTCAGTTATGTAAGAACGGAGGCATCATGCCACTTCCGAATCCCGACATGATCATCGACCCCAAGCGAACCGCTCTGGTCATCACGGACCCCCAAAACGACTTCCTGAGTCCCGACGGCGTCACCTGGGATATAGTGGGCCAGAACGTTACCGAAAACGGAACGGTCCAGAACATCGAGGACCTGTTCAAGGCAGCCAAGGAAACCGGGATGCCGGTGTTTGTGTCGCCACACTATTACTACCCGCACGACCATTCCTGGAAGTTCGAGGGCGCTCTCGAAAAGGTCATGCACAACCTCAACATGTTTGACCGCAAGGATCCTCTCAGCCTGGAAGGGTTCGACGGGTCGGGTCCTGACTGGCTCGAGCAGTACAAGCCCTACATCAAGGACGGCCATCGACAAGGTCATTCTGGCCGGCATGTCCGCGAACCTGTGCGTGGAAGCACACCTTCGGCACTTGCTCGAGGTCGGGTTTGAAGTGGCGGTAGTACTGGATGCGACAGCGGCGGCTGTGGTAGAGGAGGGGAACGGCTACGAGGCGGCGGTGGTCAACTTCCGGTTCCTTGCCAACACGAGCTGGACTACGGCCCAGGCCGTGGAAGCGATCACCGAGTCTGCCGGTGCGCTCGCCGTCTGACCGGCTTTCAAACCAACTACTTTTCAAGGAGGAGAAGAGTCATGAATAGATTGAATCTGGCGATCGCCTTCGGGCTTGCCACGACACTGACCATCCAGACTCCGGCGGCTGAGGCCGCCACTGCGCAGCAAGATGGGAGTTCGGTGGTGGCGGCGATGGAGTCGATAGACGCATCCGTGTCGTACAGAACGGTAGAAATCGATGGGCTGGAGATCTTCTATCGCGAAGCCGGTTCGCGTGAGAATCCGACGATCCTCCTGCTCCACGGCTTTCCGACGTCATCGCACATGTTCCGAAACCTGATGCCCGCTCTGGCGGACGATTATCACGTGATCGCACCGGATTATCCCGGCTATGGCTATAGCTCCATGC
>JAZDDE010000199.1:0-6349 GCA_036679495.1 Gemmatimonadota bacterium | reverse complement strand
CCGGTGAGGCTGCGGTGTGTCTCCCATCTTAGTCCCGTCGGCGGACGGCGGCGACAGTTTCATGCGGAGACCCGATGCCATGGCTGCAAACAGCAGGAAACGACCCGGGACGAGGTGACTGTGGGTTTCTACATCCCCCGGCAGTCACCGTGGAGCTAGGCTAGGGAGAATGGGAGTCAGAGGAAACATCTCGTCCGTCTTGGCCTGGTGCTCGCTGGCATTCTGGATGGTCGCGGCTGGCGCTCCTGCCGGAGCCTCGGACTTCCCCGACGGCTTTCTCGACCAGGAGGTGCTGGCGGCGCTCGACTCGCCGGCGACTCTGGCCTTCGCTCCGGACGGGCGCCTTTTCGTCGGTGAGCGCATCACGGGCCGGCTGTTGGTCGCTCAACGCTCAGGCGACACTTGGTCGATCAACGCCACCCCGTTCTATACCTTCGACATTCCCAAGGACGCGAACGGAGACCCGGAGCGGCATAACTCCTCCGGACTGCGCGACATCGCGTTCGACCCCGACTTTGCTGCCAACGGCTTCCTCTACGCCTTCTATATGAAGAACAACCCGCGGCATAACCGGGTCGTGCGGATCAAGGCAAGCGCCGGTAACCCCGACGTCGCCGACCCAGCTTCGGAGACGTTGCTCCTCGACCTGCCGTTTAACCCGACCGGCTCGTCCGGGAGTCATAACGGGGCAGCTCTCGAGTTCGGCGCCGACGGCATGCTCTACGTAACGACCGGCGATGGCTGGTCCGGCGGCGACCCGGTACAGAGCTTGTCGACCTTTACCGGCAAGGTCTTCCGCATCGCTCCGAACGGCACGATCCCGAGCGACAACCCGTTCTTCGCCCAGACGACCGGCGACTACCGCGCGATCTTCGCCCTCGGCTTGCGCAACCCATTCTCGATGTCTTTCGATCCAATGAGCGCCAACCTCTTCATCAACGACGCTGTGGGTCCGGCCAAGGCGGATGTCTTCCTGGTCGAGTCGTCCGCCAACTACGGCTACCAGGGAACGGGCGGCGGAGGTGTCCCGCGCAACCCGTGGGCCAACGTCGGCGCGGCGGGGGCGCTAGTCACCGGTGGTGCCTGGTATCCGGCCGGCAGCTCGTTTCCCTCGGAGTACGACGGCAGCTACTTCGTCGCGCTCTGGGGCAACAACGGCGCGGACGACGACGGGGCGATCGGCCGGGTGCTCTCCTTTGGCAAGACGACGACGGTAGGTTTCGCCACCCAGGTGCATAGTGGCGCGAGCAAGCCGGTGCTCACGCGCGTCGACCCCATCACCGGGGATCTGTTCTATCTGCTGACGACCTACGAGACCGGCGCCGGCTCGGTGTACCGGGTGCGCTGGACGGGGCAGAGCTCCGCCTCTGCGCCGGCGATCTCGCCTCCCGGCGGCATGTTCGATGACCCGGTCGCCGTCTCAATGACGACCACGACGCCGGGAGCGACCATTCGCTACACCCTCGACGGCTCGACGCCGGATGAGACCAGTGCGCTCTATGTAGGTCCCATCTTGGTCTCTCAGACCACGCTGCTGCGGGCCCGCGCCTATGCGCCGCCGCTCCTACCGAGCTCGGTCTCCGAGGCCTTCTTTCAGATCGGTCCGAGCAAGAACCTGCCACCCATCGCCGAGGCGGGTCCTTCCCAGGTCGCGGCGGTGGGGGATCTGGTGGCCCTCAACGGCTCGGCATCGACCGACCCGGACGGTGACGACGAGGAGATGACCGAGACCTGGATCCAACTCTCTGGACCGCCGCTCGACTTCACGGGCGACGACCTGGTGGTGTTGGTCACCCCGACGGAGACCGGCACCTACGTCTTCGAGCTTACCGTCTCCGACGCTGAGGCCTCCGACTCGGACACCACGACGCTGGAGGTGCTGGCGTGCCTCAACGACGTCCGCGAGGGACTCGTTGGACGGTGGTCCTTCGAGGAGGGTTCGGGAGACGTGGTGCTCGACAGTTCGAGCGGCGCGCTCAACGGCACGGTGGCCGGAGCGAGCTGGACCAACGAGACGCCGGACGGCAGCAACTCGGCGCTCGATTTCGACGGCATCGACGACCAGATCGACATGGGCACCTTCGACCTCGGCGGATCGGCCTTCACCATCGCCCTGTGGATGAAGGCCGACGACTTCGACCAGATGGATGGCCGCTTCGTCTCCAAGGCCTCCGGCGTGCAGGACGAAGACCACCACTGGATGCTCAGCACGATCCAGCAGGGAGCCGACTTCCGATTGCGCTTCCGCCTCAAGACGAGCGGCGTCACGACGACCCTGATCGCCGACAGCGGGGCGCTCGCGACCGGAGAGTGGATCCACGTAGCGGCGGTCTACGACGGCGCTGAGATGCGGCTCTACAAGAGTGGCGTCCTTGTGGGGACCGTTGCCAAGACCGGCACGGTCGACACCGACCCGCTAGTACCGGTGTCCTTTGGCGATCAGCCTGGCGGCAACCGGCCCTTCGATGGCGTGCTCGACGAAGTACGCCTCTACGGCCGTGCCCTGACGCCGGAAGAACTCGACGTCCTCGTCACCAGCGACGGCTCCTGCCCGGTGCTCTTCGCTGACGGCTTCGAAAGCGGCGACACCTCCGCTTGGTCGACTACCGTGCCTTAGAGACTCGCTGCGGTCGCGTCGTCAAGGACATGAGCTCCAGACGTCGCACCGTTAGGGACGCACCGCCCAACCCGGCGCGAGCGACGATAAGAAGATGTATCGTAGAGCCTGAGCCATGGCGAACCGCCAACATCTCTTTCGCTATCTGCTTGTTGTCTACGTGGCGCTAGCCGCCCTTGTTGTCGGTGCGCTTGCCGGGGAGGTGTTGCTGCGCGTCGAGCGGAGCAACGCCTACCAGCTAGCGCGCCCGTTCCGCGAGAAGAACGTCTTCACCAGTAGAAAGCTACGTATGGGAACCCCGGACTCACTTTGGCTGAAGCGCTGGGAGCGCTACAAGCCGAGTTCGCGAGTCTCGACGCCCACCCACGGCGTGCGAACCAACAGCTTCGGCTATCGCACCAGCGAGTTCACCGTCGAGAAGTTGCCGGGCCAGATCCGGGTTCTGTGTATCGGTGGTTCGACAACCTTCCAAGGCAGCCGCAACCACTTGACCTATCCGGCCCTGCTGGAGGGCCTGCTGGCTGAACGCTACCCCGGGCGCGACATCGAGGTGCTCAACCTGGGGATCAGCGGCACCAATTCGGAGTACTGGCTGAAGGATGACGAGGATTCACGCCTGCCGGGGCGCCTCCGAATCGACCGGTTGCTCGAACTGGATCCGGACTTGGTCATCCAGTACAACGGTGCCAACGACATCGTAGGCCGGTACGTTGGGCGCTACGGCGACAAGCCTTTGCGGCACGGTGCCCTGATGGAGAGTAGCTTGCTTGCCCGGCGTCTGGTTCACATCGACCGGTCCGCCTTCGAGGCGGCATTCACCGAGGCCCTGGGACACTTCTCGGAGATCCGCCGCCGTTTCGCCGAGCGCGGCGTGGACTACCTCGTGGGCACCTTCGCTCGCCCGGACTACGACCGCGCGCCGGCCGATTTTCAGGCCTACCTCGACCTGACCACCGAGGAGTGGACCCGTGGCGGGCTGCGCTATTTCGGAGAGTACGCGTACCTCCTCGATCGCTTCAATCAGAGGTTGTTGAGCTGGGCACAGAGCCATGGCGTGGAGCCGGTTCGGATCGACAAGGCCGTTACAGAGCCCGAACTCTTCATCGACATCTGTCACCTGAGCGACCGCGGTATCGAGGGAATGGCGGAGGCCTTCGAGAGTCCCGTGACCGAGGTGCTAGAAAGCAGAGCGAACTTGTTGGCTGATTCGATCGGACCGGCGGTCTAGCCACGCTGCGCCGCGGGGCGTGCCACCGACACGACGACCATCGCCGTCGCGAGAGCCAACACCAACGCCACTGCGATCACCGGGAATGGCAGCAGCGGTGCCAGGAGTACCGCCACCGCGGCACCCACGAAGATCGTGCCGCAAACGCTACCGGTGGGCTGAGGCCGCACCTGCACAAACCACACGCTGACCAGAAAGAGGGCCACGGGAACGGCCAAGACGAAAGCGGTCTCGCGAGCCGAGATCTCCGCTTGGCCGACCGCGAAGTCGGCGGCTACGGCCAGCGCTGCCCCCACTGCCGCGGCGGAAGCGAAGACGAAGAAGTGGCCGTAGCCCCAGAGGAAAGCCCCCAGCGTGGAGTCGAGTACCGCGTGGCCCGGTTGGGAGAAATAAAGCCACCACATTGCAAAGAGGATGATGGGCGCGGCGACCACGACTCGAATGAGAGCGGCGGGCATGCTGCCCAAGTCGAGGGCGGCTTGGACAGCCAACGTCGAGGCGAGGACGGACTCACCGATCACGATGATAGTCATCAAGCCGTAGCGCTCGGCGATGTGATGTGGGTGCCACCTAATGTCACTCGAGTTCTGAGCCCAGATCGGTACCAGCAGTTCGAGCCCGACCAGCAGACACCAACCGTAGGCCCACAGGTCGTCGGGAACCGCCAGCAAGCCGAACCATCCGACTTGCAGGACTGAGATGCCGCCGGCGTAGCGCAGGGCCGACACCCGTTGCGGACCGTGGGTCCGAGCGGCGCGCAGCCACTGCCGCGAGAACCAGCACGCCCACCATTTGCAGAAGCACCTTGAGGCGATAGAGCGGGTCGTCGGTGTCGAAGGCCGAAGCGAACCACGCGAACCCCATCCAAGCCCACCAGATCGCCACAAAGACGATAGCGAAACCGATCGCGCCTTCGATGGTGTGACCATGCACGATGGCGTGATGCAGGCTCTCCGCTACCTGCGCGATCGCTACGACGAAGCAGAGGTCGTAGAGCAGCTCTAGGGGTGTGGCGGCGCGAGGGTGTTCGGCGGGATCTCTTGGGACCATGCGTCGGAGCAGCGGGGCGGGCGATGCCGTGTTCGAGGCCATGGCGGGGAACTTAGCAAACCGTTGCCCCGTAGTCGTCGCGCTTGGTGTCCGGCAACCAGCGGCTCCAGCAAGAAGAAAAGCGAGTACTCGAAGCTCTCCGTTGGGCGCAAGGGCGACGGCCCGTAGAGACACACCGACGTTCTCAACCGTGGCCACAGCAGTGTTCGCGCTCACGTCGATGATCACGACGGCGCCCGCACTAGTGGCGTTGTCGCTCCCGGTCTTCGAAGGAATCAAGCGCGTCGCTGCGCAATGATGAAGTGCCTACTGAACGCCTACTCTGGCAAGAGCCGCCTTGAGCGATCGGCTCTCTGTTCGAGCGAGAAGTTGGCTCAAATCTAGGCGCTCTTGTTGGCTTGGCCGAAAGCCAAGGCTCGCGAGCGCGTTCGCTGCGGCCACCGAGAAGTTGTCGTCAGCACTCGTCACCAGCAGCAACGCATAGCGTAGCGTCTCGGGTAGTGACCCTCCCACAAGACCCTCGCGCCTAGCGACTTCGTTAGCGATGCGGATGTACTCGCCTTTCTGGACTGTATCGAAGCCGTCGATGAGACCGTTCAAGATTGAGGGTTCAAAGGGCTGCATGCTGAGAGTTGCCCTGATCGCAGCAGTCTGTACTCCTAGATCGGCGTCGATCCTGAGATCCAGCAGCTGCCTCCAGTGCGCCCTGTCGATTCCTCTTGGCAAGTGGCCCATCGCGATCAATGCATTGCTTCTAACGTCAGAATCCTCCGCCGCCGCTAGATCTAGCAGGATCTCCGCGGAGGCCTGTACCGTCTCCGCGATGTCCTCACGGCGGCGCTTGGGCGGCTGGTGGGGATCATTCCGCAGTGCCGTGACCTGGGGGAAAACCGTGGCCGGACTCCTCCGGCTGCGGGCTCACCTAGCGGAGTCACTCCTCGCTCTTCAGGGGGAACTCATGGTGCTCTGAAGTACTTCTCTGGAAGCGAAGCGCCCATCTGAGTGACGAGTTCTAGCAGCAGCCGGAACCTGGCGAAAAGGCCCTGCTTGAACAGGCCGCCAAAGCGCTCGGGCGCGCTTCTCACAGGGCCTTGAACACGTTCTCCAAGAGGCTTCCATGCGGCCTCTGCGAACGCTGTAGTGCCAACGGAATCTGTGAAGGCCTCGGTGCAGCACTCAAGCAGACCCGAAAAACCGGGCGTTAGGAACTCTGTTGTTGGGGCTGATAAGTGGTCGACGAGGTTCTGCCTATCAATCCCAAGTTCTTTGACCACACTTTCTGGAAGCTCTCCTACGGACTCGGGAGTGAGGCCGCCACTTCCTGGGAAGCTGGGCCCCTCGAACAGCTCATTCTCTATGAGGGGGAGTAGCCGCTGATGCAGGAATGGCAACCCTACCCGCGTCGCTTCCTCTTCGGTAATAGTTCCGCTCGTGATCAACGGCATGATCGCCCA
>JAZDDE010000198.1:0-4767 GCA_036679495.1 Gemmatimonadota bacterium | reverse complement strand
AGGATATGGGCGCTCGCCAGCGTCGCGTGGCCGCACAAGTCCACCTCCATCTTCGGAGTGAACCAACGTAGACCGAACGAGTCACTGCCGGGAACCAGGAATGCGGTTTCCGAGAGATTCATCTCGCTCGCGACCTCCTGCATCCAATCGGCTCCGGCCGCCTCCGGGAGTAGGCAGACGGCCGCGGGATTGCCTGAAAAGGCTTTCTCGGCAAACGCGTCGACCAGAAAAACGGGATAGCTCATGTGCGCAACTACTCAGCCGGTGTCTGCGTAGAAGCCTACACGAGCGCGTGCTGTGAGTGTGAACTCTTCAATAGCACGTAGCCCGGTCGCCCCCTTAACCTGAGACCGAATTCGAGCGGAGGACCTGCTCTCATCAAAGAAAGGATCAACGTGGCCCAGAATCTAAAGGTACTGGCGGTAATCGACTCCGACGTCGTGCCCCAGAATCTCTCCGAGGTATTCTCGCGCGATTCCATCGCCCTCTATCACGCCCGTTCCGGCGCGGCGGCGCTGATCCTGACCGGTAATTCTCTCTACGACCTGCTGGTCATCACGGAACCGGTATCGGACCTCCCCACAGCGAGTATCTTGAGCACTCTTCAGTCATTTGAATGGGCCAGCGCAGGCACGCCGGCCCTCGTCATGGCCGACGATGATGATGTCGACAGGCTCACCGAGAGTCTCGAGAGCTATCCAGCGCGGGTCCTGTCCAAGTCAGCCCAGAAACAGGAGATCCAGCAAGCCGTCGCCGAACTCCTGGGAGTGCCCGTGCGAAGCACTTCGAGGATGATGGTCAACGTGGAGGTGAAAGCAGACACGAGTTCGTCTTTGCGTTGTTTCCAGTCGGCGAACATCTCCGAGTCCGGCATGTTGCTCAAGGGATCCCACCCAATCGCGATCGGAATGGCGGTAGAGCTCGAGTTCTGCCTGCCCGACGAGGCCGAGCCGGTTCGGGGAGTGGCGATGGTCGTACGTCACACCGGCAACGGCGAGGACCCTGGCATCGGGTTGCGATTCGTAGATCTGAACCGCCAGGAGATGCTCCGGCTACGCCGGTTTGTCGACCGGACCCTGTCTGAAACGCCTCCGGTCGCTACCGCTGGTGAGACCGATACGCGTGCGGCCGGCGCCTAGCGGCGCCGCCTCATTGCGGGTTCGTCGTATCCTGAGTCTGCTGGCGAAACCGCTCCAGCTCCTGGGAGTATTCAGCTCGCCACTGCTCGAGCGCTCGCCGGAACTCGCCCTGAACGCGCGCTAGCTCCTCTGTCCGAGGGGCCAGCTCAGCCCGAACCCTCTCCACACTGGCGCGAATCTCCGCCAACTCGGCTTCGCTAGGCACCATCTCTCGAGCGCGGTCTCGAATCTCCGCCACCAGAAGCGCTCGCTCTTCGTCACTAGGAGCGGCTTCGAGCCGGCGCGCGGCCTGTTCCATCTGGCGAGCCGCGGATTCCATGCGTCGTTCGAGCGTTCTTGCCTGCCCCTCCATCGCGCGCTCGACCTGGCGCTCGAAGTCCCTGTGCTCTTCGCGGCGCTCGACCTTGCCTTCGAGAGCCTCCGCTTGCGCCTCGGAGAGGGTACCGTCGAACAGATCGGCTTCGAGACGTTCCTCGAGCGCCTCGATCTCTGCTTCTGCAAGTTCGATGTCGTCCTCGAACCTGTCCTCGAACTCCTCGAACACAGCTACAAGGTGCTCTTCGGCGCCGTCCTCGATGGCTTCGATCTGAGCCTCGAGTTCGTCTTCCAGCGCCTCCAGCTCATCCTCGAGCGCCTCCTCCACTTCCTCCAGCTCGGCATCGATCTCGTCTTCGATCGCATCCAGCTCGTCATCGTAGGCATCGGCGCGGAATCGCTGCCTACAAACGAGCCCGAAGCGTTCAACCGAGCGAAGCGCGCGCTCGCTAGGGGTACGGCTCGAAGCGGTGCCGCAGGTGGCGCGGGCGCCTCGACGCCCACGGCAGTCGGGCCGAGCGGAACCGGCTTATCGAGATCGTCACGAGGAACCGGCGGCGCTTTGCGGGCCGGCTGAACCAGCGGAGGTATTGGAGCCAAGGGAGCCAGTGGAGCCATTGAAGCCGGCGAAGCCAGCGAAGCCTCTGGAGCCAGTGGGACCTCGGCTCGCCGAACCGGAACGGCTTCCGAGACTGGCGGGACCGGCGAGGCCGGTGCGGGCGACGGCGACACGGTCTCTGCCGCCACGGCCGCCTCGGCCGATACTGTCGGAGCCAACGGAGAAAGCCGCGGTCTCGGCGCTATCGGCGGCCGGGGAGCTTCAGGTGCCGGCGGCTCTGGATTCGCGAGTCGATCCGGTAGAACCTCGGGAGCTTCGGGAGCTTCGGGAGCCAGACTCGAAGCCGCGCTCGGTGCCTTGGCTTCGGATCGCTCCACGACTCCGGGAGCCGCGGCAGCGAAGACGATGACCATCGGGGCTACGGCCAACTTGAGCCACCGCGGCACGCGTCCCTGCGGCTGTGGATAGCTCCTTGCCAGGAGTCTTCGAACTCTCGCTCCGAACTGCGATGGAGACGAACCTGCCATCGCAGGGACCGGCAGGCCGCTCCAGTGGTCCGACCGCCAGGACGCCACCCGTGTCAGGCACTTCGCCAGCGTCACCGGCCGCCCGGTGCGTTCCACGGCCCAGTCGTCGCAGCGCAACTCGGAGAGAGCGCGCAGCCGACCGGCGACCAAGAAGTTCAAGGGCTGAACGAAAAGAGCACCGGCCAGCGTCCTGGCAGCGAGCAGCCAGAGAGTGTCGTATCTGACCAGGTGAGCGAGTTCGTGCGCCAGTACAGTCTCTTGCTCATCCGCATCGAATTCCTCGGTTACTCGACTCGGCAGGCAGACTTCCCACCGACGCAGTCCGAGAGCAAGCGGCACCGGCAGCGAAGCGCACACCGACAGACCTACCCTTCGGAGTACTCCCGCGCGAGATCTCAGCCGTTCCAACAGAGCGAAGTGCGTACCCCGCAGAAGCACCCGACGGTCCTTCAAGCGACCCATCAGGGTCAGGTAGCTGACGACGAGCCGAATCATCAGGATAGTCGTCGTGAGCATCCAAAGACCGAAGGCGGCGGCTACCGGACTCATGGAGTGCGTCTCGAACAGACTCGCTGTTGCTCCTTTCGAGGCGAGCGCGACCCGTTCAGCCGCCCTACTCGGCAAGGCCACAGCGGCGCCGGCCGCCGCCTCTGTAGCCGGCTCCGAAGCCGTGTCAAACGCCCGATCCGCAGCCTCCGGCGTGGATCGGGCAACCTGAAGCTCGAGCGCGCCGGCAAGGGGCCGAAACTCACCCGTTCTAGTCAGCCCCACCTGGATCGTGGCGGTGAACAGCGTCGCGAAAAGAGCCACCTTCCAGCCGGCCTCCTCGAGAGCGAGGTTTCGTTCGCGCAGGAAACGGGAAGCCGCCCACATCCCACCGAGGGCGATCGTGCTGTGCAACCAGTACGTCAACAGCCATGCAAATACGGTATCCATGATCAATGCTCCTCCGATTGTCTACGGCTTTTCTCGGCAACCAGCTTTTCCAACTCGGACAGCTCGCTCGAATCGACGGTTTCGGAAATCAGATAGCTAGCAAAGGCTGCTACATCGCCCCGAAAAAGGCGCTGCGCGAGTTGCTCGACCATCGAGCGCTTGACGCTTTCCTCCGAGATTTCCGGCCTATAGACGAACTTCCGACCCTCGAGCGTGTGCGAGACCACACCCTTATCCTCCAGCTTGCGCAACATGGTCGCGATGGTGGTCGGCGCCAATCCACGTTCTTTCCACAGTGCTCGATGCACTCCTGAGGCACTCGATTCTCCTTCTGACCACAGGACTCGCATGATCGCCAGCTGCAGGTCTCCCAGTTGGTACTTACGGCTCATTTCGACCTCCGTTTCACAACGACCGCGATAGTACTACCGCGGTAGTTTCTCTGTCAAGCACCAAGGGATCAAAAGAAAAACCCCTTCCGCCAACAGCGGAAGGGGTTCAAACCTCGCTTCGCCGAACGCGATTCTTAGAAGCGCAGGCCCAGCCCGACCGTTCCGATCAAGGGATCGACGTCGAACTCGTTGGCATCGTCGCCGGCCTTGATCGGCAGGTAGTGAACCGCGGTCGCCAACGCCCACTTGCTATCCCAGCCAAAGTACCAGTCAGCTCCGATTTTGGCGCCCAGACCAAACTCGCTGCCGAAACCCGACTCTTGAGCATTGAAACCGCTGTCGCTATAGCTCACATTGCTGGCGAAGGGGCCGACGAAGATGTCGTATTTCTTCTCGGGTGTCAGATGGTAATTCAAGCCCAGGCTGAGCGCATCAAAACCGACCCCGGGGCTCGTCATCGTCCAGTCCACGCCAGAATCGACGATTCGGTTCCCGTCGAGGTCAATGAAAAGCGCGGCGAGTTCGACTCCTAACCTGCTGCCAATCAGCCTCTCGATGCCCAGGCCGAAGCCGGTGCCGTCACCGATAGTTCGCTTCGTAGACACGAAAGGAGACAGCAGGTCGTTGGGATCCTGTCGCACCGGACCAGTCATGATGCTGTCGCCTGAAGTGTCGGCACCGGCACCGAAGAAGCGGAAGATCCAGGGGTCGCTACGCGGCTCCCGAGTCACGGTAGCGCTGCAACCTCCGGTGTCCTCCGAGCCGTGAAGTCGAGCCGCACCCGAGAAGCTGTAGGTGTACTCTCCGGGCTTCTTGGGCAAAGAATCGGAAGTGTCGAAGGTCCCCGCCGTGCCGAAACCCGCTGCATCCTCGTCGGCGACCCCCGCTGGCAATGTGAA
>JAZDDE010000197.1:0-7939 GCA_036679495.1 Gemmatimonadota bacterium | reverse complement strand
ACGGTCATACAGGTCGCTGTCCTCCTCGCTGCCCTCATCGTTCTGGGCGCGGTGGGCCTGAAGGCTCGCTATGGGGATGGGGTGTACTACTCGGATCTCTCCACTGCCCCCCTTATGGGGAGTGAGAATCTGGAAGTAGTGCTTGCCTATGACGAGCCCATAGGGAATGTGGCCGTCAGCGCGAATGGCAGGATCTTCTTCACGACCCACCCTGAGGCGAGGCCGCAGGGACCGAAGCTCCTGGAATGGCGAAACGGAGAGGCGGTAGCCTATCCGAGCGCTGGCGCGCAGGACTCCCTGTTCGGATCGGTGCTGGGCGTTTCCATTGATCGGCAGAACCGGCTCTGGACGATCGACCACGGAAACCATGGCTTCCGGCGAGCCAGGCTGCTGGCTTTCGACCTCGAGAGTGGCGCCCTGGTACATGAGAAGTTGTTCCCTCCACAGGTGGCGCCGTTGGGTTCCTACTTGCAGGACCTTCAGATAGACCCGGCGGGCCGCACCGTATACATCGCCGATGTCAGCTTCGTCCGCGGCAGCCCCGCGATTGTCGTGTACGACCTGGAAGACGGGGCCTCCTGGAGGATACTGGAAGACCACGAGTCCGTGGCTCCGCAGGACTGGATCATACGGAATCCGCTGAAGGAGATGACGTTTCTGCGAGGTCTGGTTGTGCTCAAACCGGGAGTGGATGGGATCGTGCTGGACCGGAGCGGAGAATGGCTCTACTACGGCGCGATGGCCCACGAGAGTCTGTACCGTGTCCGGATCTCGGATATCCATGAGCCCCGCCTGACGCCGCTGGGACTCACGGCAAGAGTCGAAGAGGTCAGCAAGAAGCCGCTGAGCGACGGTCTAAGCATCGACAACGCTGGCAACGTCTATGTCACCGACGTAGAACATGACGGCGTGATGCGGGTTGGGACCGACGGATCCCTGCAGACGATCATTCGCTCGGCCCGGATTCGCTGGGCCGACGGGCTCAGTTACGGTCCCGGCGGCTGGCTCTATATTGCGGACAGTGCGATTCCTGACCACATGCTGCGCAGCCGAGCGCACATTCAGGCCAGCGCCCCTTACTACGTGTTTCGCTTCAGGCCAACTGCGGCCGGCACTCCCGGGCAGTAGGCCGGCGCCTCAAACTCCGTTCGCTGGCACGTGCCTTAGAAGAACCGGACGACAGCGACTCGCAGGTAGTCGTCTCGGCGGAACGCGAACAAGGGTTCGGTAGGCTCCGTGTTTCCGAACACCCGGCCCTCCACTTCAACCGTCCACCCGTCCGCTACGCGGCGGTCACCCTCGATGCTCAAGAACAGTGAGCCGGTGTCCAGGTCGATGGCGCCGCCTACTAGCAGAGCCGTGCTCTGCACGTCGTTGAGTGCCAGCCGCGAACCCAGGAACAGGTCGTTCTGGAACACCGAAAGCGCATCCTGGCCGCGCGAGTCATGTGAATACTCGGCCAGCAGACCCACATCGGCCACGGAGCCGAGAACTCCGACCAGCGTGTATTCGAATCCCCCCGTCAGCGCGCCGTACGCGTCTCCCTGCCCCGATCGCCGGATCGCTTCCAGCTTGCCGAGCCAGCCTCCTCGTGTCAGCTGGACGTCGAGGCCGGTCTGATGGATCTCATCGTACACCGGCTGCAGCTGCGGCCCCGACCCACCGAGGGGAATCTGGAGCCCGAAACGTGGGTCGCGGGAGGTACCATAGAAATGGGATAGACCTACATCCCAGTCGCCGAGCGTGTGCGCCCAGCGGACGGCAAGATCCACGCGATCCGAACCTGAACTGCCGGTGAACAACGCCTGGTCCGCCTCGACCGCCGGCTGAAACCGCAGCCGCCCCTCGCTTCCCGGGAACGTGCGCCGGCGAAACCAGGACATCGCGAAGAGATCGACCGTTCCCCAGTCCTGAATCCAGGCGAAGTTGGCCATGAGTTGACCCAGCTTGTCTTCGCCATCGGGATTCTCGACCAGATCGGTCTGGTTGATGATATCCACCAAGTGCTGCGATTCGGCGACGCCCCAGAAGACGCGCCGGATTCCGAGGCGAAGTTCCCAAGTGTCGGCAGCGTATTCCCAGCTCGCGATTCGGAGGTCCGCGTGGGACCGCTCCGGATCGGCGGAATCCAGGCGACCGAATCCTTCGATGGTGATAAGATGGCGCCGGTCTCCCCACTCGAGTTCCCACTCTGGAGTGATCGCGATCGAGGCCTGGTTTTGCACCTGTACGGGGCTAGCGGGAGACTGTGGAAACCAGCGGACTTCCGCTTCGACTCGCGCTGAGAGGTCGCCGGGAATCTGGGCGATGGAGGGCCCGGCCCAGACCGCTCCGAACAGGAGTGCCAGGACCGAACCCCGTACCGGCGGGCCGAGATGCCGGTTCACCGCGCCCGTTTCAGGCTGTTCTTGTCGAAGTCACGGTCTGTGAGACCCGTTCGGAACTCATAGTTGCGCCAGGTCAGGTCGGTGCTCTTGCCCGTCTGATGGTTGACCATCTTCATAGTGTCAGCGCGCCAGTACTGCCCCAGGTACTGCTTGTAGCCTTCATAGGTCAGCGTCTTTAGCAGCGACTGCTTCCGGTCATAGAACTCGATCTTAAGCGGCCGAAGATGCTCCTGGTCACGCCACACAATCTGTTTCGTGTAGCCCGAGTTCTTGTCCACCGGGACGGCTTCAGTAACGTGCACATCGACTCCGTTGAGAGTCTCGTCGCGCAGGTACGTATAGGTGTATTCCTCCACCTCCTGCGAGGAAATGTCTTCGTACGAGAACTCACTGCCCATGAACGGCCCCGACTTGTTGCTTGTTGAGATGCGTTTTACTCGCTTGAGAGCGGGCAGGTAGAGCCACTGATCGTCGTTGCCGGTGGCGTGACTGAAAGAAAGGAAGGCGGTCCCCTCAATGTCCCGAGGGCGATCGAAGATCGACATGGACTTGTCACCATCTCCGTCCACTTCCAAGGTCCGGGAACGGATTTCCCGGGAGCTTTCCTGCCCGTGTTTGTTGCGCAGAATCATTGTTAGCGCGGCTGTCTGATCGCCAAACCCGGAGTCTCGCCGGTCCCACTCTCGGGCTATTTCCAGGCCGCGGTTGCTGGCAGACTCCTGCGCCATCGCCGGTGCCGAGCTTGCCGCTAGGCCAGCGGATACTGCGACGACCGGTGCCAGCCTGGAAACAGTACGACTCCATCTATCGATCTTCATTACTCCCCCATCACGCGTCTGTTGGTGCGCTAAAAACGTTGGCCTTCTTGACTGCCAGCTTGAGCCGGACGAACATCTCACCCTCCCTCACCGCCTAGCGCCAGTTCCGGCACCACGGCGGCCCTTCTGTCACGGGCTGACCCAACCAGAATCAGAATCGGCGGAAGCATCAGAAAGTCGGTGATCAGGGCAAGTCCGATCGTGATCGCCGTCAGCCGTCCCATTCCGGCGTTCAGGTCGAAGGCTGACAAAGAGAGAATGAGAAAGCCGCCGGCCAGCACGAGAGACGTGAAGACCATGGCCGGAGCCACCGTCTTGAACGCGAAACGCACCGCGTCCTCGGGCGACGCCTCTTGCTCCCGTCGGGCCCTCAGGTACTTGCTCATGAAGTGGATCGTGTCATCGACCACGATCCCCAGTGTCATCGCCGCAACCGCCGACAGCGCCATGTTGATTCGGCCTACTGTGAGCCCCCAGACACCAAATGCCAACAGTGCCGGAGTAATGTTGGGGACAAGACTCAGGAGTCCATAACGAAGGCTCTGAAACGCCAGGATCAGGGTGAGCGAGACGAGTATCAACGCGATCGCGGTTCCCGTAAGCATCCCGACGATGTTTCGCTCTGAGATATGGGCGAACATGAGTATTGGGCCGGCCGATTTAGAGCTCACCCCGGCGGCTCCGTTGGACTCCAGCCACGCTTCGCCGGCTGCTGCCGATTCGCGAATCTGGCTAGACGAGATATCGGCCAGGGTAACGATGAACCTGGTGGAAGACTTGTCCACGTTGATTTGGTTGTTAAGGTCTTGACCGAACGGCAAGGACATCTCGTACAGCAGCAGAAACTGCGCTGCGAGGTTGCGCTGCTCGGGCAAGCTGTAGGCTGCAGGGTCATCGCCGTTCATACTCCGGTTGACCCTCTTCATTACATCTGAGAATGACAGCACGTGTACGACCTCAGGCCGCGCCCGATACCAGTCCGCTAATTCGTCCAGGGTCGCCAGGTACTCCGGATTGCTGATTCCGCCGCTCTCGCCCGATTCGATGGAGAATTCAAGGGTGTAGAGGCCAGATAGATTCTCGGACGTGTAGTCTGTGTCCGCTCGAAACTCCACGGACTCCGCGAAGTAGCGCACGAACTGATCGTCCAGTTCGTTACGTGGCACTGCGGCGGCCAGGCCAAGCGTGACCAGCCCCATCGTCCCAAGCAGGACCTTCCTGTGCCGCAGCACGAATTCCGCCAAGCGCTCATCCCAGGCGAAGCGGCGCGAACCCGCTTGCTCTTTCGAGCGCGACCGCACCCGCATGGGCACGGCAGCCAGAAAAGCGGGCAGGAACAGGGCGGCGAAGAAGAATGCCAGCCCGACCCCGACCGCCGTGATGTTTCCGAGGTGCCTGAAGGGCGGCGAGTCGCTGAAGTTCATGCTGAGAAAACCGATCGCGGTGGTCAGGCTCGTAAGGAAGATCGGCTGCAGGTTAACCCGCATACTCTCGACAATCGCCGCGCGCTTTTCCGAGCCCGCCCGCATACGCTGCAGCGCGGTTACCAGGATGTGGATGCAATCGGCCACTGCCAGCGTGAGGATCAGGGTCGGCGCGGTGGCCGAGGGTGGCGTCAAGGTAACCCCCGCCCAGCCGGCCAGGCCCAGCGCGCTTACTGTTGCGAACCCGATAACGAGAACTGTCCCAATCGTGGAAACCGGCGAGCGGAGCAAGAATAGGAGCAGAATCACGATACCCAAATACATGAGGGGAATGAGCGTTCGCATGTCACGCTGAGTCGCCTCGAAGAAGGCATTATTCAGCATGATGACTCCGGTCGTCCGCACCTTGACCGATGGGTGAGTCGCTTCGATTTCCGCCGCTAGCTCCCGAACCGAGCGGACGACCTCGGGAAAGGCGGCCGATTCGTTGCCGTCGGCGGGTACGTGGAAGGTGACGTTGACCCCGAGCGCCTCTGCCGACGGTCCAACCAAACGGCGAACGATCAGTGGCTCTGACAAAGCCACATCCCGGGCTTTGGCCCGCGCCGCGGGATCTCCCGCCGAGCCAGCCGGAAGCAGATCTTCGACGATCAGATCGTCTTCTTCGGCTTCGGTGTTCTGGAAGTTTGTGAGCGCGTCCACCCGGGTCGCGAACGGTATCGTCCAGGCCTTCTCCTCAAGATCCAGCGCGGCGACCAGTACATCTTCCGAAAACGCGTCGCCCGCCAGCGGCTCAAGCACGAACAGAACGTTCTCGTTCTTTGTGTAAACTGTCTGGAGCTCATCGAACGCGGCGATCTGCGGATTTCCCGGTCCGAAAAACATCCGGTAGTTGTTGCCGAATCGCAGGTTCTTGGCACCTGCCCCCATAGCCACCGCGGCAATCACTGAGACGGCGATGATCGGCCAACGCCAGCGCACCACCCATTGGCCCCACCTCTCGCCCGTCTCTCCCGTTCCCCTAAGCCCGTCCACCAGTTCCCGTACCATGACTTTCCCCTAGACGTTCATCCGCCGCACGGCGGAGCTATTTTTTTCAGACGATGGCCGGCTGCGGCCGTAGTGTTTCCAAATAGTCGAGTAATACATCCAACGTGCTCCGGACGAGCTCCAAACTTTGCTCGTTCTTACCCAGGCCAATGATTCCTTCGAACGAAGCCACCACGAAGGCGGCCAGCTTCTCAACCTCTACATCCGGACGGACCGTTCCCGCCTTCTGACCTGCGCGGAACGCTACCTCGAACTTGGTGCGCCAGAGGCGAAAGACGCTGTTGATACGCTCCCGGAATCCTTCATCGATGGGAGACATTTCCTGGGCCAGATTGTTGAGCGGGCAACCGCAGTGGCAGGTCCGCTCGCACGCCTTCGCGAGAGCACCCTCGACGGTACGCCGAATTGAAGAAATCGGATCTGGAGAATCGGCATCAAACTGCCATTTCTCTGTGACCCACTTCCCCACTACTTCATCCACGACGGCGTAGCCGAGTTCCCTCTTGCTCTTGAAGTGGTGATACAGGGCACCCTTGGTGACATCCACCCGCTCGAGGATTCGGGACAGCGAAGCTGCCTGGAACCCGTGCTCATAAATCTCCTCGAACGCCGCCTCCAGAATGGCCTGGCGCGTGTCGACCGGTGCGCGTTCAAAATCAATCATTCTCGTCCCTTCGTGGATGAGCTCCTCGCGAGCCTTTCCGTCTACGCCGACAAGCCTACATACCGACCGGTATGTATGTCAAGGAGCATCGCCCGATTCTGGCGGAATAGCACAGAGGTTCTTGCCGGATTGGGGGTATGCGTTGACGGTCAGTATGCGGTCATCGAAGTTGCTCCCCGTGCAACCGTTATCGTAGGCCGCTGGCCTTGGTGTGGAGATAGAGGAGTGAGGCGAGATGCGGACATGGATGTCACGGCGGGCAGTGACGGTCGGAGCCTTGTTGTCAGCCGCGTCGGTGGGGGCGAACCCAGCGTTCTCTCAGGGCGTGGAGTTCGATTCGAAGGCGGCCAAGGTCACGCTTGGCGGCCGAATACAGATGCAGGCCCGGACCACCAGTTGCTCGGATTTCCCCGTGTCGGCGCCGTGCGCTGGCCAGGAGCCGAATATCGACTGGTTTCTGCGCCGCGCCCGGCTCGAGATCGGGATCCAGTTCAACGATTTCGTGGAGGGGAGGTTTTCGCCGGACTTCGCTCCGAGCGCGTCGGAATTTTCGGAGATCACACTCCAAGACGCCTATGGTCAGCTCAACTTCAGCCGGAGCACGAAGCTCAGAATCGGTCAGTTCAAGAGGCCGTTCGACGGTTTTCAGCTGACGAGTTCGACGCAGATACGGACGATCGAGCGGGACATAGATATTCCTGGTGTTTCCAGCTCGACGGCTGTGTCGTTTGACGAGCTGACTGAGACGTTCAACCTCTCCGCGCGTAACGTGGGAATCCAGCTCAGCGGAAGAACGGAGAGCGGCCGTGTCGAATACTGGGTCGGGACGTTCAACGGCAACTCGGCTGGCGACAACGGCGCAGACTCGGATGGCAAGCAGCTCGTGGGCCGCGTCCAGTTTTCGCTCGAGGCCGGAAATTTGCCGCTGAAGCTGGCGGTGGCCGGAGTGGTCACCGACGCACCCTTCACCAGCACCGCGGGTGCCCGGGATGGGCGCTACTACACCGATCTCGAGATCTACGCACAGCTCGGGGATTTCGAGGCCGGGCCGCACCTGCAAGCAGGCCTGTTTCTCGGCGACAGTCCGCTGCAGAACCGATCGGGAGGAAGCCTGGACCTGGCGGCCGGGGACGACTTCGCTTCCGCTTGGGCAACTCAGGTCGTCGGCTCCGTCAAAGTCCCTTTGCTAAACAACCGGACGTTCACGGCAATCGAGCCCGTCCTGCGAGTCACATTCGCCGATCCGAACCGGAACATCGGCGATGACGGTGCCTGGGGAATCACACCGGGAGTTCAGGTTTTCTTTGCTTCGCGTCAGAAAGTCGCTTTCAATTGGGACTTTCTCGTGCTGCAGGGCGATCGCCGAAACGTGAACTCGTTTAAGGCGCAGTACCAGTTCTACTATTAGACGCCGGCCGTTCTTAGGTGAACCGTGACCGAACTCTTGCGAAAATCGTCTTCTTCTTCACGTCCGGTTTCGGGACCTATAGATAGATTTCACATGATGTAATTTGTCCAAGATTATCTGATCAAACTAGTTATAGACACTCCATAGCCGGAGCTGGCGATCCCACCCGCCGCGGCACGCCTTCTGCA
>JAZDDE010000196.1:0-4923 GCA_036679495.1 Gemmatimonadota bacterium | reverse complement strand
CGTTCCCGTACTCGGGGCGGCCCTCTGCGGGCTTGTTCGGGAAAAGAGCGCCAAGCACGTGGCGCTAGCGACCAGCATCCTGTGCTTCGCGCTGTCGATCACCCTGTTCTGGACGTTTCGAACGCAGACGCCGGCGATTCAGAACTTCGTGTCCGTTCCATGGATCGAGCATTGGGGAATCGGCTATACCGTCGGCATCGATGGGATCTCCCTGTTCATGGTGCTGCTCACGACGTTCATGATGCCGCTCGCCATAGCCAGCTCGTTCAGCTACATCCGCCAGCGCCAGCGGGCCTACTATGCCATGCTTCTGGTGCTACAAACGGCCATGCTGGGCGTATTCGTGGCGCTGGACCTCTTCCTGTTCTTCCTGTTCTGGGAGATCATGCTGATTCCGATGTACTTCCTCATCGGGGTGTGGGGGGGCGAGCGCCGGGTCTATGCAGCGATCAAGTTCTTTCTGTTCACGGCGGTCGGCTCGCTGTTGATGCTTGTAGCCATTGTCACCCTCGCGGCTCTGCACGCGCGCCACTTCGGCTTCGTCTCGTTCGCCTACAACGATCTCGTCCGCCTTCCAATTGGCCGGGCGACGCAGTTCTGGTTGTTCGGCGCGTTTGCCCTGGCGTTCGCGATCAAAGTGCCGCTGTTCCCCTTCCATACCTGGCTACCCGATGCTCACGTGGAGGCTCCCACGGCCGGATCGGTAATTCTAGCCGGAGTTCTCCTCAAGATGGGGACGTACGGCTTCTTGCGGTTCGCGTTCCCGCTGTTTTCGCATGCGGCAACCAGCCCGGCGGTCGTGAGTACGTTCATCACGCTTTCCGTGATCGGGATTCTCTACGGAGCCTGGGTGGCCGCGGTGCAGCCCGACATGAAGAAGCTCGTGGCGTACACATCGATCGCCCACCTGGGCTTCGTGATGCTCGGGCTCTTCGCGCTTACGCAGCAGAGCGTCGAGGGCGGCATCCTGCAGATGGTGAATCACGGGATTTCGACCGGAGCACTATTCCTGCTGGTTGGCATGCTGTATGAGCGGCGGCACACCCGGCTGATCGATGATTTTGGCGGAATAGCCAAGTCGATGCCGGTCTTTGCCGCGTCTTTCGTCCTGGTGGCACTCAGCTCGATCGGTCTACCGGGAACTAACGGATTCGTAGGGGAATTTCTCATCCTGGTAGGAGCTTTCCGGACTCACCCGGTGGCCGTGTTCATCGCGACGACCGGCGTGATTTTCGCGGCCGCGTACATGCTGCCGATGGTGCAGCGCGTACTCTTCGGTGAGCTGGACAAGGACGAGAATCGCGAGCTGGAAGACCTCGGGACGCGTGAGCGTCTCGTACTCCTGCCCGCCCTCGTGATGATTCTCGTGCTGGGTGTCTATCCGCAGCCCTTCCTGGACCGAACCGCCGCGTCAGTGGAGGGCTTGCTCGAGCAGGTTGAGACCCGAGCTTTGCGCGCGCCTGTGGAGATGAGACAGGGGACCGCCTTCGACCGGCTGCCGATTTTGGGCCTGGATGAATAGAGAGGGAGAGGCCCGATGAATCTCGACTTCAGCTCTCAGGTGCATTTCCTGCTCGTCCTCCTGCCCGAGGCAGTTCTGGTGCTGGCAGCCATCGTGGTTCTGATAGGAGACGTGTTCGCGCGATCAGGACAGGGAGGCCCGAGTCCTGCCTGGGTGCGCTGGCTGGCAGTGCTCGGCCTGCTGGGCGCCGCCGCGGCCAACGCCTGGCTCGGTGGCGCGGGCGCGGGATCCGCCACGCAGATGATCGCTCTGGACGCATTCCGGATCATCGTCAATTACATCTTGATCGGAGTGGCTCTGATGTCGCTCCTGTTCGCATTCGACTATCTGGATCGTGAGCAGCTGAACATCGGCGAGTTTTACTTCCTGGTGCTTACCGCGACGTCGGGCATGATGCTGATGGCCGCGTCCCGAGATCTCATTCCGCTGTTCATAAGCCTCGAGCTGATGTCGCTGTCCGTCTATATCCTGGTCGGAATCAGGAGGCACGATCCCCGGTCGTCGGAAGCCGCGCTCAAGTATTTCCTGATGGGCGCCTTCGCGAGCGCCTTCATGCTCTACGGAATTGCCCTCCTGTTTGGAGCCACGGGAAGCACGAACCTGGCTCTCGTCGCGCTGGAGGTCGTTCGTGCCGTGGAGCAGGAGAATCTTTTGCTGACAGGCGGCGTGCTACTCCTCCTGATCGGATTCGCGTTCAAGATCTCGGCGGTTCCGTTTCACATGTGGACACCGGATGCCTACGAAGGTGCACCGACACCGGTCACCGGCTTCATGGCCGCGGGAGTCAAGGCGGCCGCGTTCGTGGCCCTGCTTCGGATCGTCGGAGTGGAGCTGTCTGCGGCGGAGTCCGTGTGGCATCCGGTCCTGTGGTGGCTGGCCATCCTGACCATGATCGTACCGAATCTGATGGCCCTGGCGCAGGATAACGTGAAGCGGATGTTGGCCTATTCATCGGTGGCTCACGCAGGCTACCTGCTGGTCGGTGTCGTTTCAGCCAGTGTGCTCGGGCAATCGGCCTCTCTGTTCTATCTGGGCGTCTACGCTCTGATGACCTTGGGGGCGTTCGCGGTCGTGTATCAGGTGGTGGGTGCCGGGGAGGGCAGCGACGCGGCTGATGCCTACGCGGGCCTGGGCTGGCGCCGACCCGCGCTGGCCGGCCTGCTGACCCTGTGCCTGCTTTCTCTGGCTGGTTTCCCGCCAGCCGGAGGCTTCATCGGAAAGTTCTACCTTCTGACCGCTGCGGTTGATGCCGGAGAGACGACGCTTGCCGTGGTGCTCGTCCTGTCCAGTCTGGTAGCGTACTACTACTACCTCCGCGTGATCTGGCGCATGTATTTCGAGTCCGGGTCGGCAGAACGGGCTCAGCCCGAGCCCCTCGGCTTCGCGTTTCGCGTTGCCGCGGTGGCGACCGCGATCGGTATCCTGGTGGCGGGTCTGTATCCCGGACCGGCGCTGGACCTGGCCGAGCGCGCGGGCTCCAGTCTGCAGCCGGGCGTTGAGGTGTCGTCGCTCTCGCCTGCGGCCCCGTTGCCGGACGCACAGTGAACATCGCGGACACGATTTTCCGGGAATATGACGTTCGTGGTATCGTCGGAGATGACCTGACCCCCGAGGTCGCCAACGCCGTCGCACGAGCGTACGCCACGAGCCTGGCGGAGCAGCAGCCTGGGGCGACCGTGGCGGTTGGCCACGACAACAGGCCGAGTTCCCCTGAGCTGGCGGAGGCAGTGTGCGCCGGACTGAATGACACGGGCGTCGCGGCGCAGCTTGTCGGGATGGTGCCTACGCCGGCGCTCTATTATGCGACGCAGGCGCTGGGCGCCGATGGGGGTATCCAGATCACCGGTTCTCACAATCCTCCCGAGTACAACGGGATCAAAATGACCAGGGGTGGCCAGCCCGTGTTTGGCGCGGCCATCCAGGATATGCGGTCTGCGATCCTCTCTGGCGCGCTCTCCCGCGGCTCAGCGTCCACGGAGAGCGTCGAGATCCTGGACCAATACATAGAGGAAGTAGGGCGGCGAGCCAGGCTGGACGGGCCGCTGGACGTAGTGCTCGACTGCGGGAACGGCGCCGGAAGCGTGGCCGCGCCCCAGGCGCTGGCGGCGGCCGGTGTCCGCACGGACTGCCTGTTCTGCGAATCGGATGGAACGTTCCCCAACCACCATCCGGACCCGACGGTGGATGAGAATGTGGTGGACCTCATCGCCCGTGTGCGGGAGACCGGAGCGGCCCTCGGGGTCGGACTGGACGGAGATGCGGACCGAATCGGGGCGGTGACGGAGAAGGGCGATATCATCCGCGGCGATCATCTGCTGCTGATTTATGCTTTGGAGGCTCTACCGAGATATCCGGGCGCGGAGATCGTATTTGACGTGAAATGCTCCAAGGCCCTGCCGGAGCTGATAAGGCGGGCCGGTGGAGTTCCCGTAATGTGGAAGACCGGGCACTCTCTCATCAAGATCCGTATGAAGGAAGGCGGATCTCCGATTTCAGGTGAGATGAGCGGACATATATGCTTTGCAGATAACTATTTCGGATTTGACGATGCGATCTATGCGTCCGCACTGCTGGCGCGGATCGTTCAGCGCAGCGGTCGGTCTTTCTCAGAACTGGCTGGCGAGATCCCGTCCTATCCTTCGACTCCCGAGCTCAGGGTCGATTGCGCGGAGGGCCGAAAATTCGCAGTTGTCAAACGCGCTGTCGAGAAATTCTCCGCTACGCACGAAGTGATCACCATCGACGGAGCCCGGATCGAGTATCCCGATGGCTGGGCGCTCATACGGGCCAGCAATACGCAGCCGGTAATTGTCATGCGTTTCGAGGCCGATACATGGGACGGTGTGAGCCGGATCCGTGACGAAATCGCAACCTACATGAGCTCAGAGGGCATCGAGGTGCCGCACGTGAACGGTGGCGGCTGAGGCAGGTGCGGCTTCTGTGGTTGTGGCGATCGGCGGAAACGCGTTGTCACCGGCCGGAGAATCCGCCAGCGTCGGCAACCAGTTTCGGCACGCGAGGGAGAGTCTGGCTCCTATCGTCAGCCTGGCGCTTCATGGCTGGCGGATCGTGGTCGTCCATGGAAACGGTCCTCAAGTCGGCAACGGGCTGCTCAGAAACGAGGTTGCCCGCAGCGCGGTAGAGGAACTTCCGCTCGGCGTACTGGTCGCCTCGACAGCGGGCTGGATCGGATACATGATCCAGCAATCACTGCAGAACGCACTCCACCAAGCTGGATCGGACCGGCAGGCGATCACCTTGATCACTCAAACGCTCATCGATCCGGATCATGCGGCGTCCCGGCAGCAGGAGAAGGCCATCGGGCATGCGCTGAGCGAGGAAAGGGCGGCGTCGCTGCGCGCCGAAGGTGTAGTCGTTCAGGAGGACTCGCGCGGCAACCT
>JAZDDE010000195.1:0-14199 GCA_036679495.1 Gemmatimonadota bacterium | reverse complement strand
GAAGCAATGTCATTGTGGTCGGGGACCCCAAGCAGATGCCACCGACCAGCTTCTTCGAGCGGGCAGCTTCCGAGGACGAGGGTGAGGATGCCGGCTTCGCTGATGATCTGGAGAGTATTCTCGACGAGGCTCTCGCAGCCAGCATCAAGTGGCACCGGCTGACAGGGCATTACCGAAGCAAGCACGAAAGCCTGATCGCTTTTTCTAACCACCGCTACTATACCGGCGATCTGGTTACATATCCGTCTGCCGAGACCAAAGAGACCGCGGTTTCCCTCGTTAAGCTCGAGGGGCTCTATCAACGTGGCAAGGGTCGTACCAATCCCGACGAAGCAAAGGCCGTGGTGCGCGAGATCGTCGATCGCCTGAAGGACCCGGCACTCAGCGAGCTCAGCATAGGGGTAGTGACACTTAACTCTGAGCAACAGCGGCTTATTGACGATATGCTCGATCAGGCGCGTCGGGACGATCCCGATCTGGAGCGCTTCTTCAGCGATGATGCCAATGAGCCGGTTTTTGTGAAGAACCTGGAGACAGTCCAGGGCGACCAGCGGGACGTCATATTCCTCAGCATCGCCTATGGCCCCGATACCCCGGGAGCTAAGACGATGTCGATGAATTTCGGCCCCTTGAACCGCAAGGGCGGCGAGCGGCGTCTGAACGTTGCCATAACGCGCGCAACGACGGAGGTCAGGATCTTCGCGAGCTTCGATCCATCCATGATCGATCTTACGCGCACTTCAGCGGCTGCGGTCAGGGACTTGAAACACTATCTCGAGTTTGCCGAGCGTGGCCCTGCGGCCCTGGGCGCGGCCTTGCAATCTGTCGGAGGCGTCGACCACTACGACTCCGACTTCGAGGAGGCCGTGGCCGAGGGCCTCAGGAAGAAGGATTGGAGCATTCATACCCAGATTGGTGTTTCCAAGTTCCGCATCGATCTCGGCGTGGTCCATCCCGACCATCCTGGCCGCTACCTGGCCGGCATTGAGTGTGACGGGGCGACCTATCACAGCTCACCTTCAGCCAGAGATCGCGACCGCGTCCGCCATGCGGTGCTGGAAAACCTCAATTGGAAACTCTTGCGCATCTGGTCAACGGATTTCTTCATCGATCCAGCCGGTACATTGGAGAGGATCGACGAGCAGCTTCAGGAGTTGCTGGAAGCAGAACGTGCCAAGGCTGCGGCGGAAGACGAGGAAAAGGCTGAGGTAGCCCCTGATGTGGAAGCCGCCTCGGCCGGCGTTTCGGGAGAAAAGGAGGATGAAGAGAGCATTGAGGCTGAGTACGCATCTCAGCAACCAGCGGTGGACGACGAAGGTGTTTGTAGAGAGGAACGTGGGACGTCGGTCGATGATGAGCCGGAAACGGAGATTGGGCAGCGGCTCCCCGCCGGCACATTACCCAAGCACGGTCATATCGGGCATCAGGTTTTTGCAAGGCGGATCTCTGGTGAGAATGAGCCCGGAGAAGGAGAGTTAGAAATTTCCGGCGATCACTTCTACGAGCTGGACTATTTGACGACACTGAGCACCCTTGCCTTGCGGCAAATTGACGATTTAGGGCCCATGACCTTTCAGCACCTGGCCACCCGGCTCGCCCGTGCGCACGGCTTCCAGCGCACCGGCAGTCAGATCAAGAAGCAGGTCTGGGCAGCCGTCGGTAAGAAGCGCGCCAGCACGCGTACGCCTGACAACCGTACGGTGTTCTGGCCATCGGATGATGAGCCGGAGGAAGTGGTAGAGTTTAGGGGCCTGAATGTTAGGGGGGATGAGAGAGCCTGGGGAGATGTTCCCTACCCGGAAAAACTCGGGCTTGCCTGGGCAATACTGAAGGAAGGCCCTCACGCCGACGCATCGGCCGCCATGGCTGTCAGGATCGGACTTGGTCGCTTGACACGGAAGACCAGGGAAGAGTTGGAAGATCTTTTAGGAACGGCGGAACAGATAGAATGAGATCCACCGTAGACAAATCCGCTAATGACGAAATCCCGCCCGGCGCCTGGTCATGCCGAAGGCATCGTCACATTGGTCACTTTCAAAGATGATGCGGCACGTATAGCCTTGGGAGATAGAGTAGACTCTTATCGGCAATTCCCTTTGACGGCAGAAGTTACCCAGCAAACCTTTTGGATATAGATTAAAGCAGGCTCCGCATGGCGTTTCGTTTCGTCCACACTGCCGACATTCATCTCGACTCGCCACTCCGGTCGCTCGCGCTGCGTGACCCCGAAATCGCCGAGCTGATCGGGAACGCGACGCGACAGGCGTTCGTGCGGACGGTTGAGCTTTGCCTTGAGGAACAGGTCGACGCGCTGATGATCGCTGGCGACCTCTACGATGGCGACCTCAGGAGTATGAAGACTGCAGTATTCTTCGGCACCCAATTGCGCCGGCTGACCGAGGCGGGGATCCGGATCTTCGTCATCCGCGGCAACCATGATGCGGAGTCGGTCATCACAAAGCATCTTTCGCTACCGGACGGCGTCCACGTCTTCTCCGGGCGCGCTGAGGCAGTATTGATAGAGGGCCGTGACGTCGTAGTGCATGGCATCAGCTTCGCCCGACCGCAGGCACCCGAAAGTTTGTTGCCAAAATTCAAAACCCCAGTATCCGGCTGTGTCAACATCGGCTTACTCCACACTAGCCTTGCCGGTGCAGAGGGCCACGACACTTATGCGCCATGCAGCCTTGCTGACCTGATAGGCCACGGGTTTGACTATTGGGGCCTAGGCCACGTGCACAAGCGAGAAGTTCATGCCGAATCGCCCTGTACGGTGGTGATGCCTGGCAATCCGCAGGGCCGCGACATCAGCGAGGCAGGACCAAAATCGGCCACCCTCGTGATGATCGCCGACGATGGCAGGATCACACTCGAGGAACGGGTCACCAGCATTGCGCAGTTCGAGCGGGTGCAAATAGATGTCACTGGGCTGGCGGAATGGCCCGACATCCTCGGCGCACTTGAGACCGGCCTACGGGTGACCCGGGACGCAGCAGTCTCAGACCATCTCGTCGCCCGTCTTGAAATCGTCGGCCACACAACGCTTGCCCTGCGCCTCCGCCGTGACCCCGATGTGCTACTCGGAGAGGCGCAACAAGCGGCGGCCTCACTTCCGCGGACCGCTATAGAAAAGATCTCGGTAGACGCCCATGCACCTGCAATGCCTGCGGACGCCTCCGGCTACGACCCAGTGGTCGAGCTGAGGGCGTTGATTGAGGGCGAGGTGCTTGGCTCGGCAGCGTTCCGCGCCAATATTCGCGATGTTGTCACCGACCTCCAGCGGCAGCTCCCACCGGAATTGCGCGACGTCTTAGGTGAGACCGACGAGGCGATCACAGAAACGATCGCCCGGATCATCACCGAAGGCGGTGAGGACGTTCTAGCGCGTCTCGATGCCTCGGAGGCTAGCATCTAATGCGGTTGCGCCGACTTGATCTGACCCGATACGGGTGCTTCACAGATTTTGCGGTCGATTTTGGCGAGCGGGATCCGTCAAAGCCGGACCTTCACGTGATCTACGGGCCGAACGAGTCTGGTAAGTCGACTTTGCTGGCGGCCTTTCTGGACCTGATATTCGGGATCGAGAAGCGCAGCTCTTATGATTTCCTACACGATTACCGGTCGATGAGGATCGGCGTTCGGCTTGAGATCTCCGGGCGGACGCACAACCTCGCACGCATAAAACGGGACAGCGAGAGTTTGCTTGGCCCAGGCGACCAGCCGGTGCCAGAAACCATGCTGAACTCGGCCCTTGGGTCGATCAACCGGGCGAGCTACACGACCATGTTCTCGCTCGACGAGGATACTTTCCAATCCGGTGGCGAGAGTATTTTGCAGAGCCGGGGTGACCTCGGACGGCTGCTGTTCTCTGCTGCCTCGGGCCTCTCCGAGCTCAGCCGGCAGCTCGACGAAATCAAAAAAAATGCCGACGCGTTCCATCGCCCCGGCGGTCGCGCCACAAAGCTGAAGCAGTTCAAGAATCAGCTGGCCGATCTCAAGAGCCGGCAAGGCGAGTTGGATACCAACGCCCGACGGTACTCCGAACTGCTCGACAAGGTAGCTTTGGCGCGCACCACCTATGAAACTGCCAAGATCGAGCGCGACCAGACCCGCGTCCGGCAAAACCTATTGCGGCGGCTACTTGACGCGCTGCCGATGTGGGCGAACCTTAAGGCCCTGCGCGACCAGCTGGAGCCGCTGCAGGGGCTTCCGGACCCGCCGGCCGGCTGGGCCGAGGAAGCACAGCAACTTTCCCAAGACGAAGCCTCCAGGAAAGCCGAAATCAAAGGAGCCGAGGAGGACTTGGTCCGGCTTGCTGGCGACCTGGGCAGGATCGTGGTGGACCGTACGATCCTCGGGCTGCATGAACGGATCGACCGGCTCAAGGAAGAGGAGGGGCGGTATCGCACCGCCATCGACATTCCGGTCCGTGAGAACGAGCGGCGAGGGGTGAATGAGCAGATTGAGGGGCTCATCAAGCGATTGGGGCGGCCGGCGAATGATGATCCAGCTGCGCTGCCTCTGCCGGTCGCCACGGTTGGAGCATTAAGCAGTCTGATCGAGGCGCGCTCTGGTTTGGTGGTCCACCGTGACACCGCGCGCCGCGAGCGTGCCACCGCCAGTGATCGAGTCGGCCAGGCAAAGAGGATGGTCGAGGAGTTCAGCGTCGCAGCCGATGTGACCGCACTCGAGGTGATTCTTACCCGAGTACGTGCCGAAGAGAACGGCGCTCGGCTCGGGCACGCGCAAAAGCGGCATGCGGAAATCACGGCCGAGATTGATGGGGAGCTGATTGGGCTAAAGTCCTGGCAGGGCGACCTAGAGGCGCTCGCAGTGCTGGTGTCCCCGGAGCGAGGACGAATCGAGTTTTGGCAGAATCGCTTGGCAGTGGTGCGCGAGGAGCAGGCGACGATATCCCGGAGGCGAGGCGAGCTTGTAGAGGAGCGCAGTCGCCTCACCGCCGAGATCACGGTGGTTAAGGAAAGCACTGGCGTCGTAGACGACAAGCAGGCCGCAGCCGCGCGTTCAGCTCGCGACCAAGCATGGCAGGCACATCGGGTTCAGCTGATCGCTACAACGGCCGATACTGATCCGATCGAAGAGATGGACCTGCGATCTACTGCCGATGCCTTCGAGATTGCGATGTCTGAGGACGACCGGTTGGCGGATTTGCGCGCCCGGCAATCGGCTGACATTGCACGACTTCGGCACGCCGAGGTGGGGATCGCCCGGACGGAGGCCTCGCTTGCGCATGTCGAGGAGAACCTCGAGGCCGCGCGTGCGCGCCTAACTGGGCTGACCGCCGAGATCGCTGACGCGCTTCGGTCCATCGGGCTGCCAGGTGACATGGAGCCCGCGGATCTCGAGCGATGGCTCGAGCGACGGGACACGGTCCTCAAGAAACGTGCGGACCTCCGGAAGATCGAAACGGAGCTGCGAAGGGCCAACGACGCTGCGGCCGAAGCGCGGACACAGCTCACCGAGGCGATGGCCGCGGTCGGAGCCGCGCCGGACCGGAGCCTCCGGCTCCCTCAGTTGCTCGACCTGGCACAAGGAGTGATCGACCGGGCAAAAGAGCGAGTGGCAACGATCGGCGCCGCTCGCAAAGCCCTTCAGGACGATGAACTCGAGCTCCAGCGGAGGGAGCGCGATGTCGCCGAAGCGGAGCAAGCGGTGCTGGCCTGGCAGGAGGAATGGGCCGACCTGGTCGACGGCTGTTGGCTGGGCGAGGCTGAAGCTGGCCGTTCTCCCGCCGAAGTTCGGGAGATCCTTCAGGCGCTGTCGGAGCTGCCGGCGCTGATTGAGAAGCGGGACGACCTAGGTTACCGCATCCGCTCAATGAGCGACGACAGGGTCCGGTTCGTGGCGACCGTCCGGGCTCTCGCCGGCGAGGCCAATCTGGAGCTCAAGGAGGAGAAAGAGCTCGAGGTGGCCGACGATCTGCGCCGTCATCTGGCCACCGCGCGCCAACAGACGAAGCTCCGGGACTCGAAGAATGCCGACCTCGAACATACGAAGACCCGACTGCGCAAGGCCCAGCAGGTGTTTGCCCAGATCGACAGCCGTCGGTCGGAGATGGGTGCCCTTTTCGCGGTGGACACCTCGACGGCCCTCCTTCAGAAGCTCGAGCAGGCGAAGGAAAAAGCCTCGCTCACCCAGCAGATCGCAACTCGCGAGCGCGAGCTAGTCGATGGGCTGAAGTTGCCCTCACTTGCCGCGGCGGAAACCGCCATCGCCGAGGCAGCCAGCGACGAAGCCAGCATTGAGGCGCTACACGTGGAGAGTGTCGAGCTCGCATCGCGTCTGGAGGCCGAGGATGGGCGCGTCACTCATCTCTATCACGAGAGCATGACTGCCGAGGCCGCAATCGCGGAGGTGGGCAGCGATGCTGAGGTGGCTCGGCTCGAGGAGGAGCGCCGCACTGTGCTCCTGGAGATCCAGGACCAGGCCGAGCGCCATCTTCGGCTCAAGGTCGGTGTCGCGGCTGCTGAGCGGGCGCTGCAGATCTACCGCGACCGTCATCGGAGCTCGATGATGACCCGGGCCGGTGAGGCATTCCGCACCATCACCCAGGATCGGTTCTCAAACCTGACCACGACGCCGGGCAAGGACGGCGAGGTCCTCGTCGGTATCCAGTCGACCGGCGGGTCATTGATAGCCTCGAAAATGTCGAAGGGCACACGCTTCCAGCTCTACTTGGCGCTACGAATCGCTGGCTATTATGAGTTCGCAGAGCACCACGAGACCTTGCCATTCGTCGCAGACGATATCATGGAGTCCTTCGACGACGACCGGTCGACGGAGGCCTTCCAGCTGCTCTCCGGCATAGCCCAGAAGGGCCAGGTGATCTATTTGACCCACCACCCGCATATGCGCGACATCGCGCGGAAGGTCTGTGGCAAAGCAGTCCGGTTGCATGAGCTGCCGGCGCCCATGATCGGCGCAGCAGCGGATGTCGCGGCGGAAGGGTGACGCGGCGCTGTATGTATAACCCCGCAGCGCCGTGACCCACCGATAGCCGCGGCGGCCATACTCGGCAGGCTAGGAGATCTTGTGGCTGGGCTCATCCGGCACCTCCTAGCCAGAGTCAACTTTTCGCAGAGATATCTTGCGGTGCCGACGCAGGACCAACCTCCGTCTCGGGGGGCTGCAGATCAATGCGCCAAGCGTCGGCAAACTTCGCCGCGTCAGTGCTACCGACTCTCTTCTCGAGGAACTCCAGAAGCTCCTGCTGGCGTGGCTGACCGAAGGCGAGGCGATAGACCGCCAATCGATGCTTAAGGCGCTCGAGCTGTCCGATTTCCCGGCTGAACGGTAGCAGCGGAACCCGCCGCTCGACCTTGACGCTATCGCCGTTGGTCCGCTCGTAGATCCAAGACGGAACGAGATCGGTAGTGCCAGGCCGGTGGGCCTTGCCCAACTCAAACAGCCGGTCCCACGGATCGCCTTCCTCGAAGCCCGATGACGCGATCCCGCTGAGGCCGAATTCCCGCGCGAGGTTGAGGCGCACCGCGTGGCCCTTGTAGCGGTTCACGCGTCCCTCGCGCTGCTCCATGTCAACGGGGTTTGACGGCAAGTTCCAGTGGTAGAGGGCATGGCAGTAGGGATGGAAATCCAAGCCCTCCTGGCCCACCGATGTGCTCGCCAGGACAAAGGGCCGAAACGGCGAGTTGAAGGCCTCCCGGACTTGACCCAGGCGGGCCGTGTTCCCTTCCTCGTCCCGGTACTCGGCCAGCCGCATTGCAAAGCGTCCGCGCATCTGAAAGGTCTCTCGGGTGATCGACGTATCGTCGACCCTCAAGTCGTCGACATCGATCTGAGCGGGGCGCAAGGACAACGCCGCCTGCATAGTATTTGAAAGCTGGTCCACGGCATCGCAGGAGTCGTGGTCGAACAGGCCCAGACCGTCCCGCAGAACGTGCGAGTACTCGTCGAGGACGGATTGCAGATTGCCGTCGGCGGCGTATCGGAGCACGGCGCGCCAGTAGGGTACTTGGCCCTGAGCCGAGCGGATGAGGTCTACGGCCTCATGCTGATTGAACAATGAGCGGAAGCCGAGTCCGGTGCGAAGGGAAGCGGATAACAACTGTGGGTTGTCCAGGGCCAGATCCGGTTGCAGCCGGCGCAGCGCCCGTAGCAGACATACGGCTGGTGAGCCCAGGACTTGGTCGGCAAGCACCGCAGCGAGGTCGTCCGGCTTGCGACCAAGGTCGCGCAGCCCCTTACCTGCGGCGACCAGCTCCTGTAAATGATCGGTGAAGAGCGTGCCTTCGCGGCCATTGGCGACGGCCCCCTCTTCGTATTTCTCGCACCAATCGAGGACCTGTGGATGACGGCGTGCATCCAGAAGGACCGGCGCTGCCCAATACCATCGCTGATCCGCTGGGCCCTCTCCGTGGCTGCCAACGGGAAAATCGGCGAGGAGTTTCTCGATGCGGTCAACTACCTTGGCATGAACGACAGGAAGAGAGGGAGTGAGCCCGTCCGGAGCCTGCCGTATGAACTCAAGGGCCAAGTCCAGGGGATCGGCGAGCTCTGCAAGAGTGGGCGACGGATAGAGCAGCGTGAGGATCGGCATGCCCGTGAGGCGACCCTCTGCGTCCTGAGAAAAGCGCAGCAGCTGGGGGCGCTTGCTGTAGTCGAAATAGCCGTAGCGATCCTCCGTTGATTTAAGCGCCAGGCGCTCGGCCTCGTAGGAGCATAGCGCCGCAATCGCGTCCGGCACGACATTCCAGGCTGAGAAGATCAGCGACTTCGTAGCGGCAGCGGCTTCGGCATAGGCACTTTCGCCCTGCCAATAGGGTAGGCTGGGTGGTAGCCAAAGGTGCCGCCATTGCCCCTCATCCAGGACGTCAGCCACGAGGGCGCGAAGTCGGCCGCCACCCGAGGGGAGCGGCGCGTAGTCGGCGATCTGTGTTCGGTGGAGGAGTAGGCCATCATGGGATTGGATGAGCGCCATCAGTTCATCGGACGGACGGCCTGCGGCTTCGAGCAAGCTCTGCTTGAGCACATAGCCGCGCATGAAGCTCAGGAGGTAGGGACTGGATTTCCAGTATTCCATCACGTCGCCTGCGGACAGCAGCCGGGCGATGCGGTCGATTGCCGCACCTTGACGGATATCGTCCGCGTTAACCGTAACCGGGGAGTGGCGTTCGGCGATCATGGCGTCGAGGTCGGCTGTGCTTGAAATCCGCTCTGTGCGCACCATGACCTTCAATAGGCGACCCTGAAGGTCATCACGTACGCTGCGGAGCAGGTCGGCCGTGTCGGGCAAACTGAACAGCGCGCGCCTATAATCTGCGAGGTCCTGTTTCAGGGCGGCGAGCTCGGCCTCGGCGCGTTCGCCGAAGAGGAAGCGGAGCGTCTCTAGGAAATCCGCATAGTGATCCTCCTCTCCGGCCTCATCTGTTTCGAGCGTGAGCATTCGATATGGCGTTGCCGACAGAAGCAGTATGCGAGCCCGGTTGCCGGCGGGATCGACATAGCTGAAGAGCTGCTGCGCCAGCTCGGCCGCTTCGCTGGTGCCGTGTAGCAGGTTCTTGAAGCGCTGAAACTCGTCCAGAATAACGATGTCAGGCTCCAAGGCATCTAGACATACGCGCGCGAGGGTGGATCTCAGCCGCCCGATCACCTTGTCGCGCACCTGTCCCAGCTCTTCTGGCCATACGAGACGCCGCCTCCTGAACTGCTCGCAGGCCTCCAGAAGAGCCATCCAAAGATCTTCGTCTTCTTGGACTTTAGAGACGAACTGCTCGCCGAGCGCGGAATCGAGGTCGGCGCTTCGGATCTCGGACGTCTCACGCGCCCAGCGATCGGGACCTGCCCAGCCTTGCAGCAGGTTGAAGAGGCCGCGCCGTCGAGGCACGGCATCCCGAAGATATGCGAAGATGATCGCGCGCTCGGGGACGATCCCGCACTGGGAACGCAGATTGAAGGTAGTTCCGGGCGTGAAACTAATGAAGTTGACGCGCCGCCCCTGGAGCCCCTGGGAACCGTGCAGTTGGAGGGGTAGCATGGTGAGCCGGGTGGGGAGCGCGATGTTCCTCTGGCCCGTGACGTTGAGCCGGTTGATGTTCTGGTGAGCGATTGCCGCGTTCGAGCAGACGTAGACCACGTCGATCCGGGGCACGTGATCTTGCAGGAGCTCAAGCGCCCTGGCGATGATGCCTCGGGCCACCACGGTCTTGCCCAGTCCTACCTCGTCGGCGATCAGGAAGCGGTACGTTGGATCGTTCCCGTACATTCGTCGGACGACGTATTCGACTGTGCGCCGTTGAAAGTCCTTCAGGCGGGCGAGCACGGGTGCGGCGTTGAAGCGATCTACCCTCATCCTTTGGTCTCAGCTAACAGGAGCGCAAAAGCTTCCCACAATTTGCGGAACTCCGGCGGTACGATGCCGGCACCGCCGCGTTCCTCCAGCCGCTCGATCACGCGTCCAATCGCGCGCAGGCGCTGAGGATCGCGGGCAAGGGCGCGAACCATGTTTTCAAGCAGCGGCTCGGTCTCGCCTGCCGTTCCGGCCTTCCACCAGGCCCCCGTTCCTTGAGCACTGCCGAGCTCAGCCAGTGTCTCATCCCACAGATCGCCGAGCAGCAGTCTGAGGTAGGCGAGGAAACCTGCCCGGTCGGTGAGCACGCTAGCCACGATTGCCGCGTAGCGGGCCTTGGGCAGGTTCTTCATAAGAACGGTCAGGGTAAAGGCCAAGCGGTGCTCCCCAGGCAGGGACAGCTCGAAGCCGACGAACTGGCAGAGGAGCGCCAAGGGATGCCGGCCAAGGTCGATCTCATCACCGTCGGTGAGGGCACCGCCGTCGCGGGCCGCTTGGTCGTGGCCCGTGGCGAGCCAGATCCGCAGTCTAACTTCCCCGATTGATACTGGCGTAGCAGCGCGAAGTCTTACACGCCAATGATCGCCGTCCTCAGCCGCGCAGGTCATGCTGAGTTTCGCCTCAATCAAGGCATCGCGCGCGTGCTCCAATGCCTCCTTCGCCGCACGCTCGGAGGCATCGGACTCGGCTATATCTTCGGAAGGGACAAAAGGTGCCAACAGCGCGCCGAACCCCTCGGCCTCCTGAAGTAGCTCCGAGACGCCGCCGATCCGGCTGCGGCGACCTTGAAGATGCGCGAGCAACTCGACGTTGCGGCCCTGGAGCAGGGCGGCATTGGTGGCGTTTGCCGAACCGAGGACCAGTGTCGTATCCCAGCCCTGCTCAAAAAGGTAGAGTTTGGCGTGGAGGCCGTGCAGACGTGGCCCCTTTTGAGGGATTTCCTCGCCGTCCTCGACCTCTGTCGTATCCTGCAGGACCAGGCAGCGTTCGAAGCGGTCCCGAGCCTCGGGCTCCAGGGCCGCGAGTTCCTCGTGGCGCGAGACTAGAGCAACCGGCGCACCAGTCGTGCCCGCGAGGTGCTCCAGCGCCGCGCCCTGGCAAAACGGTGAAACTACGACGAGCCTTTTCGAAACCGGTGGCGTCCAAGCGCGCCGTCTAAGGCCGAGCACCTCGAACGAGAGCTCTTCGACGCCGTCCGGCATCTCCCAGACCATTCGATGAACCTCGTCCGCAAGAGTATCGATCATCTCGCGATAAGAGGGGCGCAGGGGCCTTATTGCCAAGTCGGGCAGGGCGCGCAGCAGCTCGGCCAAGGAACGGTTTGGGCGACGGTTCCGCCCGCGGGGCTCGCCATCCAAGGCCAGCGAGAGGTCCCAGGAACGATCCGAGGTCAGATTGCGCGAGAGCACCAGTAGCCTTATCCGCGGCGTGCCTCCTGCGCCCGCGAGCGGAGCGAACCGAAGCAGCCAGAGCTTTGGATGGAACGCACCGCCGTGTGGAGCTACGACCTCGTGGACACAGGGCTCGACCAGGCCCGCAAGGGCAGGAAGGCCGGAGGCCGGGTGGATTCGTCCGACCTGCGCGAATACGGCAAGATTCTCGACGGTCCGCTCCAACGCCTCTAGAAGGAGCACTTTGTTGTCGAGCACCTGCTCCTTATCTGGCAGGGAGAAAAGCGCGAGGCTGACCGGGATGGACAGCAGCATCTCCAGATCTAGGGAGTAGGTGGCCGCCACGGCGCAATCGACGCGGTAGCCGGGCGGCGGCCGGAGTGCCTCTGTGTAGAGACTGCGGCGGTTCGGATCGAGCAACCTGCCCCGCTCACGCGGCATTACGCAGATCCCGGAGATAGCCGCGCACTATGCGCCAGCGGAAGTCCAACCGGATGAGCCCGGCCGAGCCGCTCCATTGGCTGAGCGCGACCGGATTGGCCAGGCGGGCCCGGGGCCCCTTGAGGGCAAGCTCGCGCACCCGAACCAGAGTCCGGGCCTCCTTGTTGTCAGCCAGGTTAGCTGTATCCGCCAGAACGAGCCTGAGCCAATCGGAAACAAAGCGAACGGTCCGGGGGGTGATCTTGTGTTGGGGGTGCTGCGTCATGTTCCATAAAGATGTCAGCGGCCAAACTGCGAGTTCCGCGCGATCGATCTCCCCTGCCCATCTCTCCAGGGTCGAGCGATGATCGGCCACCAGGTCATCGCGCTCCGCAGCCTCGGCAAGCATGATGTTGTAGAGGACGACCGCGCCAAACATCAGGTTCGAGAACCGCTGCCCATGCAACAGCAGGTCGCGGAGGGACTGAGGGAGCCGTGGGACGAGCGGGTGCTGCCAGGGGTAATCGACCTCCTCAAAGGCACGGCGTATAGCAAGGAAGGCGAGAAGGCTGTCCGGGAAAGAACTGACGATCCGGTCGATCAGGAAATCTGCCTCCTCAAGCGTCACCCGAAGGTCGAGTGATTCCGGGAACCCATTTGGTGGGGTGGGGAGATTCCGCCAGGTGGCGCTCAGACCTAGGTCCAGGAGGTCGCCTTCGGCGGTTTTGCGCCGAGCTGCGGACCTAGCCCGATAGACCGCGCCGAGCGCCTGGTGGTAGGCATCCTGTGAGCCGTTGAAGAGGCAGATGCCCCAGGCCTTGAGTCCTGACCAGTAGGTGCTGCTTGGTAAACGCTTCAGTCCCTCGCGGGCCTCGATGCCGATTACGCCTTCGGGATTCCCCGAGGCGGCCAGCACATCGATCAGGCGTACCTCAAGTTCACGTGCCCGTGTTGCAATCTCGCGCGAGGGCACATGGCGATCCTCCAGCCAACGGTAGACCCAGGGTATAATCAGCATATAACGCAGCCGCGTCTGGATCGTGCTGGTGCCAGGGAAGAGGTGGTCGGCAATGGAATCTCGAACAGCCCCAAGCCCCAACTCGTCGCGCGTATCGCGCTCGCGGAACAGCGCCAGGATCCGGCGCATCCGGTCCCGTTCGCGTTCGTCGTGGTCAATCCAGGTAAGTGACGGGATCATCTGAGCTCCGATAGGCATCATAGCGTGCGACCACTGTGCACGGAAACTCAAGCCATTGATACTCAAGGGGGGCATTGTCAGAGTAAATCGGCTTGAGCCGGGCAGAGGCGATCCGTAGGGCTTTGTCAGACAAACGCCAATCAGGTTGAAATTGTGATTCCAGGCTGCCGGTGAACCGCGCAGAATACTTGCGATTTCCCACAACCAATGCGCGATTGCAAACCAGCTAGAATTTTAGTCTGACAGTGCCAGCTGACGGGCTAGCGACATGACCGGGACGGCGAGTTAGAGCCATAAGCAGTCTATCGGCGCTCTGCAAGAGCAGCCGATTTTTGCACATTGCGGTGCCGTCGCTGGGAGCTGGTCGCCGCATCAGATGCAGACACGCGAGGATTAGTGCAATTGTCCTGCCAAACGTACAAAATCAATACTGAGGGATTTGCGGAATGGCGCAACGGCAACAAGATATCGAGGCGTTCGTACGGCAGCTCGTCGCCGAAGTCGAGGCCGCCGAAGCGGCGGGGTCGACTGCGCCTCAAGCCATCGCCGAGCATTTTAACGCCAAAGGCGTTACTACCCGCAAGGGCCGGCGCTGGACCGGCGCGACTGTGGTCAAGTTCCTTGGCAGTCCGGGCGCCAAGCGCTGCCGCTCGGGCGGGAAAGACGGGCCGCCGGGTGATGTTGAAGCGTAATCCTGACAAATCGTCCCATGCGATCGATAACGTACAATTGCGGCGCATTTCGGAAGGGACCATCGGCCACTACGAGCGCACGGCTGAAGATTTCCGCGACGGCACTCACGATCACAACGTCAGCCAGAACTATAGGGCGCTGTTGGAAGCGATCGAGGGCGATCCGCCGTT
>JAZDDE010000194.1:0-4209 GCA_036679495.1 Gemmatimonadota bacterium | reverse complement strand
GAACTCCAGTTTCTCGCCTCCGGAAAACTCAGGGCACGCCACCCCCTAGGGTGAGAGTTGCTGTTGCCGATAATAATGGTTCTCGCTCACAGCGGGCGGGAGTCGTCGTGGGCGTTCTGGCCTCGTGTCGATCGGTACCTGGGATGTATCCGAGGTTGGCGCGCCAGTCGAGGTCGCACAACATCAGTTGCGCGACATCGTGCCAGAGCCAATCAAGTAGGCCAGCCGAATGTCGAGTTCTGCCGTCGTCTACTGATCGAAGAGCGAGTCCCGTGAGCTGATATGATCTGTATGCTTATCCACATCTGAAAATCTCCGCATTCTGGAGCGCTGTCAAGCTGACAGCGAGTGCCGACCCGGCAGTAGGCTTCTCCGGTGCAATAGAAACCACCTTGATCCAGTGATGGACAACCCAAGGCTAGCTGACTACGCGGGCCGATTCCGGGTCTTATCGAGCCTCCTCCTTGTGCTGCTTGTGTTCGGGGTGACTCTGTCTCAAGAGCTTCGAAGAGTCTCCTCGCTTAGCGAAGAAGTAGACTGCGTAATCCGCTGATCATGATCACCAGTTCCGTGCGATCGTGATCACCGGTTCCGGCGATGTTGATCACTCCTCGGAGCGTAGCGACGGTTAGCGGTTCATCGACCTCCTTCTCTTGGCTCGTGACATCTTACTCTTCGATCTTTATCTCGTAGTCGCCGGGCCTGTGGGAGCTGTGGGCGGCGTCGCAGACGCCGTCCAAGGGGCGGTGGAAAACGCGGTAGCGTTTTCCATGGACCCGGCAGATTCCGCAGGTCCCCACGTCGGTCCAGGACTCCGCAGATGCGACGACTTTGCACCGGGCTGTCTGGTGCGTATCGCAGCGACGCTCATCGGGCGCCCTTCTGGCTGCTCTTGGAGACAGCCGGCTCGGTCTTACGCAGCGACGGCCCCTGGAGTTCGATCCGGTGTGCGTTGTGGAGCAGCCGGTCGCACAGGGCGTCGGCCTGGTTGGGGTCGCCGATGCCAGGGTGCCAGTCCTCGACCGGGAGCTGGCTGGCGATGAGCGTCGAGGCGTTCTCGCTACGGTCCTCGATGACCTCCAGCAGATCGTGCCGCTCGGCTGCCTTGAGGGGCGCCAGCAGCCAGTCGTCGATGGCCAGCAGATGGAGTCGCGCCAAGCGGCTGAGTAGCCGGGCGTAGGTGCCGTCACCTTTGGCCACGGCCAGCTGGTGCAGCAGCCTTGGGGTACGCACGTAGTGGGCATTGAAGCCCTTGCGACACGCCCGCTCCACCAAGGCGCAGGCTAGATAGGACTTGCCGATTCCGGTCGGTCCGGTGATGACTAGGTTGTGGCGCTCCTGGATCCAAGCGCAGGTGCCGAGGGAAAGGATCTGCTGACGCTTGAGGCGGCGTGGCGCCTTGAAATCGACGTCCTCGAGCGAGGCGGGATAGCGTAGCTTGGCGGCCCTCAGGCGGCGGGTGAGTTTGCGCTGCTCGCGGGCGATCCACTCGCTGTCGATCATCAGTCCGACCCGTTCCTCGAAGCTCAGCTCGCCGTACTCGATCGAGCCCAGCTGCTGGGTGAAAGCCTCGGCCATGTCGGCCATCTTCATCATGCGCATCTTCTCCAGGGTCTCTTGAGTCAGCATTCGATCTCCTTGGCGGCGTAGTAGTCGGCACCGCGGATATTGGCGTGGTGGGGTGTCGGCTCGGGCGAGGAGGACTCCTCCTCCAGGGGCATCTTGTCGGCTCCCGAGGAGAGGATGTTCTTGATCGTGCGGTAGCTATAGGAGGCCAGGCGCTCGGCGCGAGCCGCGGCCGATTCCAGCCGCTCGCTACCATGGCTCTTGCCTAGCCGCAGGATCCCCAGGCAGGCACGGTAGCCCTGCTCGGGGTGTCGCCGCAGACGCATGATCTCGGCGACCATGCGGCCCGTGGCGGGACCGGTCTTCTCCGCCCAGCGGATGAGCCGCGATGGAGTCCACTCGGCATGCGCCCGGTGCGAGCTGGGCATGTGCTCGGCCTCAGTCGAGGCCTGGCCAAGGCCGCAGAGACGGCGGTGGGAGGCCACCCGGCGCGACTTGAAGTAGATCTCGACGATCGTCGGCGTGAAGCGGGCCTCGAGCAGTTCGCCGATCAGCTGGTAGGGCACGCTGTAGTAGTTCTTGTCGACCGCGACGTGATAGTCGATCGACACCCGGCATGGCTTCCACTCTGCCATCTGGTAGCGCTCGGTCGGCAAGGGCTTCAAGGCCGGTCGATCGAGCTGTTCGTAGAGTTCGCGCCGGCTGACTCCGAGCCGCTGCATCGGCCGGCCGTTGAGCGCCCGCAGTCCCTCACGGATCGCCTCGTTGAGCTCGACAAGGCTGAAAAACGTCCGATCGCGCAGCGCCGCCAGGATCCAGCGTTGTGCCACCTGGACCGCTGACTCGACCTTCGCCTTGTCTTTCGGCCGCTTCACTCGCGCCGGGATGACCACTGCCCCGTAGTGTTTGGCCAGCTCCTGATAGGTGCGGTTGATCCCGGCCTCGTAGCGGCACGGTTTGGTGATCCCGCTCTTCAGGTTATCCGGCACCCAGATCTCCGGAGAGCCGCCAAAAAACTCCAGCATTCGCGTGTGGGAGGGAATCCAGCTCGCCAGCTTCTGGTCCGGCGAGACCTCGGCATAGGCGTAGCTCGACGCCCCCAACACGCCGACAAACAGCTCCACTTCGATCTCCTCCCCGGTCTGGCGGTCGACAAGGTGCGGCTTCTGGCCGGAGTAGTCGACAAACGCCTTCTCGCCGGCCCGGTGACGCTGACGCATCGACGGGTGAAGCTTCTTTCTCCAGCGCCGGTAGATGTCGCAGAACTGGCTGTAACGGTAGCCGGACGGGTGGATCTCGAGGTACTCCATCCACAGCAGGTGCAAGGTCACGCCCGGGCGCATCAGCTGTCGATGGATGTGCGGCGAATCCGGCTGGGGCCGCGGGCCGTCCAGCCCCCGAGGGCTCTTCAGCAGACGTGCCTCGAGCGCCGTCTCGTCCAGCTCGGCCGGCAGCGGCCAGCTGAGACCGGCCTCCCGCGCTCGCGTCACGTACAGCGACACGGTGCCCACGCCCACCGAGCACGCCCGGGCGATCGCCCGATGCGACAGCCCTACCTCGTGCTTCAGCCGTAGTACTTCGCGGATCTTCCTCATCGGTAGCCTCTTCGCTGCCATCTCCAGGACCTCCTTCTCGGGAAGGCCCCAGAGTGCACGACTTCGCTACCGAGGAGGGATCACGATCACCGGATTCGGTGATCACAATGCCCGGAATCAGTGATCACGTTCGCCGGAATGCGTGATCACGTTCCACCGGATTCGGTGATCACGATGGGCCGGAATACGCAAGAAGGACAACGAGGTTACTTGGCCTGTCGTTCCGAGAGACTTGCAAGTCTTCGAGACAGCTGATCTTCTCAAGGCCTGATATTAGTCTGGCAGATGCAGACGAGTCAGTCGCGTCACGATTTACGCGTAAGGCGACACCTCTTACGGAGTAGGGCTTTTGCACGATACTGCCGCGGTGTCGTGCCGAGCGAATGCTGAAAGAGACGCTGGAGGGTTCGCTGGCTCATTGAAAATGGCGTAACCTCCAAGTCGTCAAACACATCCGCCCAGAGGGCGGAAGAGAGGCTACGCCATGAGCAAGAGTACCAAGCAGGAGACAGAGTCTGCACGTTTTCGTGAGGACATCCGGCATCGGCTCGAGAGTCGAGTCCGCGAGACGATCGAGATCGTGCTTGAGGAAGAGCTCGAGGCCGCGCTCGGTTGTGGTTTGTACAAGCGCTCAGAGGAACGTCGCGGCTATCGACACGGGAAGCAGCGACGCAAGGTCACGACCCGATACGGCGCGAAGGAGCTCGACATCCCTCGCGGTCGGATCGTCGAAGATGATGGGTCCACTCGGGAGTTTCGCTCCGAGGTGATCCCGCGATATCAACGACGAACCGAAGAGGTCGACGAGGCGATCCTTGGTGCGTACCTCGCCGGCGCGAACAGCCGCCGAATCAAGAAGGCTCTCGCGCCCCTGCTCGGCGAAGAGCATCTGTCGAAGAGCTCGATTTCCCGGGTGGTGTCTCGCTTGAAAGATCACTTTTCTGAGTGGACGACGCGGGATCTCTCAGAGGAGCACTACGCGATCGTATTCTTCGACGGCTTCCACCTGAAAGTCCGTGTCGCTCGTCGGGTAGTTTCGGTTCCGGTC
>JAZDDE010000193.1:0-10028 GCA_036679495.1 Gemmatimonadota bacterium | reverse complement strand
CTCGTCGATCGTATCCGTATCGGCCACGTACTGTCCTTCGCCGTGCGCAATCGGAAGGCGCAGTACCTGTCCCGCCTCATACTCGCCCGTGAACGGAGTTGCGGTGCTCTCGATCCGCAGATGTACCGAGTGGCAGCGAAAGCGGAGACCGCGGTTACGGATCAGCGCCCCGGGGAGAAGGTGCGCCTCGCAGAGGATCTGAAAACCGTTGCAGATCCCGAGCACGGGGCCGCCCGCGGAAGCGAAGGCACGTACAGCCTTCATGATCGGGCTGAACCGGGCTATGGCTCCTGCACGCAGGTGATCACCGTAGGCGAATCCGCCCGGCAGCACGACCACATCCGCTCCGAGGAGCGATTCCTCCTTGTGCCACAGGACGACCGGCTCCTCTCCGAGGCCCGAGCGAACAGCTCGCTCGCAGTCGAAGTCGCAGTTCGATCCGGGGAAGCGGACGATCCCGAATTTCATCCGGCGGCCAGCGGCTGGCCCGCACCTTCAGAGACTGTGAACTCGAAGTCCTCGATTACCGGATTCGCGAGCAGACGTTCACACGCCTCGCGGACCTGCTGCTCGCAACTTGTCAGGTCGGCTGCCTCGATTCTGAGCCCGATTGTTCGGCCGAACCGGACCTCCTGGATCCCGTCATAGCCCAGATCTCCGAGCGCCCGCTCGATCGTCTGACCTTCGGGACTGAGGATGCCCGGGCTGGGTCTGATCGTGATCTCGACATCGAACGTGGCGATCGTTCCTCCTAGGCGAACTGGGGCAGTTCCCGCCCCGTGATCAGGTGGAATGCCTCTCGGTATCTGCTGACCGTCGACTCGATGACGGTCTCTGGAAGATCTGGCGCGGGCTCGGCCCGATCCCACTTACCGGCGGCCACCAATTCCTCCAGATAGTCACGGACAGGCTGCTTATCCAGGGATGGAGGGCTGCTGCCCGGGTTCCATTCGTCCGCAAACCAGAAGCGCGATGAGTCGGGAGTCAGCGCCTCGTCGATCAGCAGTAACTCACCCGTCGGAGCCGTGCCGAACTCGAATTTCGTGTCCGCTAAAATCAGCCCAGCGGTCCGCATTCGTGCCGCCGCCACCTCGTACAGTCTGAGGCTTTCGCGCTTGAGATGCTCCGCCACCTGCATCCCGAGCACTTTTCGCATCTCTTCGAAGGTTATGTTTTCGTCGTGGCCCTCATCGGCCTTGGTAGCCGGCGAGAAGAGCGGTTCCGGAAGCGCGTCAGCCTCCATGAGGCCGGGCTCGAGAGCTTCTCCGGCCAGCGTGCCGCTCCGGCTGTACTCTTTCCAGGCCGACCCCGCCATGTATCCCCGGACCACGCACTCCACAGGAAACACCGCTGCCCGCCGAACCAACATTCCCCGGCCGGCCCATTCCGTTCGCGTGGGCCCCAGTTCCGGCTTGCGCCTCTCGATCTCGTCAGGGTCGGCGGAGATGCAGTGGTTGCGGACGAGCGGCGCCGTCAGATCGAACCAGAACGCGGACATCTGCGTAAGCACGGTACCTTTGTCCGGAATCGGCTGAGGCAAGACGCAGTCGAAAGCGCTGATCCGGTCGCTGGCCACGAGCAGGACGCTGTCACCGAGATCGTACATCTCCCTGACCTTGCCGGTCTTGAGCAAGGGAAATGGAAGCGCGACACTCTCGGCAGTCTGTGCGCTCAATTCTGCCTCACACCCTCACGTCTACCAGGGGCCGCTCATCTCCCATCGCCTCACGCAGCGGAGAGAGCACCTCTGAAACAAACGTGCGGACCTGCTCCGGCGCGCGGCCGATCAGATCTTCAGGCTGTGCCAGAGCCACCAGATCGGCGACGTCCAGCGGGATGGCCGGATCCGCTTCTACCCGAGCGAAGAAATCGTTCGTTTCCGCGCCTTCGTCGAGATTCTGACGCGCGTCCATGGCGTGCCGCCGGATCCGCTCATGGAGATCCTGTCTGTCGCCCCCCTTTCCGACGCCGACAATCAGCATCTGTTCAACAACGAGGAAGGGGAGGGACTTCTCCAGCCTGGCTCTGATCACTGGCTCATGGACTACCAGTCCGTCCGCCACGTCGTGCACTAGCTGCAGCACCGCGTCGGCGGCGAGGAAGGCCTCGGGAATCGCTATGCGCCGGTTGGCGGAGTCATCCAGAGTGCGCTCGAGTCCTTGAACCGAGGCGGTCCAGGCCGCGTCCAGCTCCAGAGTGCACAGGTGGCGCGACAACGCACACACCCGCTCTGAACGCATCGGATTCCGCTTGTACGGCATCGCCGACGAGCCTACTTGAGAGCCGCCGAACGGCTCTTCGATTTCACCAAAGCTCTGGAGAATCCGGATATCGCCGGCGAAACGAGCCGCGCTGGCGCCGATCCCGGCCAGGCAGCTGAGCACCCGGTGATCCACTTTCCGCGGATACGTCTGACCCACCACAGGATACGCTGACGGGAAACCGAAGCGCTCCGCCAGAGTTCGATTCAGGTCATCCACTCGCCCTGAGTCGCCGCCGAACAACGCCAGAAAGCTGGCCTCCGTCCCAGTCGTCCCCCGGGCTCCGCGAAACCTGAGGTCCCGAAGGTTGGATTCCACGTCTCGGTGGTCGAGGACGAAGTCGTGCGCCCACAGGGTCGCTCGTTTGCCCACGGTGGTCGGCTGAGCGGGCTGCCAATGGGTGTAGCCGAGCGTGGGCAGATCCGCCCACTGCTCGGCGAATCGGCCCAAAACCGACAGCGCATCGTCTACGCGGGACAGAATGAGGCGCAGGCCGGCCTGGAGTTGGAGGAGGCCCGCGTTATCGGTTACGTAACAGCTCGTGGCGCCCAGGTGGATGTAGGGGCCGGCCTCGGGCGCTACCTCGGCAAAATGGCGCACATGCGCCATGACGTCGTGACGCAGCTCCTTTTCAAGTTCGGCCACGCGTTTGAGATCCAACTTCTCGCGGGACGAACGCATCGCTTCGATGGCCGAGGCCGGGATGTCCGCACCGTGACTCCGCGTTGCTTCGGCCAGAGCGATCCACAGATCGCGCCACATCAAGGCCTGCGTACGGGGAGAGAAGAGTTCGGCCATCTCCGCTGAGGCGTATCGCTCGATCAGCGGGTGGGAATATCTGGTATCGTCGTGCGCCAAGACTAGCCGACAGAGAATAGGGTTCGGTACTGCCGTCCGTCACGATCAAATTCTACGACGATCCTACCGCGGCCGGCATACGACTGAAAGAGTTCTCCAGCCGTCTGCGCGTCCGAGACCGGCTCTCGATTGATGAACAGGATTACGTCCCCTTCCCGCAGTCCCGTGACTTCGCTGGCCTGGTCACCGATTTCGGAGATGAGAGCCCCCTGTTCGATATCCAATCGTCTCTCCAGGGCAATGCTCGGCGTGAGGGTGATGAGCTCGAGGCCCCGTACGACCTGCACGCGCTCTGCCATGTTCGAAGGCAGCTCTTCCACCTCAAGGGTGACGCTTCTCTGACGGCCGTCACGCTGGTACGTAACCCGGACCTGCGAATTGACTCCGGCGTCCAGCAGACCCAGCTCCCAGCCCACCGAGCTGTCCACTGGCCGGTCGTTCAGCGAGATGAGCAGATCGCCCGCCAGAAGGCCGGCACGGTCCGCCGGTGAACTCTCCGCGACTCTGCGCACAGCCGTCTGCGGGATTCTATCGTCTACCATGACCTCGGTGGGCCACAGGCCGACCCAGGGACGGCGGATGCGTCCGTACTGGTCCAGCTCCTCGGCCACCCGCAGGGCTCGATCGATCGGGATGGCGAATCCGAGGCCCTCCGAGCCGCCCGAGCGCGAGAAAATAGAAGAATTGATGCCGATGACCTCGCCCTCCGCATTGACCAGCGGACCGCCGGAATTGCCGGGGTTGATGGAGGCGTCTGTCTGCACGAGGTCCGCCATCAGCGACTCGTCCTGGCCTCTGAAATCCCGGCCGACCCCGGAGATTACGCCCACCGTAACGGTCGCCTCTGAGTTTGCGAGCAAGTACCCGGACGGATTGCCGATCGCGATGGCCGGTTCACCCACCATGATGTCGGATGACACTCCGAGCGGGGCAGCGGGGACCTCACCGTCAGGGATCTTCAGCAGCGCGACATCGGTCAAGGGGTCGGATCCCACCACACTGGCCTGAAAGACGCGGCCGCGGTTGTCGGTCACCACGATCGAATCGGCGTCGCGCACGACATGGTCGTTGGTCAGCACGTGTCCGTGGTCGTTGATCGCGAAGCCTGATCCCAGGCCGCGAACCGTTCGTTCAAACCGGCGCGGTACGAAGAAGTCGAACGGACTGGATCGCCTCGCCTGCCTCACAGTGCGGAGCACGGTGACGCTGACCACGGAAGGGGACACCCGGTTGGCCGCTCTCACGATCGGCGTATAGCGATTACTGCTCCCCGGGGGGGACTGCTGGCCTGCGGTGGCCGTTTGCTGCGCGAGGGGCCTGCGGCGGGCGGCTGCCGCGCCCTCAACAGACGCGTCAGTGCGGATCATGGCGGCAGTGGGGCTCTCAGTTGCCTCCACTTGATTGGGCACACCAGGTCCCGGCGACAGAACGGCGCCCAGGGCCAGGCCGATGGGGAAGGAGGCCAGCATCAGACCCAGTATCCATGCCCGTGCCGACCCCAGCTGGTTCCGAGCAAGCTGGGCTCCCAGGCCTGGAACACCGGGTGGGCGGTTCCATCCTTCCGCGTAGCGGACACCGGTTAGGTAGAGGCCTACCGCTGGAGCCGGCTCCGGTGGGCGTACTTTCCTCGCGGCTAGAAGTGCCGAGATGTCAGTCAGAGGTCTCTTCTCCAGAGCAATGTCCACCATCGTAGCCACCAGATACCGTACCATACGGTGTAGGAAACGATCCGCCACTACTGTGAGCCGTACGTCCCCTCCTCCCAGACAAGTCCACTCTGCCTTTTCAAGGCAGCAAGTCATGCTTTTTTCCGCCGGCCCTGTCTTGGACAGGTGCGCAAAGGAATGGCGCCCCAGTGCCGGTTTGGCCGCGCTTCTCAACGTATCTGTTGAGAGCGGACTACCCAACTGCCAGACCCGGTTGAGCCTGGAGGGCGCCAGGGAGTCGGGTGCGGTGGCAATATAGTACTCGTACCGCCGTCCAGAAGCTGAAAATCGCGGGTGAAAATCGGACGTCGCTCTCGTGAGGGACTCGATCCAGATGTCGTTTGGAAGGACCGCGTTCAGGGCGCGGCGCAGCTCGGGAGGATCCCAACCCGACGGAGAAGTGAAGGCCATTTCCTGGCCAGTTGCATGCACCCCTGCGTCGGTGCGTCCGGCGGCATCTACCCGGGTGACTCGCTCGAATAGTCTCTCGAGACAGCGCTCCACCTCACCCTGCACAGTTCGCGCGGCGGGCTGGCGCTGCGAGCCATGAAATCCGGTTCCGTCGTAATGAACCGTGGCGCGAATTTTTTCGTTATCTCCGTGCTCCACCGGGCGAACCTACCGGGCGGAACCTGAGGAGGCCAGAAGGAAAAACTCAGGCCGTGCGGCTCTCCGAGCGGGCGGTGTGACTTAGCTGAGCCAGAGTCCAGGGACCCTTGATGGGAGCCCGCGTGGCGCGCAAAAACCACATCCGCACATTCGCTCCCGATATGGTTCCGACGAGAAATGGGCGGCGCCTGAAACGGTTGGCCATAAGTCGGATCTCCCTCGCGGTTTCGCTCAGTATTTGCGAATGACTCCGACCACAATACCCTGGATCTGCACCCTGTCCTCCGGGAAGAAGAGGGGCGTCAGCAGAGGGTTGGCCGGCTGCAGCCGCACGCGGCCGCCGTCTTCGCGGTAGTACTTTTTGACAGTTGCACTGTCTCCGTCCACCAATGCGATGACCATCTCACCGTTGTGCGCAGTCTCCCGGGACTGGACGATGACATAGTCCCCGTCGCGAATCTGTTCCTCGATCATGGATTGTCCACGCACTCGTAGGACGAAGTGCGTGCTGGCTGACCCTGACACCATGTCATCCGGGACCGCGATCATCTCCTGCTGCTCGACGACCTCGATGGGTTCGCCGGCGGCGACCAGGCCGAGGAGGGGTAGCGTCACAGACGAGAGCCGCATGTCGGTCTGGGCGAGCTCGATCGAACGGCTCTCGTTGTAGTTCTTCCGGATGTATCCCTTGGCCTCGAGGTTGGTGAGGTGCTCGTGAACCGTCGCAAGCGACCTGTAATCGAAGAAGGTTGCGATCTCTTCGAAGCTCGGCGAGTAGCCATGAGTGTCGAGGAAGCTCTCGATGAAATCGAGGATCTGCTTCTGTCTTCGCGTCAGTGCCATTGCGGCGGGCTCCTTAAGAAAGGGCTGTGACTGTAGTACCGGTCCCAGCTTGTACCCGAAATAAAGCCGAAGAAAGTATACCCGAACAAGAACCGAAGTGCAAGGCGCTGACATGCCGCGTGACCTGAGTTGGTTTTGCGATGAGTCGCCTCTATCTTGGCGGCCACGCGACGTGAGAGGAGACGTATGAGGTGTCTGAAGTGAAGTGGACAGCTACGGGACGGCTACGGTCGGCGCTGCTCCTGGCTGCCGGTATTGGCCCGGTCGCTATCGGGCTGTCTGTTCCGGTCGCCTACGGCCAGCAGCCGGTGCTCAGCCCCCGGCTCAGCGAGGTTCTGTCGAGTGCAGGTGCACCAGACAGCCTGGAAGTTCTGGTCGAATACCGGGCCGGCGTGCAGCCCCTAGGTGTTTTCCAGCTTCAGCGCCGGGCTGCCGAGCTCATGACGCCTCTGGACGAAGTCGTGGACCAGGGAGGCGTGAGAGTCCGGGAGCGATTCTGGGTCGTTCCTGCCGCGTCCGCTATTGCCACCGCAGACGGAATCGCGCGGTTGGCCGCGCAGCCCGACGTGCGCCGGGTCTATCTGGACGAGCGGCTCCGGGTGGTCCTGGATCCGGTGCGCTCCGAGGTCCACGTCCCCAGTTTCACATCCCAGGCGATGCAGACGATTGGTGCGGACGCGGTTTGGGATCAAGGTGTTACCGGAGCGGGCATCACAGTCGCCTTCTTCGACACCGGGGCTGACATCGCAAACGCTCTACTCGCCAGTCGCTGGCGCGGCAATCGAACCGCGCTACGTGCTTCCTGGTTCGACCCGTTTCGGAGATCTTCCCTACCGCAGGATCTAATAGGGCACGGGACCCAGGTCGCGCTCACCGCTGTCGGCGCGCTACCCGCCGGCGACACGCTCGTTCTGCCTGATGGCACACAGCTTGTCGCATCAGATGGTCTCGATGTCGTGACGGGAACCGCACCTGAGGCGGAGTGGATCGCGGCGCGCGTGTTCGAGGACTTCGGTGGCGATATTTACACCCGCCGCTCGGTCCTGCTACAGGCGTTTCAGTGGGCCATGGATCCCGACGGGGTCCCAGGCACGGACGACGCTCCCAGCGTGATTAACAATAGCTGGGGGATTTTTGGAGGGGCCGGCTTTGACCTGTGCGCCGACGTTCTCTACTCGGCCATCGACGCCGCCGAGGCAGCCGGAATAGCGGTCCTCTTCGCGGCTGGGAACGGGGGACCGACGGCCTCCACCGTCGCTTTTCCGGCCGCACGGGATGACGCGGGTATCCGGAACATGGCCATCGGCTCCACCCAGGGGTCGGGCGGCACCGTCAGCGTGGCTGATTTCAGCGCGCGTGGGCCCTCTCCCTGCGCAGGGGGAATCAAACCCGAACTCGCGGCTCCCGGGACCGTACCCGTGATGGTAGCGGACGGCCCGGGGCGTGTTCGCTCGACCGGGTTCACAACTCAGGGCACATCGTTTTCGGTCGCCGCCGCTACTGGGGCCGTCGCCCTCATGCGCCAGATCGCTCCTGCCGCCACGCCCGAGCAGGCGAAGCGGTTTCTGATCAACGGCGCGGTCGATCTCGGCTCCGCGGGTCCTGACAACGAAACCGGTGCTGGTCTGCTCGACGTGCCTGCGGCCGTGCAGCTCGCCAATCCGACGTTCGCCTCCATTTCTCTCCAGCTTGCGGTCTCCCGAACATCGCCCGACTCCGTGTGGGTCGAGCTCGTGAATCGGGGCACCCTCATGTGGGCCGGCGGCCGGCTCGAGCTGCAGGGCACGCAGGCGACAGGGCGGGTCGTCGAGATCGGACCCTTGGCGGCCTCCGGCCACATCGAAATTGGCACCGACCGGACCGGGTCAGGCGCGGGCGTGCTGAACGCCACCCTCTTCGATCTCGGGGGAGTGGCCGTCTTCAGCCGTGGCCTTCTCCTGGCTCCGCCGGATTTCTTCGGCGGGTTCGTTCTGACAGCCGGGAACCTGGAGGCCGGTGGCAACGACTTCGGACGGCTGGGCCGCATCGCGGCAACGTCCGGTTTCCGCTGGGGCGGAACAGAATTGCTCACCGCCGGCTCGATCTTCGTAGCCGGAGGCGGCCTGATTTCGGACGGAATCTACAATACAGTTCTCGACCGTCCGGGCCTGAAAACTGGCCCTGCGGCCGCAGAGACAGATTGGGCTCCCTCACGCGGAATCACCGACGTGCAGACGACTTCAGCGCAGGTTCAGTTCGACGATTTCGAGACGCTTTCTCCTCTGGGCGTTCAGATCGATGCGCGCTACGATGCGACCGAGAGCGCCGGAGTGGGCGCAATGGAGATCACGCTGTCGGTACGAAACCAGCGGGGAACCCGGATTTCGGACCTCATGCCAGGCGTGTTCGCCGATTGGGACCTGGGCGGTGACGCCCTGGTGTGGAATGCCAGCGCGGAAGCCATGATCGCCCAGGCCGCGGCGGGCGGCGCCCCTTTCACCGTGATCGCATCGGACCAGTCGGTCGTTGGTTTTGCCGACGTCCCTCTGGGCACCTCGACCGGCCTGTTCTATGATACCGGAAGCGGGGTTTTGCAGGGTGAATTCACCGATGCGATCAAGCTCGCTTTGGCACAGGGAGGCGGGACCGCGGGTCTCCCGGGAGCGAGTACGGCGTCCGACCGGGCCGCGCTGCTGAGTGTCGGACCGTTCGATCTCCAGCCCGGCGAGAGCACGCTTCTCCGGTTCTGGCTGCTTGTGGCGGATACGGAGCAGGCTGCGCTCGATCGCCTCGCCGAGCTGCGCGCCACTGAACTTGAGCCGCCTGTAACCGGCAGCCAGTTTCAGGTGCTGGCACCGTTCCCGAACCCCCTCCGGGTCGGGTCCGGCTTGATCACTTTCCCGTATTCGCTGCCAGCCTCTGAACGCAGCGCGGGCAGTGAACTGCTCTTCGAGGTCTACGATCTGGCGGGACGCCTGATGCTGCGCGAGCGGATCGCCACCGATCCCGGTGCGCAGCTCCGGACACCGACCTGGGACGGACGGTTGGCGGAGGGTCGGGAGGCCGCCTCTGGAGTGTACATGTACGTGTTTCGGTTCGGGAGCGAGACACAGTCGGGCAAGCTGCTCCTGCTTCGCTAGCTGGCGAATCTTCACGCTGTGCTAGCGAATCTTCACTAGGAATCCGGTTCGGCAGCCAGGCGTTCAAGCAGGGTCTGATCGGGAGCGACGAACAGCGTTTTTGTACGTTCTACAGTGACGCTACCGGGCGGCGCCTTGCGCGGTTTTTGTACATATTTCCGCCGTGTCCAGTCCACGGCCACCGTCCCGCTGTGCCGCGCGTCGCTGTGACAGGCCGCCGCGACCGCCGCTTCCTGTAGCTCGCGCCGGGAGGGGTTCTGATCCTTACTGTCCCAGCGCAGGATGACATGCGCGCCGGGCACCTGCCGCGTGTGCATCCATATGTCCTCCGGTGAGGAATGACGAAACGTGAGATCGTCGTTGCCGCGAGCCGACCGACCGACCCGGATCTCACGGCCGCTGGACGTGTGGAGGACGCGGTACGGCAGACTGACCGCGTCGGCGCTCTTGGATTGGCCGGTTGGGGCGCGGCCTCCGGCCAGCTTCCACCCTTGTTCGCTGGCTCCCGCCGTGGCAAGGAGGTCAAGAGCTTTCCGCAGCCGGTCCACCGTTTTCTCGTCGCTTCGAATCTTGGCCGGAAGCCTCTTCACGGCTCGATCGCGGCGGCGGGCCGACTCGTAGTAACTGGCGGC
>JAZDDE010000192.1:0-3752 GCA_036679495.1 Gemmatimonadota bacterium | reverse complement strand
CCGACGCTACCCGGAATAGGATCCTGCGCATCAGCCGTCCGGATCCTTCCTCTTCCTGTGAGAGCCTCAGGGGCTGCTTGGGGAAGCTAAACTACCGGCGATGGACGTCAGCACCCTGCCTTCGGTCAACGCGGCTCTGAATGCCAGCGCCTCGCTGTTTCTGGTCCTCGGCTACATCCTGATCCGCCAGGGCAAACGAAACGCTCATCGGGCGGCGATGTTGAGCGCTCTCGCCTGCTCGGCTCTGTTTCTGACCTCATACTTGTACTACCACTACCACGCGGGTTCGACTCGCTTTCCCGGCACCGGAACCGTGAGAACCGTCTACTTGACGATTCTCCTGACGCATACCGTGCTTGCCGCCGCCGTCCCGTTCTTGGCCGGCGTTACCGTCTACCGCGCGTTTCGCGGCCGTTTCGCGGAACACCGCGCGATCGCGCGCTGGACGCTACCGATCTGGCTCTACGTTTCGGTGACCGGAGTGGTCATCTACTGGATGCTCTATCGAGTTGCCTGGTAGCGACGGTCGGTCCTCAGGGATCGCAACCGACACAGAAGTAGCTGAGCACTTCGTACGAACCGAGCTTGGTCGACAGTTCGTAAATACCCTCGTCGGCTACAAAGCCTTCCACGCAGCGAACGATGAGTGACCGAGCGGCCAGCTTGACCTTCTTCCTCCGGTTAGAGATCTCCGGCTTCACGTCGGTGACGTTGCGGACAGTGATCTCAGCCGGCAACTTGGTTTTATTGCCGAAGTTGAAGGCTACGAACCCGAAGTGGTGAGTCAGGAGGTTGGCGGAGGGAGTGAGGTCGAAGAGGACGACGTCGTCGTCTTCGACCAGGTCGGGCTCGAAGAAATCGACGATATTCGTGGCAAGAAAGACATCGGTTTCTCCGTCCGCCGCGTCCGCCCCTGGCTTCATCGCACGCGCGGATTGCAAGGCTCGAATCTGGTCAGGGATTCTTGCGAGTTTGATGGATATTTCGAGCTCATTGCCGAAACGCCGGACTTTGACCCGGTTGTAGGGAACGTCACCCGCGGCGGCTCGGACTACGGCCCGGACACCGGCCAGGCTCTCCGGCCACTCACCTTCCGCACCCCGGGCGGCAGGTGCAAGAAGCAAGATCGCAAGTATCCAAGCGGAAGCTCTCGTCATAGCGTTCTAGTGTCGGTTCCTGTTCTCAATGTCGCGATCTAGTAGAGCAGTGTGCGCTAGCTGCAATCCGTGCAGAAGAAGTTCGACATGCTGTAAGGCCCGACTTCGGTGTAGAGGAGATAGAGACCAGGCTCCTGGAGAACATCCTCTACAAAACGAACGTGGGCGGTGTTCTTCTTTAGCTTCAATTTCTTCTTGACGTTCTGGACATCCACGCTGTCGCCGTCGGTAACGGTGATTTCGGCGCGGCGCTTGATGGTCTTGCCGAAATTCAGGGCCACGAAGCCGTAGTAATAGTCGAAGAAGTCCGCGAGGCCTGGAAAGACGTTGAAGCTGAAGGTGTCAAAATCCGGTTCGAAAAACTCGAGGAAGTTGGTCGCCAGGAAGAGATCATCGTTGCCGGCCTGCTTGCGCGCGGCAGAGCGGAACTGACGCGGGACACTCTTGAGCTTGATCGAGACATCGGTCACGTTGCCTTCGCGACGAACCTTGACGCGGTGGAAGGGAATATCGCCAAAGTTGGCCTTGACGATGCCGTGAACCTTCGACAGTTCGGCGGGCCAGCCGCTGTCGGCGGCTCGTACCGTGGGGGCCAGAAAAACCAAAGCCAGTGTCCAGATCAACGCTCTCTTCATTCGTCCTCTCCTCTGTATCCGTTGACAATTGGGCAACGGCGCGAATTGTAGCAGGGGCGATGCTAGGCTCAAACGTGAACCAGGTGCCAAATCGAAAACAGGCTGCGTGTCGATGTTTCTGCGCCCTTGCGAACGCTCGGGCCCGGGGGTTCTTGTGGTTCGCGGCACTTCTCGCCCTGGCCTTGGCGCCGGCATCGCTGCGGGCTCAGAGCCCGGCACCTCCGGATTGCGAGCGAGTGCTGCCTCCTGATCTTCGCGAGATCTGCGAGAGCGGCGAGCTCAGGGTGGTGCGCTACGGCGGTGAACGATCGCCGTTCTTTTCGCGCGAGTCCGCGCAAGAAGCATCCCGGGAAGCGACGCAGGAGGCCGCCGTCTGGGTCGGTTTCGATATCGATCTGGGTCGGGACATGGCCGAGCGCCTCGGCGTTCGGTACCGGGAAGTTTCGGCGGCGGATTCCTTCGATGCCGTGGTAGACCGCGTCGCCGACGGCTCGGCCGACATCGGGCTGTCCAAGTTGAGCGCCACCCTGGCGCGGGCCCAGCGGGTTCGCTTCAGCCGGCCGTACCTGACCGTCTACCAGGCGCTGCTGGTCAACCGCTTGTCCGAGCCGGGCGGTGGAGATCCCTTCCAGGCCTTGAACGCGCCCGGCTTTACGGTCGGTGCTCTCGGTGGCACCGCCTACGTTGGCTATGTCAGGGATAGCCTCGGAGCCGCCGAGGTGCGCCCATACACCGACTTCGACCGGATGATGGGTGATGTTGTGTCGGGCACGATCGATGCGGCCCTCATGGACAGCGCTCGCTCGGACACCTGGCGGCGGACTCATCAGGAACAATTGATTCACGTGCGGACGACTATCGACAGGTCTCGAAGCGATCCGCTCGCGGTCGCGGTCGCCTGGGAGAACACTCATCTGCTCGCCTGGGTCAACCTATATCTGGAGCGCATCCGAGCGGATGCCACTGCCGAGCGTCTCTACACGAAATGGTTCGAAAACCGATGAATGACCAGAAACCGAGTGCGGACTGGGGAAGCCTCAAACGGCTGATTCCGATTGCGGTCGCGATTAGCTCGGGGGTTGCCATCGGCTCGCTCGAGCCGGCTGTCGGCGAGTTTCTGGCTCCGTTCGGAAGCCTCTACCTGTCGCTGCTCCTCATGTGCGTGATTCCGATCATCGGCGCCGCCGTGGTGTCGAGCCTGGGCCGGCTGGTTGCCAACCACAAACTCGGCAAGAACCTGCTGGTGATCGTCCTGGTCTTCTGGGTCGGGATGCTGCTCGCGGCGGCGATCGGCACCACCGCCGGGTGGATGACCGGCGTCGGCAAGGACCTCCAGATGTCTCCTGCCTTGGGGGCGCTGCTGCTCGAGAGAGAGTCCACTTCCGGAGGTGGGGTGCTCGGCGACCCGTCCTCAGCAACCACCGAGCAAGGCCGCTACGTCGAGCTGTTCGAGGGTCCGGCGAGCACCCGGCGAAGTACGGCCGCCTTCGAGGCTGGAGATCCCGGCGACCAACGACCGCGTTTCTTCACCTACCTGGATCAACTCATTCCTGGGAACCTGGCCGAGGCCTACCTCGAGGACAACTACCTCGCGGTGCTTTTCTTCTCGATACTCCTGGGTGTGGCCCTCGGTTTTGTGCCCGCCGAGACCCGGACCGTCGCTTTGGGCGTCGTCGAAGCGCTATTCGACTCGTTGCTGCGCATCATCTCTTGGGTGATCTGGCTCCTGCCGGCAGGCCTCCTTTGTATTGTCGCCGGTCAGGTGGCCGGCGGCGGGCTGGCGTTTGTTTCGGTCTTTCGCAAGGTGATCGTGGTGAGCTTGGTGACCACTTTAGCCACCATGTTCCTGTTCACGCTCACGATTTGGCGCATCCGCGGCGTCAGCCCGTTTCGAGTGCTGCGCGAACTGAGAGAGCCGTTACTGGTGGCCTTTGCTACTTCTTCGAGCTTTGCGTCGATC
>JAZDDE010000191.1:0-9390 GCA_036679495.1 Gemmatimonadota bacterium | reverse complement strand
TGAGGCGCCGAGCGCGCCACAGAAGCTGCGAAATGCGAGATCCAGTTGCTTTTGGTCGACCGCTCGTATCCCCGCGAGATAAAGCCGGTTCCATCGCGCCTCGGTACTCTCCGATTGCCCCGCGACCGCCAACTCCGCGTCGGCTTCGGCGGCATGACACTCGGCGGGAATCGTCCGCCCCACCGACTTGGCTCCGTCGGCCGACGCCGAAACCGCCACCGCGGCGACGGTCCCCGCCACAACCAACGGAACTACGAAACCCTGATACCTGCCCATTCCGAGTCTAGTCTACAAATCTGAAGGTGAGCTTCGTATGGCCCACTCAACACCCCAAGAATGTCGAAACGGCGACAAGCCCCCTTTTGATCCGCCGTTACCGGCCGAAGCCGTCTCGATATAGTCGAAGAACTGTGGCCATCGAAGGGCAGATCGAGGACCTCCAGCTGAGTTCCGTGCTGCAGCTTCTTGCCCTCTCGGGCAACAGCGGCCGCCTAACGATGACGCAACCGGCCGGTGAGGGGCTGATCGTGCTGCGCAACGGGCGGATTATCTTCGCGGCCTCCAGCTCAGCTCGCGAGACGCTTGGGAACATGCTGCTGTGCAAGGGCCTGATCACCGAGGACCAGCTAGAGAGCGCCCTCGAGATCCAGCAGACTTCAACAGCCGAGAAGCGGCTCGGCGCCGTCCTGGTCGATGAGGGGTTCGTTTCCCAAGACGTGCTCGAGGAGTCCGTGACACGGCAGATGGAACGAGTGCTGCGAGAACTCCTGGAGTGGCAGCATGGGTTCTATCGATTCGACCGCTTCGAGGTTCTCGACCGGGGCGAAATAGGAATCCGCGCAGGAGACTTTCTAGTCGGCGAGGGTATTGCCACCGACAAGCTCTTGCTCGGAAGCATGGCCGAAGACCTCGAAGACGACGATGGGGAAGCCGAGGCTCCGCGGTCGCTGCGAAGCGTCATGAGGGAGTTTCGGACACCGAGCTTTACCGGCGAGGTAACGGCTCCGGTGCTCGGCTATGCTCGAAACCTGACCCATCGGGGCGCGCTTTTCAGCGCGAGTCCTCGTGGATTCACGGGCGTCGGCCAGTACGGCTTTGACACCGACGAGTCTTTGGGAGCCACGCGCATCCGCGCGATCCGGCTGGCGCTCGACCAGCCCTCGGTCTTTCGTAGCGCCATCTCCCGGCGCGAAGCCCACGTAGTCGAACCGGATGACAACGCGCCCAATCGCGAGTTCCTACGTCAACTGGGAGGCGGGTGGCCCCGTGAGGCCCTCGTCGCTCCCCTCATCGTCAGCGGCCGAGTCCTGATGATCTTCTACGGCGACAACCTCCCCACCGACGAATCGATCGGTTCCATTGAGGGCTTCGCCCAAGTTCTTCTCCACTCCGCTCTGACAATGGAACAAGGCCTGCTCGAAAAGCGGCTCGAGCACGCGGCTAGGCTGCGACGCTCCAGCCCTTAGGGGACCGCGCGCGGCCGGAGTCCCCTTTCCGCACTCTCTAGTCGAGTACCTGCCACGGCCGATCGTTATCCTCTCCGCTCTCCCTGACCTCTTTCCTGCGATCCACGCGGACGAAAAGAAACTTCCCTTCCAGCGGTTCGAGCTTTTTCCGTTTGAAACGAAAAACCTCGCTGTCGCCAGCGGCGACAAACGGCAGCACCCATTTCTCGAGAGTCAGGTCTTTGCGGCTCACCTTGGCGTCGTCGGACGCAACCAGCCAGACTTCGAAAGGCCCTTCTGCATCGCCGGATCCGATGTTCGAAACCCGGATGCGGGTCTTGAGTAGGTCGCCCTTCGATTTGGTCTTGCGCTTGAGTGTCTCGAGTCGCGCAATCAATTCGGGTTCCGGAGCCTCCTCGGGCAATCGATCCATCAACTCCTCTTTGAATCCCTCTTCGAGAGCCAGAGCCTCGAGTAACTCAAAGGGCTTGATGTCCGAGTTGCAGGAAAGATCAACCGGAATATCCTGAACAAAGACCGATGCCACCAATTGCACGCCGGTGGCGCGGACCTCCACATAGGCGACGTAGTTACAGACATTCTGTGGCGCGAGGCTTCCCCCTTTGTTCCCTAGCCGGGTCGCGAGATCCGACGCCTCCGGGATTTCGAGTTGCCACTCCAAATGCCGAACAACGACGTCCTGGACCGCGGGCGGCAGCAGGGTCCCGTCCAGAATCCCGGCCAGCAACCGGCTGTAGGTCCGGGTGTTGGACTGCAGGAAGTAACCGCCGAGAAGTCGCCTGGCTTCGACGGTGGTGATTGTGGAGGCGAGGCCGACGCAGCTCGGATCCGAATTCTCCCAGGGCGGTACCGCACACGAGGTCCTCCTCGCGGCGCGGACGAAGTCCTCGTTCCGCAGCCGCTTGAACCAGGACCCGACCTCCTTCTGGAAGCCCAGCGCATCGGCTCCGCTGTACTCGCGCAGAACCCGGTCGCCGACCTCCGGCTCGTCCGGATTACCGTCCCACGACACGAACGTCCCGCCGATGCTCGCCGGAAGATCGTGGTAGCCGATGACGTACTCCTTCAGGACTTTTCCAAAGTAGCGGCTGCCCAACTCGTTCAGCAGCCAGTCGGGCGCGGCGTTGTCGCTTTCCTCGATCATCAGACGCATGATCTGGTCGATGCCGACTTGATCCGGCTGCCCGAGCGCCTCCCACGACCTCGCCAACGCCCCGCCGTCGCGGCCGATCCAGAACCGCGCCCACTCCTCCTTGGGGATCTTTCGCTCGGGATCGATCCGGCCGTCGATGACCGCCTGCGCATAGACGATGAGAGTCAGGATCTTGAATGTGGACGCAGTGATTTGAAGCCGGTCCGGGTTGAGGTGGCGCTCCCAACCCTCGGTCAGATGGTGAACCGAAATCGCACATTGATCCGGGTGTTCCAGGCAATAGTCGAATATCTCGACCGCGCCGGCGGAGGGTGCCAGCAGGAGAATGCCCAGACCGAGCGCGACAAGGCGAATGCGAGTGGGTGATCCGGCTTTCATACCAACCCTTGCTACGACAGATCCTGCGACGGGTTTTTCCGAACCCAGACCGAGTTCGCCGCGCACGGGGTGAATTCCCTACCTATCCTAGTCGACGCTCGCGTCGCGGGAGTTCGATGGTTGAAACAAGGCGCTACTCAGGTACTTGGTGCCCGCGTCGCACATCAAGGTGACGATGGTTGCTTCCGGCCCGATCCGCTCGGCGAGTCGCAAGGCGGCGATGACGTTGGCTCCGGTCGAGGTCCCGGCGAAAACGCCTTCCTCGCGAGCCAGTCGGAGAGCCATGGCTGCGGCTTCTTCGGTCGAAACCCGTTCGATGCGGTCGGCGATGTCGTCTCGCCACAGCGGCACCACGAACCCCGCTCCGACCCCATCGATCTTGTGAGCGCCGGCCGGGCCGCCCGAAAGAACCGCGGACTCGGCAGGCTCCACGGCGACGATCTGGATCCGATCGTCATTGCGGCGGAGCGCTTCCCCGACACCTCGCACCGAACCGGCGGTACCGACGCTCTGGACGAAACCATCGATCCGGCCGGCGGTCTGCGCCCAGATCTCCTCGCCCATTCGGTGGTATGCCGGGAGCGCGTCGGTGTTGTTCAGCTGATCCGTCCAGAAGCTGCCCGGTTTCTTTGCCAGAACCGCCGCGGCCTCGACCATGTCGCGAGTTAGTTTCTCGGTCATGCGCCCGCTGTCGCTTGGCACCAGCTCGAGCCTGGCTCCCAGGATCTTCATGTGGTCGAGCTTCTCCTGGGCGAAGGCGGCCGAAGTCACGATATGCAGGGGATATCCCTTCACCGCACACACCAGTGACAGGGAAACGCCGGTGCTACCACCGGTGTACTCGACGACCGATCCGCCGGCCTGGAGGCGTCCGTCCGCTTCCGCCGCCTCGATCATCGCCAGCGCCATCCTGTCCTTCATACTGCCGGGCGGGTTCTCGCTCTCCAGCTTCAGCAATAGGCGTGAGCCGTTCTCCGGCACGATCTTGCGCAGCGCCAGCAACGAGGTATTGCCGATTCCGTGAAGGATGTCTGGATCCGGGCCGCTCATTCTTCTCCTCCGCGCCGGTGTCGCTGGAATTTGGTGCCTGTCACCTCGTTTCACCCGCGCCGGTCAACTACGAGCGAACCAAGCGAGCAAGGCTATGGCGAGAAACACCAGCCACGACAGATGCTTGCCACGCGAGGCCAGGCCGGCGATCGCCGCGCTCAAGAAGAACGTTGCAGCCACAACGACGAGAATCATGTCCGGAGTTGGAAACGCACTCCGTGCCGAGACCACGAGGATTGCCGCGAAGCCCAGCCACGCCACCGAAGTGACGTGCCACGCAAACCGAAGGGTTCGCTTCGTGAACCAATCGCTGCCGAAGAGGCGTGGCAGATTGTCGCGACGAAAAAGGCGGATCAGTATGTAGCGCTCGCCGAGAACCGAGTGAACGATAGCGGTTAGAACCAAGAGCGCTGCCGCTACGAGAAGACTCGCCTTCATCTCCACTCGCTCATTCTACTCATGGCCGACCACCGCATGTTGTCGAGCCCGGTTGGCTCGAGGGCATCACAACCGCGTCTCCCGGCTCCAGGCTTCCGAGACCTGCCGTCCGCGAGTAAGGTCGTCGACGACGAGAATCAGTTGATGGTCGTGATCGCTGTAGAGGACTTCGATATTGACGCCCGCTTCAGCCATCCTTCGGGTGAGGAGGCCGAGCTGGCCGGGCACGTCCTGCTTCAGTCGTTGCACGAGCACTTCCCGCGCGGCGAGCACCCGGATACCGGCTTCTTCGAGCGCCTGGCTGGCAGCGGCACCATCCGCGAACAAGAAATGAGCGACGCCGCAACCGTCCACCACCCAGGCGCCTCCACCCTCGACGCTCATTCCGGCCCGGCCCAACGCCTCGCCCATGTCGGCGAGGCTGCCGGGTTTGTCATCCAATGCAATCGCCAAATCCCACATGACGGAACTCCGAGAGTTTTGAATCGCCGCTGACTAATTCTAGTGAGAGGATGCCCGTCGCTGTTCTTCGCGCCGTCTTTTCACGAGAGAGCTCAGCTGGTGCGCGTGGCGTATCGGGTGCATTACGGCATGTTCGAGCATGGCGTCGATGCAGTAGGGCGAACCCCAGGTGGATTCGTATGCGGGCGTATACGCCTGCTCCTCGGTGAGGTCACGGAGGGAGCGGCTCCAGACCTCGAGAACAAGGTTCAAATAGGCATCGGCCCGGGCGGCGAGGCCTTCCGGATCGGGCCGACTCTCGAGGTCGGTTGCAGGAGTGCCCAGCTGTTCGCAGATCCAGATCAGGTATCGAGCCGAGCAGCCCAACACATGGGCCAAGAGCACTTCCCGCGAGGCGTAGTTCGGATCGGACGTCGCTGGAAGTTCGACCTCTTCGCGGTCCGCTCTTCTCCACCAGCCCAAGAAATCTCTCATCGAGGCATCGTGCATCTCGACCAGGGCTCGAGCTCCTCCGTACTGGTATGGCCGGTCTGTCATCGCTTGGCTCAACCCTCTATCTAAAGAAACACCTGTCCCCCTCTTATCAAAAAAGGGGACAGGCGTCTGTCTCACCCACTCCTCGCAGCCACGGCTGCTCGCATTCAGGGGTTGATGTTCTCGCCTTTGTCGAGGCGAGCGATCTGGGCCTCGAGGTTCTGCATTTGCGGGCCGGCCGGCGCTCGCGTCAGAGCGATGCGAGCGTGCTCCAGGGCCTTGGCGAAATCACCTTCCTGAGAATAGAGCCGGGCCATGCCGAAATCGACCGGCCACACACCGGGGTTCTTCTCATAGTTCTTTCGGAAAATCAGATTGGCTGCATCCATCTGACCCTGCTGCTGTAGAGCGCGGGCAGCTCCGTGCACCTGGATGGGCGTCGCTGTGGGATGGTCGATCGCCTGGTCGAGCGTTTCCAGTGCCTCCTCGCCGCGCTCGAGCCGGTTGAGTATCTGAGCCTTGTTCGCGATCGTCTGAAACGAGGCGTTGGCCGCGATGGCCGCGTCCGCCCAGCTCTCCGAGTCCTCTTTATAGGCCTCTTGCTGAGAGGCCCACTGGGAGGCCCGAACCCAGTTTTGGAAACTGAAGCCCGCTGAGCCGGTGAGTTCGTGCGTCATGGCCTGATGGTAGAGCTCCGAGATATTAGGGACCGAGATTCGGAAGGGGACGCGCATGTGTTCCCAGTGCAATACAGCCAGCGTGGTGTCGAGCTGACGATCGTCGAACTCGAAGGTCAGCCACTCTCTGAAGAAATCGCTCTTCTCGGGCTTGGCCTGGACTTTCAAAGCGTCAAGGCTCGGCTCGTAGAAGAAGCTGCCCCAGGCCGAGGCGTTCCGGTTGAAAAGAACCGTCCATTCGGTCTCGCCCGGAGCCATGAAGAGAGCATAAGTCCCCGCAGCCAGGGCTTCGCCCTCGACTTCGACATCGTGGGAGAAGGTGATCGTCGTGTTCTCGTTGGCGCCGACTCGCCATGGCATCTTCTCGGCCGATCCAAAGCCCGGGTAGAACTGATTGGGCGCGATCCCCAACGGCACGAGTTCGCCCCAGATCTTTCCGGTCCGGTCGTCGCCTCCGGGGCTGGTGACATCAGGGCTGTTGTAGTCGATCGTCACTGAAACCATCCCCATGTACTGCGTGACGACTGAGCGCTGGTTTGCGCCTGGCGGTGGTGTCGTCAGCCTCTGAGCGCTGAGAGCGCCTGTGCACGCGACCAGGCCAAGGAGGGCGAGGGTGACGCTGGGTGATTGTCTGAGCATTGAGGAGTCTCCTGTTATGTTTCGAAGGAAAAGCGCTGAGAGCCTGATTCCGAAGGACGTCCCTTCTTACGGCACCGGGCCGCGTTTGTTGCCTCGATTGATTGACCAGCAGAGATGATCCCGTAGGTGCCTACCCCCGAACCGCTGACCGCGATGCTGAAGGTCCAGGATGTGATCATTCTGGATGGCGGCCTGGCGACCGAGCTAGAGGCTCGCGGCCACGACCTTGGCGACGAGCTCTGGTCGGCACGCCTGGTCGCCGAGTCGCCCACGAGCATTAGCCGTCTACACTTCGATTACCTGGAGGCCGGAGCGGACTGCATCGTTTCTTCGAGCTACCAGGCGAGCGTCGCCGGCTTCCGACGCGCGGGGCTCAGCGAGGAAGATGCGGCACGGATGGTGCGCCACTCGGTGGAACTCGCCGTGGCTGCCCGTGACGCCTTCTGGGCGGTTCCCAGCAACCGGAACGGCCGCCTCCGCCCCCTGGTTGCCGCGAGCGTCGGCCCGTACGGCGCCTTCCTGGCCGACGGTTCGGAGTACAACGGGGCCTACGACTTGGACACCGAAGGGCTGGCCGATTTTCATCGGGAGCGGTTGCAGATCCTGGCCGGCACCGATGCAGATCTGCTGGCCTGCGAGACCATCCCGTCGGCCGCCGAGGCGCGGGCGCTCGTTCGTCTGCTCGAAAGCATTCCCGATCGCCACACCTGGATGAGTTTCAGCTGCAGCGACGGCTCACGCATCAGTGACGGCACCGAGATCGCGGCCATTGCCGCGGAGGTCGCCGAGTCGAGCCGAGTGGTGGCGGTAGGCATCAACTGCACGGCCCCGCGCCACGTCGCATCTCTGATCGCGGCCGTCCGCGAGGTCAGCTCCGATCCCATCGTGGTCTACCCCAACTCGGGCGAGACCTACGACGCCGAGACGAAGCGGTGGCTGCCGGGCGAACATGAGCTGGATCTTGCGAGCTACGCGGCCGAATGGGTCGAGGTGGGAGCCCGGATCGTCGGCGGTTGCTGCCGCACGAAACCGCGAGACATCCGCCGCTTGCGCAGCCGACTGGTTCCCGCCTCTTTGCTACCCTCGCTCGATGAGTTCTAGAGTCGCAGCCGGCCTCGTCCTGTTGATCGCTTTGCCGACGACATCGCTGCCCGCGCTGCCTGCGCAGGGAGGCAACGTCGGCGCGCAGGCTCAGATCGACAATCTGGGCATCCGCTAGGCGCCGGAGCTGTCACGCCAATAAGGGTGCCTGCCCCCTCTTATTCCCGGAGAATCCGGGTTGGGACTAGCTGCCGAAAGGCATCTTTTTGTACTGATGCAAACCTCGTTAGCCAGCCGGATTCTAGGTCCTCGCCGGGTCCACCGCCTACCCCGCCGCCGACACCACCCCCGCCTGCCCGATATTCCGAGGCACCTGCCTAGGTCGTCGTCAGGTCTGAGCGTCGGTATTCTTCGCTTTTCCGGCAGCTGCCGCTCGAAACCCGACAATCTTGCCAACCATTCCGTACCAGAACGGCGCCCCCAAGCTCAGGAGCAGAGCGGTCAGCAGGCTACCCGGGACCGAGGATGCCGACCATTTCGGGTCCTTCCCGGACAGGGTTCCGAAGATCATCAGATCGGTATCACCCAGTGTGGCGCGAATCTCGTCGACGATCTGGCTCGGGTCTTCGGAAGCCCGAGACCTGTCGTAAAGATCCAAGGCACCCTGGGCATCGAGGACGAGCTGCGTCGTGACCTCCGGATCACTCCAGAGCTGAGTGAGAAGCGAGGCACTGTCGACCTGTAGGCCGACCGCCATGACGACGGCGCAAAACCCGGTGATCCACCGGGCGTGCAGCTTCAATCGCTCGCCGGCGTGGCTCATCGAGCTATCGAACCAAGTGTCGATTCGCACCACGACCTCCTTGGCGCTTGCCAGGGCGCTGTCGGTGAGCTTCTGAATTGCTTCTACCCGTTCGGGAACGTCGGTACGTAGGTTCTTGAGCAGCTCCAACGACCCCGCTAGCTTCGAGCTCTCCGAGGCGGCCTGTTCGAAGAGTTCATCCAACGTCGCCTTGATCTTGGGCTCCAGATCCTCGCCCTTGCGCAGGCTTTCGAGCACCATCAGTATTTCCTTGGCATTGACCTCCACTGCGGCGCGCTTGACACCGGCTCTTAGAGCGGGATGCTTGAAGATCTTGTCGGCCAGCGTTTCGACATCGGCTTGGTCAAGGTCGGGAGCAACCGTGCCGACGAGTTGCCTGAGTCCGAACAAGAGATTGTGACCACGGAGGCCGAAGAGTGAAATGAACATCTGTACCAGTACCGTGACCAATGCACTCAGGAGCAGCATGATCATCGAAAAGGCAAGAACTGTATCGATCGCTTGAAGGAACATGGCACTCTCCTATCGAAAGTGAAGGCCCGGCGCACCCGCGCTATCGTGTGGCTTGTAGAGGACCGACTATAGACCGAAGACTGGGCTTACGGTTCTGTGGACCTTGTGTCTTCGTAACTTCATATATATCACGAACCAATCATTAGCAGCCCAAGGAGAAAATGAGAGGGCGGCCCGCCTCTATTCAAAATACGTCGGGTACGAGTCAGAAGGCTCTTGACCGCGCGCATCTCGTCATCGCCGGTTCGGACCCCATAAAAGCTCTGGCTTCTAGCG
>JAZDDE010000190.1:0-2154 GCA_036679495.1 Gemmatimonadota bacterium | reverse complement strand
GACGAGCTCAATACTCCACTCGGACGAGAACGCCTCGAGGCCTGTTCCTTCAAGGTCCCGGTGGACGGCAGGATGGTGTCCATGTGCGAGATGAACGCCACGGATCTGCGCCGCAGCCTGAACGAAGAAATGCGCTGGCGACGCAGATCAGACTCTCGGCCGCCCGCACGCCACTCGGATAGGCTGCCCCCCTACTGACGTCCTTGGTTTCCGGGCTACAACGTCAGACGGGACACTCGCCCTGAAGGCTCTGCGCCAGGAGGCTGTCTTGATGTTGATCGAACTCGCGAATGCCGAAGTGGCTCAGCTCCCGCCCGTAGTCTGAGACCTTGACGCGAAGAGCCGCAGGTACTCGCCGTAGCCCTCTTTTTCGAGCTCTTCCTTGGGGATGAAGCGCAGAGCGGCGCTGTTGAGGCAGTAGCGTAGCCCGGTTGGCTTGGGGCCGTCGGGAAAGATGTGGCCGAGATGGCTGTCGGCGTGCTGGCTGCGCACCTCGGTACGCAGCATGAAGAGCTTGCGGTCCTTGCGCTCCACGATGTTGTCGGGCTCGAGCGGCTGGGTGAAGCTGGGCCAACCGGTGCCGCTCTTGTACTTGTCGGCCGAGTTGAAAAGCGGCTCGCCGCTCACCACGTCGACGTAGATCCCGTCGCGCTTGTTGTCCCAGTAGTCGTTCTGGAACGGCCGCTCGGTGCCGTCTCTCTGGGTGACACGGTACTGCAGTGGCGTCAACTTCTGCTTGAGCTCCTCGTCGCTGGGCTTGGCGTACACCTTCTGGCCTCCTTTGGTGCCTGCTGTCTCGTCGGCGGTCGGATTCCCCGCCGTCTTGGTCGCCGCGGGCTCATCGCCCCAGGTCTTCTTCAGATAGCCCGTGCGTCCCGAGCCGACCTTGTACCTCTTGTAACGCGTCGGGTGCGTCTTGTAGTAGTCCTGGTGGTAGTCCTCGGCGGGGTAGAAGGTGCCGGCCGGCTCAATTTCGGTGACGAGGGGCTTGTCGAAACGGCCACTGGCGGCGAGCTCCTCCTTCGATGCTTCCGCCAGCCGGCGCTGCTTCTCGTCGTGGTAGAAGATGCCGGCCCGGTACTGCGAGCCGCGATCGGCGAACTGGCCGCCTGCATCAGTGGGGTTGATCTGCCGCCAGAAGGTCTCGAGGAGCCGCTTATAGCTGACCCGGCCGGGGTCGTACTCGATCTGCACCGCCTCGGCGTGGCCGGTGCCGCCGCTCGATACCTGCTGGTAGCTGGGATTGTCGACTTCGCCACCGGTGTAACCAGACACCACCGAGTTCACACCCTCGAGGGCCTCGAACGGGCCTTCCATGCACCAAAAGCAGCCACCGGCGAAGGTGGCGACCGAGTTCTTGTGGTCTTGCATCGTAGTCTTCTCGTCCCTTGTGGCGGCCGAGTTGCCGGCAGTCGGGCCAGATCCCTCGAGCGCCTCGGCGCGCGCGCCGCAGGCGCCCGCAGGCAGAGCCAGGAGCAGCGAACCCACCGCCAGCGCCCGAAAGCCCCGCTGGAGGTCGGCTAACGACCTTGCGGGAGACGAAGAACGCTTACTTTGTGAACGCATCGTAGAACTCCTGTTTGGGTGATCCACTGCCTCAAGGTCCTCCGGGCAGGGGAGTGGTCCCACTATCGTACGGAGCGGCCCCCGGAGCGGTTCAGTCCTATGCGATCATGTGCCCTGCCCTGCTGATATCAGCGATTCTCCAGAACCGCAGGCAAGTTCGCGTCGCCTTTCGCAACATTTCCGGGGATGTCCCGTCGCCACCGATCGCGCACCTTGCGGCTGTGGTTGAGATAGAGCTTGCCTCCCTGTAGGGACTTCTTGGGTGTCGATTCGGGGCTTGGCGGTTTAGGTGCCACGGCGTGCCCATGCCGCCAGACGGTACTATTTAGTACTGTAATCTGTGAAGTATCTTTTCCCCTCTGGCCAACAGCTAGAGATTGGCTGCCGGATCCGAAGCTCGATAGATTTCTGTTTCCTAGTCTTGAAGCTCAATTCGGATCCGACTACAACGATCGTCGCAACTTCAGGCGCAAGTTCCTGACCGCGCTTCGCCAGGTCCTGGTGCTTTACCCTCGGCGCGGGTGGAACAGGTCCGCGGAGGTCTCAAGCTCAAGCCCTCACCCAGCCATGTCCGAAGGCGCTTCGAGC
>JAZDDE010000019.1:0-2311 GCA_036679495.1 Gemmatimonadota bacterium | reverse complement strand
ATCCGAGTGCCGGCTCCAGAACCGGAGCAAATCTTTGAGAAGTCGCGGTATTGCGGAGGTGTGGCAGAGCGGTCAAATGCACCAGACTGTAAATCTGGCGGGGTAACCCTACGGTGGTTCGAATCCACCCGCCTCCACCATGTACAAGCGTTCCGGCGCCTCCCCGGCTGATAGGGTCAGGGCCGTGGAAATACACGGAGCGCGGGCTTGTCCCGTGCGACCCGGAGCAAAGCGGCACACCGTCCGGCCTGGCCGGCCGAAGGGCGGTCCGCGAGAGTAACTCAGTGGTAGAGTCTCGGCCTTCCAAGCCGTTGGTCGCGGGTTCGATTCCCGTCTCTCGCTCCATTTCTTTTTGTCGAGAATTGAAGCAAAACCTAGCTAGAAAGCCTCTTTCGAGCGCTTCGCGGGAGGCTTCCGCTGTGCGCTGGTCTACGCTCGAAAACGCTCGTATACCTGGTTGCTCGGAACTTACCGTCGGAAAGGGTGAGCATAACGAGATCGTCGTTCGGATGAGCTCGCTGGAGCTGGTCGAGGTCGGGCATCTACTCTCGATCGGGCGGCGGTTCCGCGAGGACCAGCCACTGCCCTTGCTTAAAACGCCTTCGGATGTCCGTCACGTGGAGGAAGTCGTCCAGAGGATTGCCGTTTCAGGACCAGGAAACTGGCCTCGTTGCCTTCCTCGAGAGTGCCGATCTTGCGGCCGGGGAAGATCGTCTTGGGTGAGTTCTCCGACCACATCTTGAGGAGTTCGAGGTTGGTGAAGACACCGAGCTTATGCAGCAGTAGAGCTTCCTTTTTCGAAGTGTCCCTGAAGGTGAGGTCCGAGCCCACGGCCAGCGTAACGCCGGCCGCCTTCAAGCGCTCGAGATTGGACTTGTGCTGGTCCATCACCCGCTCGTACCAAGCCGGGTAGTCGTCAGCGATGTTGGTAGTGAGCATCAAGGTCGTGATCACGGTGACGCCGCGCTCGCCGGCGAGCCGTGCATCAACCTCCCGGATCACCTCAGGCTCCCTCCTGCCGGGCATGTGAGCGATCTCGTCGACTCCAGCCGTCACGGCGTAGTGAGAATCGGGGCCTGTGTCGATGTGGGCTGTGATGCGCAGCCCGGCAGCATGTGCTTTGTCGACGAGGCCGGGCGCGAGGCCCGGATCCAGCCCCTTCCGACCAAAGAACTCGGGATCGTCCCTGCGCAGCTCGTATTCCTCGGCGGAGCTCAACATGAACTTGATGAAGTCCGGTCCCTGGGCCAGGAGCTGGGGCCACTTCCGGTTCAGATCCGCCTCGTCCGCAACAAGCGTGTAGCCCACTCCGAAGATCTCCTCTTTGGTTTCGAACTCCTCCTCGTAGTAGCCGCGGTCGAAGAACGTTTCGCGTAGACGGATCGGGTGGCCACCAGGCCCCGTCACCGGGGCAAACGCGAAGACCGCATCGACGGTTCCGGGCCCGTCGAGCTTCTCGCGGATCGTCGGTGCGGTGGTCGCGAAGGCCGACTGGAGCTTGACGTAGTAGACACCGTCCCATAGGTACCGGTTATTCTGCTCCTCGACTTCATGGCCGGAGGCCAGGTCGTGGTTGTGCGCCTCACCGAACGGAGGGATGACGTAACCGCCGGCGAGGTGGAAGGTCTCGTCAACCACCGCCGGCCTCGTGAACGTCAGGACACGGTCGGCGCTATACACCGTCCGCGCAACGAACGTCTTGCCGTCGAACCAGCGCCCGCCGGTGAACTCGTAGACCCGTGCTTCAGCCGCCGCAGCAAGTGTCAGGCCGGCGGCCCAGGCCAAGACACAAACGAGTCGCTGCATCGCCTCGCTCCTTGGTTGGTCTCGCGAAAGCAACGTCGCCATTCTAGTCGCTCTCAACGGTCGCTCTCCGCTCGCTGGTCTTCAACCGGCGAACTCGCTCACCGCGCGCCAAGCCTCGTCGATGGCCACGTGAGAGTAGGCGTTGGCGCCGGCGTCGGAATTGGCGAAAGAGATGTTGCCGAAGGGCCTGCGTGCGATCTCGTGCGGCGCCTCACCGGGCGCGAACTCCGGATCGAAGAGATCCAGGTAGTCGTAGGCGTAGCCGTGAGGCCAGCGGTTGACGGTGACGGCGAGAATGTCGTCGGCGGCGCTGAACCCCGCCGGTCCGAGCATGCCGTTGAGCACGGTCCGGACCTCCCTCTCGTAGTCCTCGAAGCTCATGGCGAGCATGCGCATGCGCGAAGTACGATGTTGATCCCGGATGCCGAGTCCCTTGGCTGCCGGCCGAATCGAGCCCCAGAACTGCATGACCACCGGGCCGGGCTCGTCCCAGCCGTTGCGGTAG
>JAZDDE010000189.1:0-4485 GCA_036679495.1 Gemmatimonadota bacterium | reverse complement strand
GCCCTCGCCGAGCCCGAGATCCGAGTGCGCAGCCTGGACGATGCCCCACGCGAGGCCCGAGCCGAAGAGCAGGGCGGTGAGCGGCATGAACACCTTCAACGGCTCGAAGTACATCGACACGCGCAGGATCAACATCACGAAGTTGAGCGTGTCGCGGATCGGCTTGATCTTGCAAGCTCGGAGATCGAAAACGTGTCGCCGGCGGGACTCTGGCTATGGGCCGCCGAAGCCAACAAATCGCAGGAAGAAAACGCGAGTTGCAGCGCGGCCGTGGCGATCCGGCGGAGAGGCTCGAGAACTTCGCCCGACATTCCCCTGCTGTCTTCCCGGCAGTCGGACCGACCGAGCAGCTCCTCACACATCAGCTCCCGCCCATGGGCTTTTCGGAAGCTCGATCGACAGCGACAATCTCGCGCAACGTCCGGATGTAGATCGTGCCGTCGGCGATGGCCGGCGAGGAGAGCACACGTCCGCCCACATCGTTCTGCGCCAACACCTCGAGCTCGGTCCCCGCGGCGACGACGAAGGTCACGCCGTCCTCCGAGTTGAAGTAGATCTTGCCGTCCCCCGCCATCGAGGACGCAACGAAGCTGAATTTGCCGTCGCCGAGGCGATGCTCGTAGTGCTTCTCGCCCGTTTTGGCGTCAAACACGGTGAGCACTCCGTTGTCGCGCCCAACATAGTGCAAGCCATCGTAGACGACAGTCGTCGGCATGTAAGAGCCACCGCGCTCCTGAGACCAAGCCAGCTTCTCCGGCGTCAGGGCTCCGCTTGCGCTCGTCGGGATGACGTAGATCGGACTGCCGCCACCGTGTGCGCTCGTCAGGTAGATGAGATTGTCGACGACAAAGGGCGTCGGGGTCGGAATATCCCCGGTACCGGCCATCTTCCAGAGCTCGGCACCGGTTTCGAAGTCGTAGCCGCCGATGTGGCGATAGCCGTTGACGATGACCTGCTTACGCTCGCCATCGTCGTGTACCGTCGGGGTCGACCACGTCGGCACGTCGTCGCGCTCGACGCGCCAGACTTGCGCGCCGTCCTCGACTTTGAAGGCGGCAAGGAACGAGCCCTTCTGGACGTCCGCTTGGACGATGATCCGGCCGGCATCGAGCACCGGTGAGGCGGCGTAGCCCCACTGCGCCTCGGGCACCTGAAAGAAGCCGGAATCCAACATGCCGAGGTCCTTCTTCCAACGTAGGGTCCCATCCAGATCGTAGACGTAGAGACCCTCCGAGCCGAAGAAGACCACCAGATTCTCACCGTCGGTCGCGATACTCGGATTGGCGTGGGTCGATTTCAAGTGTCGTTTCACCTGCGGGACCGTCTCGGTGGCGGTGCGCTGCCAGAGGACTTCGCCGGTCTTGCGATCGAGGCAGTAGACCGCGTAGCGGTGCACCGAGTCGTCGTTCACCGGGCTGATGTCGCCGTAAAGACCGGTGCGAATCCCCGCGTCATCCTTCTGGCTCACCGCCGTGGTGATGAACAACCTGTCGCCCCAAATGACCGGGCTCGAGTGCCCCAACCCCGGGATGGGCGTCCGCCAGGTGATGCCGTGGCCCGTCTCGGCGTCCCAATGGACCGGTAGGGTGGACCCGTCAGCCACGCCTCTGGCTCCCGGCCCGCGAAACTGAGGCCACTCCTGGGCGACAACGAACTGTCCGACCAGCAACAGAGCCAAAAGGGCGGGGACGGAGAAGCGAGGCGTGTTTGCTTGGGCGGTGCTATTCGCGGTCTTCATGGTGGGACTCTATCGAAAACGCCCCGATCCCAGCCTGGGCCTCCCGACGGTGGGCGTGTCGTCGAGCTGCTCCCCACCACCGCCAAGGCCGGGCGGTGTCCTAATGTGCGTGGGCGGAGGGGTTGACAGGGCGCCGACCCGGAGCGGGTAGTGTCCTAATAGTGTGTGGGTTGGGAGCTTGGCACCTAGCTCCCGAGATCCGGAATCAAAGCTCGCAGCTCTTCAGGCAGGACGAATGTCACCTTTGCCTTCGCTGCTCTGTCGTTGTAGTCCTCGGTAAGCTGTCCTCTCCACTCCTTGGTCGTATGCCCATGATCGGCCCAAGTTTCCTCGAAGATGTCGTTGCGCATATCGCATAGGTGGCGGTCAGTCGCGGTCCGCTCAGGGTCGCGTTGGACGCCAGAAGCTGCACAAGTAGGCACTGTCAGGGCGCAGTACGGGGCTCGCCGAGTTGGGGGGAAAAACGGGAATGGACCAAAGCCAAGTGCATGTGCAACGTGGCCCTTGGGCAGATTCCATCGTAGTCCAACCGAAAATCTGGACATGCCACTTGGAGTAGGCTGGATCTTCTCCGGTTCACAGCACCACCAGGACTCGTGAGCACAAAGGCTGTTGACTAGTCTTGCTAGGTCTTCTGGCTCCTCGACATCCTTGAACATGACCATCGCGGCTTGCGCCGACTCGTGCTTGACTGCCGCTTCGAGAAAGCTTTGAAGGCGGTCTCGGCTCTCGTCGCTTCGAGGAACCTCCTCCGCCCACGTGCGCCAATGTTGGCTTTCGTGTTCGCTTGCGAGGCGAACGGCATAGGCACAGCCCGGCTGAAAACTCCTGATCCAGTCGAACATGCGCTCGGCTGGAGCGCTTCGCTTCAGTCGAGCCACGTACTCTGGTAGGTGTCTCGGCTCCCCGACTCGACGGATGGCAGCTCGGCTGCTGGCTGCGCGGAGGGCACCCCCAGTGTCGCTACTACCCTGCCTCTGGAGTCTTTGACCTCGTATGCCTCGCCGGGCTTCAGATCTCTCATTGCCTGCTCAAGGTCTTGGCGCGTGGTTTTTCTTCTCTTCTTGCTCATTGTCTCGGCCTCCTACTTTGTAGATAACGAGCCGCTCCGGCCCGCTCCGCCGCCTGGGGCGCATCGGACCTTAGCTATGAGATTCTCTGCACGCAACTGTCCGGTGACGCTACCTCCGGGGCGTGCAACGTGTCAATGGCAGCGACTGCTACCCTCCTGGCGGCCCGGCACTTTGCTAGCATCACGCCCGATCATGCTGATTCGCGATCTCTTCATCAAAGACGCCCGAGGTGAGCCGGTACGGCGCGCTAGTGCTCTCTCTGCTCGCAGGGGGCATGGCATCGTGCACGACGTGCACGCGGGGGCGCAGAATCCCCGCCAAGTGCTGCTCGTTAGCTCAGCCGTGCTGCTCCGGCATCGACTTCAGCCTGGCGATCTTCAAGAGAATCTGGTGGTCGAGGGTGACGTAGACAGATTCGCCTCCGGCACAGTGCTTCGCATAGGCCGTTCAGCGCTGGTGCGCGTCACGTTTGCTTGCACGCCGTGCGGCAAGCTCAACCGAGTTCGCGACGGCCTTGCCGACGAACTGGCCGGATGCAGGGGCATCCTTGGCAGGGTGGTGCGAGGCGGTCGTATTCTGCTTGGCGACTCCCTCATCGCTACCGAGCGCTCGTATCGGCCACTCAGCGCGCTGCCGAAAGAGCGGCTATGGGACGTAGTGTCTCGCATCCCCTCAGGGATGGTAGCGACCTACACGGCGCTCATCCTCGCGATAGGCGTTCCTCGGACCTGGGTACGCGCCCTGCCCCGAGTGCTACTCCGAGGGCCTGAGACCTTGCCCGCGCACAGAGTGGTCGATAGTTGTGCCCGGCCAATTACGCAGCACATCCCCGACCAGCTTGAGCGATTGGCAGCCGAGGGCACACAAGTGCTGTCCAATGGGTCTTTTGGGAAGACCGCCCAATGGAATGTCGCGTTCGCTTTTAGCGGAGAGGAAGCGGCCGGCTAATCCATCCCGCTGGAGGTCCAGAGCACGAAGAAGGCTCCCCTTCGCCAACTCTTGCCAAGAGCTGCCTGACAGACTCCTCTTCGATTCGGTCCAGATTCCGCCCGAGGCGTTCCTCGACGAGTGTGATCAGATCGCCCATCGGTATTGCTGTGTCGGTGTGGCGACCGAGGTCGGCCAGAGCAGACAGAGCGATCGCTTCGGGCGAGGACAGCATCAGATGCTTATGATACCTCGCCTGTTGGAGACCCCAACAGATCGGCCAAGCTCCAGCGCGTATCCGTTACGCCCGCCGCCATTGCCGGAGTGCACCCACTCAGCGAGCCATGCGGCCGGCAGAAGTTGTAGTGCGCGAAGTAGAGCGCGAGCGCCGCCTGTAGATTCTCCCACTTTTTCGAGAAGGCGTTGGTCAGCCGGGTAAGGCGGCGAATCTGCATCCGCATCGTGAGGTTGTGGCTCTCAACGTGCGACGTGCAAGTCTGGCTGAATGTCGGATTGCCGTGAATGGCGGTCTTCTCGATGCCTATTATGGACGGCGGTGAGTACCGCCGTTCGGGCTCCTCATGTCCGTACTTCTTGGTGATCGTGCCGTAGTCGGTCCGCATGCCCAGGTGGTAGCTCACGGCATTCGGGTAGGCCCCGAAAGCGTCCGTGCTCATGTGGAAGTGACCTGACGTGGCTCGGTCTAACTTCTCGCAAAACACGTCCGTGTGTTGAGCAGTGCGGCGC
>JAZDDE010000188.1:0-3689 GCA_036679495.1 Gemmatimonadota bacterium | reverse complement strand
CGGTTCCGTGGGACAACCGCGGGACAAGTGTTCAGTCAGCAGATTTCCTTTGTTTCAGCGACTTGCGCCGTTTGGCCGCGGGTCCGATTCCCGCGTCCGGTGCCCGCCGGATTGCTTCGCTCTGAGGGCCTCCAGTTGAAGAGGCCTCATTGGGAACCACGACGAAGCGGCGCACGCTCTGGTAGCCATGACCCGGCGCCGCGGCCCGGTCGCCCAATGCTCCGGCAACAAAAAGTCAAGTCGTAGCCGCGCGAACGGCATCGGCGACCTTCTCCACGATCTCGTCGACGCTGCCAAGCCCGTCCACCACCAGATCGCAAGAAGCGAGTAGGTGGTCACGCTGAAAGGCGTACGCTCGGTGACCGAAATCGAGATACGCGTCGAGGAAGCCACGCAACATCTGCGTGTTCCAGTTGAGCACCGCCAGCCGGCCGGCATCGTCCGCCGCATTCTCCGCCCATCCCTGGGCAGTCCGGATCTGACGAGTGAGCCGCCGAGCGAGTGCGATGTGCAGCGGTAGATCGATGCACACCACGAAGTCGAGCAGGGGTGCGACGTCTGCGCGCAGTCGACCGTAGGGCTCATCGATCACGATGATCGGCGCAGGCTCAACGATCGCGGTTCGATTCTGTCCCACCGACGGGCTCAGAGTCGGAACGGTCACGGCTACACCCGACTTGAGTGCGCTCAGACCCAGCGCCAGTTCTGGCGTCGCCCGCTACGACAAAGCGCTTCAAGTGCCTGCATCCCCACCAAGGTTGAAGGCGCCGACACTTCTGCCGCCTCTGACATTGAGGAGTCTAGCCGCTCAGATTCTCCTGTGCGGAATTCGAACATCTCAATCGCTGCTATCGGCCGGCTGATGCAGGTTCCGGGGCGAGCAGACATCAGATTGATGTCGCGCTCGGGGGACCACATTGCCTGCGGAACTCGCCCGGCTAGGACCTGGATTCAAGAGGCGGATTGGACACACCGACCCCACCGGGGAGCCCCATGATTGAGCGGTTTCCCTGTACTTCCCGTTAGGTCAGGGATCTCGCCCCAGAGACGAGCTCGCGATTGACCGCGACCACCGCCAGTCAGTCTGCGACTCCGGAGAATCCTCGGTCGGAGCGCGATCCTCCCACGAATTTCGCGCTATGCCGCGGGGTTTTGGGGCGAGCGGCGTGCCCGGACGCAACGAGTAGTGCGGATTCTCACCTCCGACAGGACCAAGAACTAAGTTACGGCTATTCCGGTCCCCCAGCGCCCATCGGCCGTCTGGGCCCTCTCGAGGGTGATTCCGGTCGCGGGAGTCCGTGCTCCGTCGCAGGAATTTCCCTGTTCAACACGCCGGCTAGAACCTATCGGAGCCGAATACGCGCGCGGACGCGCGAAAGGGGCTGACCCCGGGAAGCGCGAATCGTCAGACGGGAGGCAGATCGCCCTCCGGTTCCGGGCAGTTCTTGCGAATGAACTCCCAGTACTCCGCTTCCAGGCTCGCGTACCAGCCGTCTGGATCGGACTCCAGACCCGACTTGTCCCCCAGGTTCGCGTACGCGACCAGGGAGGCACTGGCTTCGGCGATTCGGTCCTGCGACAGGTCCGCCGCGAAGAAGCGCTCGGCGGAGTCCATGCAGCTGTGGTAGCCCGCGGCGGTTCCGGGAGGCCAGGGTGTGCCCGGGACGAGCTTCTGGATGATGCCTTGGGATTTCAGGTTGTCTCGCATTCCGGGGGGCACGTGTTCTTTGAGTGTCATGCGGGTTGCGGCGTCGACCTGCTCGAGCTCGAAGCGCAGCGAGTAGAGACCCGCGGAGTACTCGACTACCTTCGGTGCGTCGAACTCGGTGATCAGCCAGTCGTCCGTCGGTAGCTCCGGGCCCCCGAACGTGAACTGGCACTTGCCGCCCAACTTGGCCTCCACGTGAAAGACCGGCATGAACCAGATGTTGAGCTGGTCCGCGACCGTGACGGCCGCCCACACCCGTTGGATCGGCACGTGAAACAGGCGTCGCCAGCACATCGTCCAGTGATCGTCGAAGAAGGCGGTGTCCTGGATCGAGGCCGCGGGATCCGTTCGGCTCTCTTTGCCGGATGTCATCAGCACTCTCCGGTTTCGTTGTGCGGTCAGATGGCTTGCGCGGTCAGACTCTCAACACTCGTGCAGGCTATACCGCGCATGCCGACGAGGGAAGCGCTCGTGCACGATCATTCGATACACTTTACCGAATGGTTAAGTCAAAACGCTCCTCCCTCGATCTCGTCTTCGGCGCACTCTCCGACCCCACGCGACGCAAGATGCTCAAGAAGCTGGCGTTGGGGGACTCCCGTGTAACGGAGCTCGCCCAGCCACACGACATGACGCTTCCGGCGATCTCGAAGCATTTGAAAGTGCTCGATCGCGCTGGCTTGATCAAACGCTATCAAGACGGGCGGAACCAGTACATCCAACTGAGGACGCCCTCGCTGAAGAAGGCCGAGAAGTGGCTCGACTTCTACAAGCGCTCCCGTGCGCTGCAGATGGAGAGTCTGGAAGACCTGCTCAGTCGCGGGGGGACGGGGCAGCAAGCAGGGGTAGGCGGAGCAGCGAGTAGGGGAAGGCGGGGCACTTCTGCGAATCGCCAATGAGTAGCTCCATGGCGAGCACGGCGTCCCCGTCGTAGATCATCGGGAGTTGCATCTGAATGGTGATCTCAGAGAGAACCGCAGTAACGATCGATCCTGCACAGCACGGGTTGAAGCAGCACGAGATGAAGACATCGACCGTTGTCTTCATGATCTTCTGTCTGTGTGCAGCCGGCGCCTACGGGATCGAAGAGATGATCCCGCAGGCAGGGCCCGGGCTCACCCTCGTCATGTTGATCGTGCTTCCGTTCCTATGGAGCACCCCGATGGGCCTGGTAGCGGCAGAGCTCGGATCCGCCCTCCCGCAGGAGGGCGGATATTACAAGTGGGTGCAGCGGGCCTGCGGCGAATTCTGGGGCTTTCAGGCCGGCTGGTGGCGGACGATCTCCGTCTACTTCGACAATACGCTCTATGTCGTGCTTGCCGGATCCTATCTGGGCTCGGTCCTGCATCTTTCGGGACTACAGGAGTATCTGTTCAAGGCCTCGATCATCATCGTCTTCACCTATATCAATATCCGGGGCATCAGGGATGTGGGAGCGGTAAGTACGATCATCTCCATCCTCGTACTGATCGCCTTCGGTCTGGTTGCGGCAGTGGGTTTCGCGCTGTGGCAGACGAACCCCTTTGTTCCCTTCATTCCACCGGGCCAGACCCTGCTTCAGAGTGTCGGATACTGATCATGGCGGTCTACATACTGCCCACGATGGGCGGACTCGCTTCCCTGGGACGTTGGAGTGAATGGGCGGCAGAAGGAGGCTTGACCTACGGCGATGTGGTGACACAGGTCGCACCGGCTCTCGGAGTCTTCTTCGTATTCATCGCGATCATCGCCCAGTTCTCGATCTTCAATACCTATATCGCATCCGGCTCGAGGGGCTTCTTCGCGCTGGCCGTAGACAATCTGGCGCCCAGGATTCTCGTCCAGTGCAGCAAGGAGCGCGGTGTTCCCTATGTCGCGGTGCTGTCGCTGGGTATCTTCAGCCTTATCGTCTGCATGTTTCCGTTTGGTGTGATCGTGGTCGTGGACGTGATGCATGCGCTGATCTTCATCTCTGCCTGCATATTGCGCGTCAAAGAGGGAG
>JAZDDE010000187.1:0-3392 GCA_036679495.1 Gemmatimonadota bacterium | reverse complement strand
GTACGTCAGCCGGTGGAGCGGAGTCGCAGCGCCAAGCGCGAACAGCACGCACACCGCCGCGATAATCGCGCACGCCCGCACCCTCGGGTCGCGGCGAAATCCGGACAGCCCGACCAGCGCGAGCGCTACCGGGACCGCGCCCAGGTACTCCGTGTGGAGCTTGAACGGATTGTTTCCCCAGTAGGTCCGCAGCGAACCCATGAGGTCGGGCAGGACGAAAGCTGACAGTTCCTGAGCCGGGAGGGCCCAGGCAGAGGCGAACGCATAGCCGGACTCGCCGACACCACGATCTGCGACAATGTCCAGGATGCTCCAGGTGGAGAGCAGCTGTGCCGCTCCGAGCCCCGCGGCCACAGCGAACGCCAGCCCGAACAAACCTCCAAGGCGAAGCGCCTGAGGCCGGCCGCCGTCCTGCCGCGCCACACCCACGACCCGAATCAGGGCGTACAGCAAGAGGCAGAGCGACGAGAAGTACATGACCTGCACGTGGGGCGTGAAGATCTGGAGTGCGATCACGGTTCCCAGCCCCAGGAACCAGCCGATACGACGGCTCTGCAGGCCACGCTCCAGCAGCATGAAGGCCAGAGGAATGAGCACCATCGCGAACATGCGGCCGTCGTGCCCCCCGTAGAGGAGCGAGACAACAAAGCCTGTGAACATGAAAGCCAGGCCCGTCACCGCCGAAGCCCAACGACCCAGGCTCAGCGGGTACAGCGGCATGACCAGATACAGCAGGCTCGTCGGGTAGAACGCGGGGCCGGGCAGAATCGCCAGGAACGGCAGGCCACCGTTGAGAAACGGGTTCCACAGCGGGAACCCTCGGCCGGACTGAATCTCCTCGACGCCAAATTGGCGCAGCTGGTAGGCCTGATCCAGCATGTCGGTGCCGAACAGCATGCCGGTTCCGTCGAACACGAACACACTGTAAAACAGTAGAGACAAGAGGCAGGCGGCGCCCGTGAACAGGAGCCCCGCTGCGCGGTCAGTCAGCCTCATGCGGCTGCCGGTTTCTCGAGCAGAAAGAACCACTGCGGAGCCAGCGCTCTCAGCGCCGATCGGCGGGCTTCGGACGGCAGCGCACGCACGGGAGCCCAGGCTTTCGCCCAGGTCCGTCCCCACGTGGACTCGATCAGATCGTCGATGGCCCGCTCCGTAATATCGTGGATCATGAATCCGGCGCCTCTCATAAGCCTGACGAGTGGCCGGTACGTGAGAAACTTGATGTCCTCGTAGCCGTCCCCGCGCCCTGACAGTCGGACGTATGCCGCCGCCGCCGGAGCCGGCAACCAGCTCAGGAACGGCAGGCGGTAATGCGGCTCCATCACGGCCCGCCGGCTGCCTGCCGTCACGTAAGCCCACCCCCCGGGCCGCAGAACCCGGTAGGCCTCCGCGAACAACCCCGCCTGATTGCCCACATGCTCGTACAGATGGTTGAGCATGACGAGATCCAGGTCACCTGATCTGAGCGGCAGCTCCAGCACATCCGCCACCGTCATGCGTTCTTTCTCGACTATGAACGACTTATCTATATCAAAACCCTGTATCGGTTTGCCAGTATTTACTTCTAGTTCTTTACGAATGATTCCAGTACCGGCGCCGAGATCCGCGATGCGCTCGGCTGCTTCCAGCTGCTCGCGGCACAGATGGGCGATGACAGCGGCTTTCCGGCGCCGGCTGTCCCGGTACGTTTGGGTGGCTACGTATTGTCCATACCGATCCGTCATTGGCGTGCGTTCTCCAGAGCTTCCGCATAGGCAGCGTCCGTCCGGTCCAGCACACTGGACCATGAGAAGTCTTCCTGGATCCGTTCGCGGCCGCGCCGGGCCACCGCCCGAGAACCCTCTGGATCCGCCACGACCCTGAGGATCTGCTCCCCCAGCGCTTCGTGGTCGCCGGGCGGCACGAGCCAACCGGTTTCACCGTGCGTCACGATGTCCACTATCCCGCCCACTTCAGAAGCGATCACCGGCCTTTCGTGGCCGAGCGCCTCCATGAGCACAACGCCGAGCCCCTCAGTGTCTCCTTTGGCGTCCACTACGGCGGGAAGGACGAACACGTCCGCCGCCTCGTATTCGGAGCGTAGCTGCCGGGTTGGAACCCGTCCCGCCATGGTAACGTGTTCGGACAGTTCACAGTCCGCTACTACGGCTTCGATAGCGGACTTCCGGGCCCCTTCCCCGACGATGGTGAGGTGAGCGGCGGTCGTGCGCCGGACAACCTGGAGTGCCCGGACCAAGACCTCGACCCCCTTTCGCTCCACCAGCCGGCCGACGAAAAGGAGGCGCACGGGCTCCTGAGTTGATCGAGGGCCGGCATCTCGTGAGGCCAGCGCCTCGCGTTCCGGGCGCCGGCCGTCATCAGCCAGAGCGCTGCCGTACGGTACGACTCGGACGGATCCCGCCCCTAGCGCTTCGACCTGCGCGGCCGTCGATCGTGAGATGGCCGTCACCGAGTCCGCGGTGCGAATCGACCACGAAAGCAGAGAGCGCAGCCAGGGGAGTGAATTCTTCACCCAGCTCAGTTCAGCGCTGTAGAAGGAGCATACTACGGCGGCGGGACTGGCGTCCCCGCCCGCCTTCCGGGCCGCCCGCCTCAGCGAGTTGCCGAACAGAGCGTGCGGCACCGGCCAGTGAACGTGGGCCACGTGCGGCCCGCGTCCGCGCCGGCCCTCGCGCGACGCCGCTCTAATCCCACCGAGGAGGTATCCCGGCAGCAGGGCCGCATACCGCCGCTTCCGGCGAAGACGGTCCGGCACGGTTTCATCGTGCGTCAGCGACTCCCAGGCCGCCGGAGCGTAGCGGAAGCGTCGCACTGGGATCGGGAGCGGCTCGTCGGCCGGCCCGCCCCGGTAGGCCGGAGCCAACACCCTGGCATCGAGTCCGCGCTCCCGCTGCCGGCTAACCAGCTCCACAAGCCACGGGGTGATCGGATCGTCTGCGCTCCTCGGAAACGCCGTGACGATGTGCGTGACTCTCATTGCCGGATCGCTGGCAGAGTCGCGCCGCCTGCGGCCAGAGCCAGGCCCGCTCCGCCGGCCGGTTCTGAACGTACCTCCTCACCGTACAGAAACTCGAACAGAACCGTAGATCCGGCCTGAAACACGAGCCGAAAGCGATCAGGATTGGCATTGACCGCCGGCGCCAGATACAGAGGAGTCGTCACGCTGGTTCGACCCACAAGGACGTAAGTCGCGCCCATGGCCTCGAGATCCCGAATTACGACTTCCGGGACCGACGAGAACGTATAGACCCTGCCCTGCCTGTGAGACCCGAGATAAAACAGCGCGGGCTGCCGGCTAGCGACGATGGCACTAGCGGGCGTGTGGTCACGCGCCCAAGCGGCCGCGCGGAGCAATTCTGCGTACTCCTCACCCACACAGGCCTCGCCTCGAT
>JAZDDE010000186.1:0-29538 GCA_036679495.1 Gemmatimonadota bacterium | reverse complement strand
TTGAGCACTTTGCCCACTTCCTGAACGGCTACGAAGTCTCGAACCTCGACCCCGAAAGTCCGCAGATCGACCTCCACATCGGCCACATACGTGGCCCATGCAAACGATCCGTAGGCATCGCCCCGGTACGTCTCATCATCCCACTCGATGTCTTCCGGCTTGATGTATCTGGCCTTCCCGATCAGCTCCTGGCCCGGGTTTCTGGCGTGCCAGCTGACTATGGCGCTGACCAGGGCTTCACCTGCAAGCGGCTGGTCGTCAGCGTCGGCATTGTCGCCACTGGCTGCGTCGGCCCGTTCAATCGCCGACTCCTGTACCTGGACACGCAGATCTTCGCAGGCGCGCTCGACCAGGCCGGCTACGATCATGCTGGTTCGCGATGCGACCGTCGGTCCGCTGTTTGGAACGATCGCTGTGTCAGGGTCCGCGATTCGGATGCGATCCACGCTCAGGCCGAGTTTTGCGGCGACCACCTGAGCGAAGATCGTCAGCGCGCCCTGGCCCATCTCGACGCTGGCCGTGCGCACTTCTACGCATCCATCCGGCAGGCCAGCCACGTGAACGACAGAGTCGAGGTACACCTCGCCGCCGCCCGTAAAGCCCGCTCCGTGGAAGAACGTGGCCAGACCTATTCCGCGCCGCTTTGTCTGACTCGAGCGGTTGAACTCGGCGTGGCTCTTCGCTTTGGCATCATAGTCCGAGATCCGGAGCGCCGTATCCAGAACCTCGATCCGGTCCGCGCCATCCTGAATGATCTGGCCGGTAGCGGTGGAGTCCCCGTCCCGGATCAGATTGCGCTTCCGGAGCGTTACCGGATCCATTCCCAGGCGGTCAGCAATCACATCCATGTGGCGCTCCACCGCGAACAGCGACTGTGGCGCGCCGAACCCTCGGAATGCCCCGAACGGGACGCTGTTCGTGAACTGCGCCGTCCCGTCGATGCGTACGTTCTCACACTGATACGGGCCCGCCGCATGTATGATGGCCCGGCTGAGTACGACCGGAGACAGGGTTACATAAGCGCCTCCGTCCAGCAGGACATCGATGTCTTGAGCAAGTAAACGCCCGTCTTCGTCGACGGCGGTGCGATGCCGGACTCGGGACGGGTGACGCTTCGTTGTGGCGGCCATGTCCTCGCCGCGCTCATAGATGAGCTTCACCGGTTTGCCGGCTTTCAGGGCCAGGAGCGCCGCATGCAGAGCGATTCCGGAGGGGAACTCTTCTTTTCCGCCAAAGCCGCCGCCTGTCGGCGCCTGGACGATCCGAATCTGAGACTCGTCGCGGCCCAGCGCCTTCTTGAACGCGTCGACGATGTAGTACGGGCACTGCATGGAGCCCTGAACGGTGATCACGCCGTCCTCTTCCCAGGCTAGCATCCCCTGATTCTCCAGATAGACGTGCTCCTGCGCGCCCGTTTCATACACGCCCTCGACGACGATCGGCGCCTCGGCGAGCGCCCGCTCCACATCACCCTTCTCGATGTGGAGATGCTTCAAGACGTTGTCCGTGTCGTACTGAATCTGCTCAGAGTCTGGCGGGAGCCGAAAATCCAGGACGGCTGGCTCGGGATCGACGATCACCTCGACTCCTGCTACGCCAAGCCGAGCCATTTCCCGTGATGGGTGCGCTAGAAGGAGCACCGGCTCATGAATATGACGCACGAAGCCGTCGGCGAGCAGGGGCTGGTCTTCTTCCATCAGGTAGATGGTGTTGGAGGCGGGAATGTCGCTGGCGTCCACGATTACGAACTCGTCCCAGTCCACCTCCTCAGAGAATCGGACCTCGCGAATTCGGCCGCGCGCGGCTGGGCTCCGCACGGTTGCGCCCCACAGACAGCCGGGCGCGGGAATGTCGTCTACGTAGCGCTCACGACCCGCAAGCTTGGACAATCCTTCCATTCGCTGCATGCAAACCCCTTAGCCGGTTTGGGTTTGCAACAGTAACAGATTGCCTAGATCACCGCACTTGCCTGCCAGCGGCGCCTAGAATTGGTGCGCTTCGGTCGAATCCTCCAGCGCGAGAGTGGACGCAGAGCCAGCAGACAGAACTTCCTTTACCCGATCGAAATAACCGGTCCCCACCTCGCGCTGATGGCGAGTCGCGGTGTATCCGAGTTCCTCGGCCCGAAACTCCTCTTGCTGAAGCCTCGAGTACGCAGTCATACCCTCATCGCGGTATGCGTGCGCCAGCCGATACATGCCGTAATTGAGTTGGTGAAATCCGGCCAGGGTAACGAACTGGAACTTGTACCCCATGGCACCCAGCTCGCGCTGGAACCTGGCGATCGTCACATCGTCTAAATTGGCCTTCCAGTTGAACGACGGCGAACAGTTGTAAGCCAGCATTTTCCCTGGATGTTCCTCGTGGATCGCCTCGGCGAACCGGCGCGCCTGATCCAGGTCGGGCGTGGACGTCTCGCACCAGACGAGATCCGCGTACGGAGCGTACGCCAGTCCTCGCGCGATGGCGCAGTCCAGGCCTCCGTGAATGTGATAGAAGCCCTCGGACGTGCGCTCGCCGGTCAGGAACCTGTGGTCAGCCGGATCGGCGTCCGAGAGCAGCAACCTGGCGCTGTCGGCGTCCGTGCGGGCCACCAGGACGGTCGGCACGTCGAGAACGTCGGCAGCCAGCCGGGCCGCGATCAACGTGCGGACGAACTGAGAGGTCGGGAGGAGAACTTTGCCGCCCAGATGGCCGCATTTTTTCTCCGACGACAGCTGATCTTCGAAGTGCACACCAGCCGCCCCGGCCTCGATCATGGCCTTCATCAACTCGAAGGCGTTGAGGGGCCCCCCGAAACCAGCTTCAGCGTCGGCAAGGATCGGTGCGAACCAGGTACGCTCCGGATCATTGGATCCTTCCGCGTTCTCAATCTGGTCAGCCCGCATCAGCGCCTGATTTATCCGCTTCACGAGCTGCGGCACGCTGTTCACCGGGTACAGGCTCTGATCCGGATACGTGTGGCCCGAGAGGTTGGCATCGGCCGCGACCTGCCAGCCGCTTACGTAGATCGCCTGGAGGCCCGCCCGCACCTGCTGCATAGCCTGATTTCCGGTCACGGCGCCCAGCGCCGACACGTAATCGGTACTGGACATCAGGTCCCACAGACGCTTGGCTCCGACCTCCGCGAGCGTGTGCTGAATCGGTATTGAGCAGCGGAGCTGCCGGACGTCCTCTTCCGAGTACGGTCGGTGTACTCCCTCCCAGCGATCTCGCGCTTCCATCGCGTCGACTCTCTTTATTGGCTGGTACATGGTGCGTCTCCTATGAGCATCTATGCTGACTCTAATGCTGATGTATGCGACTTCGTGAGTGATTCGTAGGCGGGAATCGTGAGGAATTCCTCTAGGTCCGGCTTCGTGCTTAGTTCGCGGAACAGCTCGGCCGCCTCGCCGAAGCGACCGGTGGCGAAGCTGTCCGATCCGATCTGATCGCTCACCGCCTGCATCTCGTCGCCGATGACTTTGTTGAGCAGTTCCTGGTCGATCGTTCGCCCGTCGTCCAGTTGGGCGCCATGCCGTATCCACTGCCACACCTGCGTGCGCGAGATCTCGGCCGTGGCGGCGTCTTCCATCAGGTGATAGAGGGGGACGCAGCCAATTCCGTTCAGCCACGCCTCCAGGTACTGGATACCGACGCGCACGTTCTGCCGCAGCCCGCTCTCCGTAATCGTCCCGGTCGGGATCTGGAGCAGGTCTTCTGCCGTAACCTGGACGTCGTCACGCTTACGGCTGATCTGATTGGGTCCGCTCATCCGGGCGTCGAACGCCTCACGCGCGATCTGGATCAGGCCGGGGTGGGCTACCCAGGTGCCGTCGTGCCCATCGGCTGCTTCACGCTCCTTATCCGCACGAACCCGGGCCAGAGCTGCCTCGTTCGCCTCGGGGTCGTTCTTGATCGGAATCTGCGCCGCCATGCCACCCATGGCGTGCGCCCCACGCCGGTGGCAGGTCTTCACGGCCAGCAGCGTGTAAGCCCGCATGCAGGGCTGAACCATCGTGACCTGCGATCGATCCGGCATCACGGCGGCGGGATCGTCGCGCAGGGTCTTGATGAAGCTGAAGATGTAGTCCCAGCGGCCGCAGTTGAGGCCGGCCGAGTGCTCCCTGAGCTCCCACAGGATCTCGTCCATCTCGAAGGCCGCAGGCAGCGTCTCGATCAGGACCGTGGCCCTGATCGTCCCGACCGGCATGCCGAGCGCCGCCTGCGCGTCCACGAAGACGTCGTTCCAGATCCGCGCCTCCAGGTGACTCTCGAGCTTGGGCAGGTAGAAGTAGGGTCCGGTTCCGCGCGAAATCTGCTCCCGCGCGTTATGGAAGAAGAACAGTCCGAAGTCGAATAGCGACGCAGGAACCGGTTGCCCGGCCAGGTTCGCGTGGGCCTCGGAGAGATGGAATCCGCGCGGTCTGACCATCAGGGTGGCGACGTTATCGCCGAGCCGATACTCCTTGCCGCGGCTGGTGTCGATGAACTCGATAGTCCCGCGCACGGCGTCCCTGAGATTGATCTGCCCCTCGACCACGTTGGCCCAGGTGGGGGAGTTCGAATCCTCGAAGTCGGCCATGAACACGTCGGCGCCTGAGTTCAGCGCGTTGATGATCATCTTGCGCTCTACCGGGCCGGTGATTTCGACAACGCGCTCACGAAGATCTGCGGGCGCCTCCGCAACCGACCATTCGGTTTCCCGGACTTGCCGGGTCTCTGCGAGGAACCCGAGGCGGTTTCCGTCGGCGATCCGGCCGCGCCGCTCCACGCGGGCTTCCAGAGCCCGCTGAATCGCCTCCCCGTGCCGCTCCGCCAGGCCCGCCACGAAGTCCAGCGCCTCCGGTGTGAGGACCGACTCGTAGCCGTCCCCGGCATGACCGGTGATCGTCAGTCGCGCTGCCTGTGTCTGGTTCGTCGTCATCCCTGTGCGCTTCTCTGTGTGGCGCCGCTCCTACACCGCGTAAAGCGCCCGCGGGACGGTTTTGGAGCCGCATTTCAGCCCGTAAAGACGGGGCGATGTCGGTTGATAGCCTCGGTCGCCCGGTGCCGCAAGAGCACCTTCGTCATCTGTAGCGGCCATGGAAGGGGCAACATCCGGACCCGGTGTCGCTGGCGTGGGGTGAGGGCAAAAAAAAACGCCCGGGCATTAGAATATGCCCGGGCGCGCGTTCTCTACGGAACTTGGAAGCCTAAGGCCTCCTTAGCCAACGTGCCGTACAAAAATGACGCGCGGCCGGCTGGTCCGGTATCGGCTTGCAAATAGCATCCCGTCCTCCCCTCAATTTATGTAAAAGGCGGCCCTCAGCCACCCGTCTTGTTTGCTACATACAGTTAGACGAGTCCTGGGCCTAAAAAGTTGCAAGCGGACTGGCAGTCCCAATCGCGTGAGCTACCCGCCGCCCTGTAGGAGCGGGTCGGCTCTGGGCAGGATTCGACCAAACACCTCCCGCAACCGGTCGCAGCGTCCCACCTCCGCACAGATGGCTACCGCGGCGAGCCAAGCGATGCAAGTTCTAAATTGTTCCAGCTTAATCTGTTACGCAGAGATTGCAGGTACTCCCAGGGCGGCACCGGGTTTGCCACGCTGACTTATGATGTCTTTGATACGCGCCTATCACCCAAGAAACCGTGAGCAGAACGTCATGATTCACACCTGCGTCCGATCGCCAGAATCCCGTCCCGTATCGTTTCGGGTTTTCCCCGCTGTCCTACTAACTGTACTGAGTTCGTCCCCGCTGCTCGCTCAGCTCGCTGTCCCCGTCTCTGATCAAGGCGCTCTGTTTCAGGTCACGACGATGACGGACACACTGGAAGGCCGAGTCGGCGGAGTTACGCGCGATCAACTGGGCTACGTGTATGTGGCAGATTTCGGCGAGAAGATCTGGAAAATCAGTCCGTGGGGTGACGTCGAGCTCCTCGCCACGACGATGTACGGGTCCTCGGGGAACGCCGTGGACGCCCGGGGCCGTCTGTACCAGGCCAACTTCAATGCGAACCTCATCAATCGGATCGGTCGAGACGGCACGGTAGAAGAGTTCGCGTCAGGATTCCAAGGCCCCGTCGGACTCACGTTCGACGCTGCTGGCAACCTATACGTTTGCAATTGTCGCGCGAACACGCTTAGCCGCGTGACGCCCGACGGCGCCGTATCTCAGTTCGCAGCCAGTTCGCTGCTCAACTGCCCGAACGGCATCACCGTGGACGGCCAGGGCAATCTCTACGTCGTGAATTTCAGCGACGCACGCATGCTGAAAATCACGCCCGAAGGTGGAGTGAGTGAATTCGCTTCAATCCCTGGGGGCGGAAACGGCCATGTCGTGTTTACGGGAGGCGAATTCTATGTAACCGGCTTTCGCTCAAACCAACTCTACCACGTGACTCAGGCCGGTGAGGTCAGCGCCGTCGCAGGAACAGGCGTGCGCAGCGCCACGGACGGCACCGGGCTGGTGGCCACGTTCTCATCTCCGAACGGTATTGCCTACGATCCGCTCCGCGACGTGCTGTACGTGAATGACCTGATCACGCCTGCCCGCACGAGGCAGATTGCTCGCAACCAGAGTGTCGTTCGTCGCATCCAGCTTCCGAATCTGGTCGCGCAGTTCAATGCCGCTCTCGCTGCCGGCGGAATTGATGCAGCCGTAGACGCTTACCACGCAGCTCGCGCGGCACGGCCCGGACGCAACACGGAAGCACAGACAAATATCCTCGGATACCAGCTGATGGGGAATGGTCAGCTACAGGAAGCGATTACGGTCTTCAAGCTAAATGTGGCAGATTATCCGAACTCGTTTAACCCGTACGACAGCTTGGGTGAAGGCTATATGAACGCCGGAGAGAACCAGCTGGCGATCGAGAACTACGAGAAGTCTCTCGAGCTCAATCCACAGAACACGAACGCGGTGAGCAAGCTCGCCGAACTGCAGACCCGCTAGGCGGCTTTCGCGGACGTCATCGGGGCTCGCTTGCACGGAATTGCCCCGTCGGCGCATCATGTCGGGAATGAAGCCGACCGACGTTTCGAACCCGGCCTACTACCACAAGGTCGTGGACTGCCAGTGGGCCTGCCCTGCCCATACCAACGTCCCCGAATACATCCGGCTCATCGCGCAGGGACGGTTTACTGAGTCGTATCTTCTCAACCGCGAGTCCAATGTCTTCCCCGGAATCCTGGGCCGCACGTGCGACCGACCGTGTGAACCGGCATGCCGCCGTACCCGCATCGACGGCAAGCCGGTCGCCATCTGCCGGCTCAAGCGAGTCGCCTCCGATCTGAGGGGCGACATCTCCGGTCAGCTCCCGGTCGCGCCGGAGATCAAGAACGGCAAGAGAATCGCGCTGATCGGAGCCGGCCCTGCATCGCTCACCGTGGCCAACGACCTCATGCCGCTGGGCTACGAATGCGTCATGTTCGAGGCCCTGCCCAAGCCCGGCGGCCTCATGCGCACCAATATTCCCGCATTTCGACTCCCGGTCGAAGTTCTCGAGGAAGAGATGGACATGATCCTCGATATGGGTGTGGAGGTGCATTACAACACTCGCATCGGGAGCATGAAAGCAGTTCTGGAACAAGGCTGGGACGCGATCTTCGTCGGTACCGGGGCTCCGAAGGGAAAGAACCTCCAGATCCCGGGCCGCGAGGAGGCTGCCGAGCGAATTCACATCGGCATCGACTGGTTGGAGTCGGTCCACTTCGGCCACGTAGACTCGATTGGTGAGCGAGTGCTCATTATCGGGGCGGGGAACACGGCCATGGACTGCTGCCGCTCGTCCAGGCGGCTGGGTGGCACAGACATTAAGGTCATGGCGCGAAAGCCTCGGCCTCTGTTCAAGGCATCTGATTGGGAACTCGAGGACGCTGAGGAAGAGCTGATCGAGATTCTCGAGAACCACTCGCCGAAGCGTTTCATCCTCGACAATGGACGCCTGTCAGGGATGGAATTCGAGATCGTCGATTGGCATCCGAGCGAGGATGGCGGACTTCGAAAAGAGGTGCTGGACACGGTCGAGATCCCGTGCGATGACGTGATTCTGGCCATCGGACAGGACAACGCCTTCCCCTGGATCGAGCGTGACATCGGAATCACCTTCAATGACTGGGACATGCCGGTCGTCGACAAGGTGACAATGCAGTGTTCGCGCGAAGGAGTGTTCTTCGGTGGCGACGCTGCTTGGGGACCCGAGAACATCATCTGGGCCGTCGAGCACGGTCACCAGGCGGCCATCTCAGTCCACCGGTACTGCCAGGGCGAGTCCCTGACGGAGCGACCCCCCGAGGGGATGACCCTCGCATCGACCAAGATGGGTCTGCATGAGTGGACCTACAGCAATGACTTCAATCCGGCCGGCCGGCAGAGGATGAAGCACGTGGACCTGGCGGCTCGATTCAAGGAATTGGCTGTCGAGGTGGAGCTGGGGTTTGACCCGGATCAGGTGGTCCGGGAGGTGGAGCGCTGCCTGAACTGCGACATTCAGACCGATTTTGTCGCACCCCTCTGCATCGAGTGTGACGCCTGCATAGATGTGTGCCCCGTGGACTGTCTCACCATGACCTGGAATGCAGAAGAGGACGTACTTCGGCTGAACCTGTCCGCACCGGCCGAGAACGAGACCCAGGATCTGTACGTCTCGGCCGCCCTTCCACACACGGCGCGAGTCATGGTCAAGGACGAGGATCTGTGCGTCCACTGCGGACTGTGCGCGGAACGCTGCCCGACGGCGGCCTGGGACATGACTAAGTTCGACTTGCTATTGCCGTACGCGGGACGCGAGGCGTGCAGCAGCCCGGCGTAAACGACTTCGCGTTCAAGATCGCCACTGTGAACGGGACCGGCTCGGCCAGCGCCAACGGTCTTATCATGCAGGCCATCTTCCGCATGGGTATCCCTATCTCGGGGAAGAACCTGTTTCCCTCCAACATTCAGGGTCTTCCCACCTGGTACGAAATCCGGGTGAACCGGGACGGACACACAGCCCGCACACCCCGGTTTGACCTGGCCATCGCGATGAATCCTGCCACATATGGCGTCGACATCGCTGAGGTCTGCCCAGGCGGGTACGTACTGCACGACTCATCATGGCCACTAGCTGAAGAACTGAAACGGGACGACATTTCCTTTCTGGGTATCCCCCTGGGCGAGATGTGCGTGGCGGAGTTTTCGGGTGCGCGCGAGCGCATCCTGATGAAGAACATCGCCTACGCGGGAGCCCTGGCAGCGCTGATCGACATCGAGATGGGTGTGATCCGCGGAATGCTTGAGGAGAAGTTCTCCAAGAAGCCGGCCCTCATGGAGTCCAACTACCGGGCTATACAGCTCGGGTTTGATTACGCTAAGGATCATTTCGAGTGCCCGCTGCCAACCCGTCTCGAAACCATGACGGCAACCGAGGATTCGATCGTCATCGATGGCAACACAGCCGCGGCTCTGGGCTGCCTCTACGCCGGAGCCACCGTAGGGGCCTGGTATCCGATCACTCCCTCCACGTCACTCATGGACTCGTTCGAGGGGCTGTGCAAGCAGTTCCGGACGGATCCCGAGACTGGCCGGAAGAACTATCACGTCCTGCAGGCCGAGGACGAGCTGGCGGCGGCCGGGATGGTTATCGGGGCAGGGTGGGCCGGAGCCCGTGCTTTTACCCCGACCAGCGGACCCGGGATATCGCTGATGAGCGAGTTTATCGGCCTCGCATACTATGCTGAGATCCCAGGGGTTTTCTTTGATGTGCAGCGCACGGGCCCCTCTACCGGGATGCCCACGCGTACCCAGCAAGGTGACCTCCTTCTGGTGGCCTATGCTTCGCATGGAGACACGAAACACATCGCGCTGTTTCCCGCCAATCCGTCCGAGTGTTTCTCGCTTGCCGTCGAAGCATTCGACCTGGCCGAACGTTTCCAGACGCCCGTCTTCGTTGTGTCGGATCTCGATATCGGCATGAACGACTGGGTATGCCCGCGGCTACAGTGGGACGACTCCTACCGGCCAGATCGGGGCAAAGTGCTGGGGCCGGACGACCTGGAGGCGGTGGACAATTTCTATCGTTACCTGGATGCCGATGGGGATGGGATTGCGGCGCGCACACTCCCCGGGACGCATCCGAACGGAGCCTACTTCACACGCGGGTCAGGGCACGATCGGTTTGGCGCCTACACTGAGGACGCCGCTCCGTACACGGATGTCATGGACCGGATCGCGCGGAAGATTCAAGGCGCGGCGGACGCGGCTCCGGCGCCTGTGTTCGACATTCAGGATGGCGGGGAAGGGGCGCCAATCGGCCTCGTAACCGTTGGCGGCTGTGATAGCGCGGTCCGCGAGGCGATCGACATTCTGCGTGCGGGAGGCCACGGACTCGATTACATGCGTATTCGTGCCTTTCCCTTCTCAGGCCAGGTAAAGGAGTTTCTCGAGGGGTATGATCAGTGTTACGTGATTGAGCAGAACCGCGACGCGCAGCTCAGAACTCTCTTGACGATGGAAACGGGCGTGTCGCTCGACAAGTTGCCGTCGATTCGCGACTACGGGGGCCTTCCGCTCAGCGCAGGCGTTGTCGTTGAGGCGGTCGAGGCCAGGCCATGACGTACATTCGCAAACCCGCCGTGAGTCATCCGGGACTCGAGCGCAACGAGTTGGGATTGTCGCAGCGCGACTACGAGGGTTCGATGTCCACGCTGTGTGCCGGCTGCGGGCACGACTCGGTCACAGCCGCGATCACTCGAGCCTTTTTTGAACTGAGTATTCCGCCGCACCGGGTCGCCAAGCTGAGCGGGATCGGTTGTTCCGCGAAGACGCCGACCTACTTCCTCGGCCAGGCGCACGGTTTCAATGCGGTCCATGGCCGCATGCCGTCCGTGACGACCGGGGCGAATGCCGCGAATCGGGATCTCGTATACATCGGCGTCTCGGGCGACGGAGATTCCCTGTCCATCGGCCTCGGGCAGCTCAGCCACGGCATTCGCCGCAACGTAAACATGCTGTATGTACTCGAGAACAACGGCGTGTACGGCCTCACGAAGGGGCAGTTCTCGGCCACCGCCGACGTGGGTTCGCGCGCTAAGCGCGGCCAGGTGAACCGCCAGCCGCCTATCGATCCGGTCCTACTGGCCCTCAACATGGGCGCCACGTTTGTCGCGCGGAGTTTCTCTGGCGACAAGGAGCAGCTGGTGCCGATCATCAAGGCTGGCCTCTCGCACCGCGGGTTCGCGCTTCTCGACGTGATTTCGCCATGCGTCACGTTCAACGACCACGAAGGATCCACAAAGAGCTATCTCTATACGCGCCAGCATCTGGAGGAGGCGGCTCCGGTCGATTTCGTCCCGCTTCGCAACGAGATTTCAGCGTCCATCTCGGAGGGTGGGGTGCGAGACGTTCGTATGCACGACGGGAGTACGATTCGTTTCCGGAAGGTCGACAGTGGCTACGATACGTCTGATCGAGCCGCGGCGTACGCCTACGTGAGAGAGCGCCAGGCTGCTGGCGAGGTCGTTACGGGCCTGCTTTACCTGGACGAGACCGGCGTTGACATGCATGGGCTGAACGAAACGACAGACACCCCGCTTTCGGAGCTACCTTTCGAAGTGTTGTGTCCCGGATCGAGAGCGCTGGCGGAGTTCCAGGCCGGGTTAAGGTAGGTCTCAAAAGAAAACGGGCCCTGACACCCATGGTGCCAGAGCCCGCTAACCCGAGAGGGCAGAGCCTAAGTTTCACCCCACCTCACATCACCTCACCACCGTCAGCCCACCCCCCTCAAGCTCCGACCGCAGTCGCTCATAAAAACGAATCTTACAGATTCGCTGGCGCCAACCTTCGCGGAGCGAACTGTAGTCCAGCCACCACTATACCGTCTGCACCGCCATCAATCCGCTCGAGGATACCGGTGCGATCCGCCTCGGTCAGCAGTGCCGAGTCCGCGAGCTCACGTGCCAGACTCACCGACTCGCGCTTCTTGCCGCCGTAGCCTTCGCGGTTCGCGATGAAGGCTACATCTATCGCCACATGCGCCGAGGTGAGCACGTCACCGGTTGCCATCGCAACCTCTAGCGCCTCCTCCATGGCGCGGCGCGCCTGTCCGAACTCACCGGAGTAGTAGAACAACCGGGCAGCTCGATCGAAGCCGGCAAAAGACTCCACGGCATAATCTCGCTGGCTCTCGGCCGCGCTCAAGTGAAGCTCGGCCGCCTCCTTCCAACGCTCGGGTGTCTCATACAGCGCGACGGCCTGCTCGTGGAGCACATCGGCGCTTGTCATGACTTCGACCTCAATCGTCGCCAGTTCAAACATTGCCCGATCTTGGGCCTGGGCCGGATTCGCAAAACCTAGTACTGCCAAACCAGCCACACCTGCCAGGACTTTCTTCATCCCTCTCATCATCCACCTCCCGTTCGTCCCCGCTAATCTATTGTCTGACAGAGCAACCCATGCTCCGTTCCTACCTGCTTAGAGGCATCAACCGTACCAATGGTTGCAACGCCTGGAACCCATTGTGCTTCAACGATTTACAAATCTCCAGCAAAAATCGCGAACCAAGAAATGTGTCCGCTTTTGGCACGAACTGTGCGCCCCGAGCACAGAGTTCGCCTACGGAGATTCGGATGCCGCCGGAGCCTCTGCCGGCTCAACGGCCTCTGCCGGAGCTGCTTCCGGAGCGGCTGGCGGAGCCGCTTCCGCAGCCGCTGGTGGATCGGTTTCCGCAGCCGCTGGTGGATCGATTTCAGGCGCTCGGCTGAGCGGATTCATGCCGAAACCGCCGATCTTCCCCTCCGGCGTAATCACCCAGCGGATCATGAGCGGCTCTTCGAAATCCGTAAACGAAGCCGTGTGCCAGAACTGCGGCATACCGTTCCGCATCACGTATTTCTGCTCGATGACTTCGGCCTCGATTCCTGCCACGGCCAACATCTGATCCATTACCGAACGGATGTCGTCAGCCGATCTGCGTTCCTGTTGCTCGGGGGAGAAGTAGGCCCACAGGCTATCTGCCTCACCATTCAGGAACCAGCCAGTGTATTTGGCTCCGATCTCCATCGAGTCCGCGGGTAGGTGCGGTACATCTGCTGCGTCATCCGCTTCCGCATCAGCGCCTTCCTGCGCCCATAGGCCAGCGCCCGGGATCAGTAGACCTATGCCGACGGCTAGTGCCAGACTTGTTCGCCTCATGCTTCCTCCGGTTTCGTTTTTCTTGCCTGGCTGTACTTACGGCAGGGCTCCGGCCGCGGTTTCAGGTCGCGGTCGAAGTCGTAGTCGAAGTCGTAGACCCATGTGCGAGAGGCTAAGGATCGCGGGTCGGCCGCCAGCGGAACGCTTGGAGATCCACGCGGCCAGCAGTGTTGAAGGAAACTCCCTCTTCTTCCAGAAGAGTCCGCTGGAATCGCTCCCACTCCCGGTCTCCGCGCCGGCTGATTTCGCCGCGAGCGTTGATCACCCGCTGCCACGGCACTGAGTGGTCACCCGTAAGGGCGTTCAGGGCATACCCCACCATTCGCGCCTGAGAGTGAAATCCGGCCAGCTCGGCAACCTGTCCGTAGGTCGCGACCCGGCCCTGAGGAATGCGCCGAACTACCTCGTAGATCGAATCGTACGTGGCCGAAGACCGACCGTCTGGTCCAGAACGGGAGGCGACCGCTATGGCGAGAATCTCCCCTGCTCGAGGAGTACGGCGACACTCTCGCTGAAGAACGTGAAGACGGCCTGGAATTCTCCCTTTACCCCAACCGTCGCTCCCTCTACCGGGACGGCCCTGTCTTCGGAGATCACGACTAGCGAGCCCGTACCGTCGTCGAGGCGGTACCCACCGCGGCCCAGCGCACCCAGCGAGCCCGTCACTTCGCCAGCCACCCTGACTGTCTTGCCGTCGTATCTGCCGGGATCGGCTAGAAGATCGTTGATCGGGGTCGTGCCGCGACACGCCGCGCTGACCATCAGTAGGGCGAACAAGGATACAAGATGACGCGGTAGGTGTGACCTATTTCTAGCTTTACTCATCATTCCTCCACAGGTAGCGATTCGCCGCGGCGGCAGCCGGGCCTGAAGCTAGCCGGTTGATGGAGCACCCGCCCACGCTTGTTCCGGTTCGGTCGAGCGGACAGATTGGCAGCCCGTCACACAGCCTCTCTTGAGTACAGGAAGTGCATGCGACGCATTCTGGTTACGGGCGCGGCAGGTCAGCTCGGCACAGAACTGGTGCTAGCATTGCGGCAGCGGTACGGCTCCGACGCGGTGCTGGCGACTGACATTCGCGACGCGCCCGGCGAGGCTGGGAGCCCATTCCAGCGCCTCGACGTAACGGATCGCGAGGGGGTCAGGCGGGCGGCGGCTGCCCATGCGGCGGACACCGTGGTTCACCTGGCGGCCATCCTCTCAGCGGTCGGAGAACAGTCGCCCTCGCTTACGTGGGATGTGAACATCGGCGGCCTCAAGTCGGTCCTTGAGGCGGCGCGCGTGCTCGGCTGCGCCGTGTTTACGCCAAGTTCGATCGCCGCTTTCGGCGCGTCGACCCCGGTTGATCCCGCGCCGCAGGACACGATTCAGCAGCCGTCCACCATGTACGGGATCACGAAGGCAGCGGGCGAGCTTCTGTGCGAGTACTACCATTCCCGCTTTGGCGTCGACACTCGGGGACTCAGGTACCCCGGCCTGATTTCCTATGTCACACCGCCTAGGGGTGGGACCACAGACTACGCCGTGGACATTTTCTACGCCGCGGTTGAGTCAGGTCGCTATACGTGTTTTCTGGATCCGGACACGAGGCTCGACATGATGTACATGCCAGATGCCATCTGCGCAGCGATCCAGCTCATGGAGACAGACGCGGCGAATCTGAGGCACCGAAACGCCTTCAATGTGACGGCGATGCAGGTCACTCCAAGCGAGATCGCCTCGGCGATTCGAGCGCACAGGCCCGGATTCGAAATCGAGTATGAAATTGATCCGGTACGGCAGCGTATCGCTGAGTCCTGGCCTCGCCGGCTCGATGACTCCGCCGCTCGAAGCGAATGGGGCTGGAACCCTGAATATGATCTCGAATCCATGACGGCCGATATGCTGAACAAGCTGACCGCAAAACTCCAGGCCAGCCGCGTTTCGGAGGAGTCTCGATGAGAGACGTGTCCCGATGAACCAGTCGAATCAGCCGCGATTCAAGGTGCCCAACACGCTGGTTCTGTTGTTTGGCATGATTGTGGTCGCGTACCTCCTCACGCTCGTTCTTCCGCAGGGATCGTACGAACGAGTCGTCAACGATCATGATCGCGAACAGGTGGTTCCCGGGAGCTATCAAGCCGTCGAGGGGGCCAGCCGACTCGCCCCGACCGCCATTCTCACCTCCATTCCACACGGATTCGAGGCGGCGGCCGAAATCATCTTCTTTGTGTTCCTGATTGGAGGGGCGTTCGGCGTATTTCGGGCAACCGGAGCGGCGGATGGCGCCATTGGCACACTACTGAAGAGATTCGGCGATCGGCCGCGACTCCTGACGGCGGGCGGGATCATTCTGTTTGCGGTCGGTTCGAGTACAATCGGGATGGCGGAGGAGTATCTGCCGTTCGTGCCAATGCTCGTGGCCTTGACCGTGGCGCTTGGACTCGACGCGATCGTTGCCGTGGGCGTCATGTGTATCGGGTATGCTATCGGGTACGGTACCGCCCTGACAAACCCCTTCACGGTATTCATCGCCCAGGATATCGCGGACATTCAGCAGGGCTCGGGTCTCGCGCTCCGCGCCGTCCTCCTCGGCGTCTTTCTCGCCGTCGGCATCCATCATGTTTGGAGCTACGTACGCCGTATTCAGGAAGATCCCGCCCGCAGTCTGGTAGCCGGAATACAGGCTGTGGGCGGTCCCGAAAGCGTGGACGACTATCCCGAGATAACGGGACGGCAAAAGCTAGTTCTCACAGCCGTTCTGGCCGCTATCGCGCTGCTCATCGTCGGTCTCAAATTCTGGGGCTGGTACCTGATCGAGATGGGCGCCTTGTTTCTCGGCCTGGCCATCGTCCTCGGCCTGATCGGCCGGCTCTCAGTGGACGATACGGCGCGAGAGTTTTCGGTTGGCGCCGCGGAGCTGACGACCACAGCCCTGCTCATCGGATTTGCACGAGCCATCCAGGTCGTGCTGGATGATGGCCAGGTGGTGGATACGATCATCCACGGCATGGCCCAACCCCTCCAGAATCTCGTTCCGGAGCTGGCTGCGATCGGAATGTTTGCCATGCAGAGCGTCTTGAACTTTTTCATTCCGTCCGGCAGCGGTCAGGCCTACGTGACAATGCCGTTGATGGCGCCGCTAGCGGATTTAGTCGGAGTGTCTCGGCAGGTCGCGGTCCTGGCATACCAGTTCGGAGACGGGTTCACCAATATTCTTGTGCCGACGAACGCGGTGCTCGTCGGGATTCTCGCCATGGCCGGAGTGCCCTTCGATCGCTGGCTGCGTTTCGTGGTCCCGTTCATGCTGAAGGTCTGGATCCTGGGTTCGATCGCACTCGCGATAGCCGTGTCGATTGGATTCAGTTGAGCAAAGGGGATGTACCATGAATGAAGTAGGGCAAAGCAAGTTCTTTGAAATCGAGAAGCGGAGCGTTCCTGCGAAATTGTGGCTCCCCGACCAGGCACCCCGCGAGGTGCAGGTTTTCCTCAAGGAGCATTCTCAGTGGAGAGCCGGGCCGGAACTGCCCTCTGATTTGTTCGTGGACGAGCGAGTGTACATTCCGGTGGACGATCCGGAATGGGGCACCGTGCTCGTCAAACGAGATAGTCTCATGGCTATGACGGTCGCTCTCGACCAGACGCCGCCCGCACCGAAGACCGATGAATCGTTCGGAGAGGAACCCAGGACGTACTCCGTTTCCGTATTCCTGACCGACGGTTCCGTGCTCTCGGGGGAGCTCACTGCGGTCATGCACGGCCAGGTGCTCAGACGCCTTCAGGACTACCTCAACCTGGAAGAGAAATCTTTCGTCGTCCGGGACGGCGACGGCGCCCACATCGTCAACAAAGCCTGGACGGTGGCCGTGAGAGAGGACTGAGCTGACGCTCCATACCTGAACATCTTGCACATCCGTACCGGACAGTTGCGTGCAGTGGTGCTGTCGTCCGCGGGGTACGTGAGCACAAACAGCCTTAGATCAACAACATACGAGCCCGGGCAGACTCCGCCGGAATCCGGTACGATCGTTGCAATCTTTCTCCCACGCTAGAAGCCAAAGAAAGCACGGGAGGGAGTCGGTTACGATGGATGTGAGAACCTTACGAAGCTGGGTTGCGGCACTGCTGATCGCGGGCGTGGCGCTCGTATGGATGCCAGGAGACGCATCCGCTCAGGACGGGTCACCACTCCGAAAGAGTGATCTCATCCGAATGCTTGCCGCGAATACCTATACGGTGGGCGAGGTCGCAGACCTGGTTCGGAAAAGCTGCGTCGACTTCGAGCCGACCGCACGGGACCGAAATGATCTGACGCGCCTTGAGGGCCAACCGGTTCTCGACGTGATCACCAGTTGCCGCACGAAGTCCGGTGCCCGCAAGAAGCCCATCATCAAGGGAACACCCGTAAGGCTCGACCCCAGCGACGCGCCGGATGTGGACATAATCGGCAACGTACTGACCGCCGAAACCCATCTGCCCGCTGACCTCCTTCCGGCTACCAGGGCCGCCGAAAGCGCTCCCGGACCCAGCCGGCTTGCAGACGTGTCTGAGCTGACCGCAATCTCATCAAAACCCCAGCTTATCAACCCGGGCGAGGTCTCACAGTGGTTGCTCGACAACTACCGTCCGGCGATTCGGCACTCCGGCAACGTGGTCATCCGAATGTATGTGGATGTCGAGGGCAAGGTGAGTCAGCCACAAGTCCTCGAGACCAGCGGAGATTCGTCGATGGATGCCACCGCGACCCGGGCCACCAGTATGATGAAATTCAAGGCCGCCGAGAGCCGCGGGAAACCCGTCGGCAGCTGGACGATTCAGCGAATCGTACTCCAGGCGCGGTAATTCGGCTGGACCTGTCCTGACGATGAACTAGGATTCCCGCTCGACCGTGATCGAGCAGTTGGTCACCAGCGCAGCGACCGCGCCGATTGCCGCCCACACCGGTAGCAGCAACGCCCCGACGAGGCCAACGGTCAGCGGAATCTCAATTAGTGTCTTTCCGTCATCATTCTTGATCGTGATGCGTCTGACATTTCCTTCGTGAACCAGTTCTTTGACCCGCGACAACAGATCATCGCCCCTGACCTCGTACTCCTCCGTCGAAGTCTCCTGGTCACCTGAGATGCTTTCGTCAGTCATCTGCCCCTCTTCGTGTTCAAGTTTTTCACTCTATAGTGATGCGTCGCGCCCGTGACAACGTCCAGCCCCGTGGTTAGGATCGTGACGCGACGCGGCGGCGAAATCCCGCGATTTTCGTCTGTCCGATAGAACACATGACGCATCCCGGATGGGAGGAGTTTCGTGGAGTGGCAATCCTTCAACCGCACCGGCCGTGTCTACGCAGCACCGTTTAAGCAGTCCGGCGTGCTCAAAACGCCGGAGGGTCCTGTCCAGGTCAAGCCCGGCGACTATATGGTCGTCGACCACGAGACCACCAGGGCGTGGCGGTTCCCCGGATGGCGGTTTAGCGAAGCCTTCATGTCGGCAGGACGGACCGTACCGTTCAAGACGCTCGCCAAGTTATCGGAGATCGTGTCGAGCCACGTCGCGTTCGCTGCGGCCGCCACCGCTGGCAACTGCGTCCGCTGCGGCAAGGAAGGATCCCCTGAGTTGTTCGAGGGCGGCCGCACGTGCCCTGAGTGTGCGATGCAGATTCGGGCCGAGCGAGAGGACGCGAGAACCTGCCAGGTCGACGGCACCGAGATGGTAAAACAGGTAGTGGATCACATCATCATCGACCGGTGTCCGATCTGCGGTGGAGTCTGGTTCGACGGCGGCGAGATCGAGGTGCTCGGGTCCATGATGGAAGAGGCGGCAGGGGGAATACCAGCGGAAGTCGCCGCAGCGTTCCTGACTGGCCTTGCAGCGAAGTAACAGCCGCGCAATCGCGGCCTGGGCATCATACGACTGGGCCAACTCAGCTTTTACGACACTCGTCGTAACGTTCATCTACGCCGCGTATTTCAGCGATGCGTTCGCCTCCACTCCGGAACGCGGATTGCAGCTGTGGTCGTACGGGATCACCGTAAGTGCGCTTCTGATCGCTATTCTCTCCCCGATACTGGGAGCCGCGGCGGACCAGGGCGGTCTCCGGCGTCGATATCTTCTGATCGCCACAGCAATCTGCGTGGTGTTTACCGCGCTCCTCACGTTCGTTCGGCCCGATGCGCCGCACTCGGTTCTCAAGGCTCTATCGATCTTCGTAGTCGCGAACGTGGCGTTCGAAGTAGCCATGGTTTTCTACAACGCCTTTCTGCCCTCCCTCACGGGGCCAGACAGGATGGGTCGGGTCTCGGCGATTGGCTGGAGCGTCGGGTACGCCGGGGGACTCCTCTGCATGCTGATCGCGCTGCTAGGCTTCGTGTCGGACGAGCCGTGGTTCGGCCTCTCTGTGGCAGAGGGCTTTCAGTACAGGGCCACGAATCTGCTTGTCGCGGCCTGGTTCGCCGTATTCAGCATACCGATGTTCCTGTGGGTCAAGGATGACGCCCGAAGTGCCTCGAAGCCCGGCATTCGTGCAACCGTAGCCGCACTGCGGGGGACATTTCGCTCCTTACGCCGCTACCGGGAGACCTTCCGGTTCCTCCTCGCGCGCCTGATCTACAACGACGGAATGGTGACGATCATCGCGTTCGGGTCGATTTACGCCATGGGCACATTCGGGATGAGCCTTCAGGAGGTCACGCTATTTGGCATCGTTCTGAATGTGGCGGCGGGTCTGGGAGCTTTCGCGTTCGGGTATGTAGATGACCGTATCGGTGGGCGTAACACGATCCTCATCAGTCTCGTCGCGCTCGCGCTAGCAGTAACCATCGCGGCTGTGGCGCCCAGCAAACTCTGGCTTTGGGTTGCCGCGATCATCATCGGACTGTTTCTGGGGCCGAATCAATCTGCCAGTCGCTCTCTCATGGGCCGGTTTACGCCGGAGCGCCACAACAGCGAGTTCTTCGGTTTCTACGCGTTCTCTGGCAAGGCCACGGCTTTCGCCGGCCCCCTCATCCTCGGGCAGCTGGCGGTTCTGGCGGGGCAGCGAGTCGCTCTGAGTTCGGTCATCGGATTCTTCGTGGTCGGCGGACTGCTGCTGCTGGGCGTTGACGAAGCGGCCGGAGAACGGGCCGCCAGAAGCCTCGGTCCGCCGCAAACTGCGCCCCAGTAGAAACTCGAAAGGAGGCTGTTATGAAAGAGCGTTCCCTCATGGACCGGATGATTGGGGCGGCCATGCTGGATGTGGCCATGTACGAGGAGGTCGAGTCCAATGAGGATCTCACCAAACAGGCGGCCGCCGTCGTCATAATCGCGGCTATAGCCAGCGGGATCGGCGGAATCGGCGACGGCGGAGCCGGAATCGTGGTGGGAATCGTGCGAGCGATTGCTTTCTGGCTGCTTTGGGCGGGTATTACCTATGTAGTCGGCGACAAGCTCCTAAAGGGAACTGCGACCTGGGGCGAGTTGCTCCGAACCCTTGGATACGCACAGGCGCCGGCGGTATTCATGGCGCTAGCCATCATTCCGGTTCTCGGCGGACTTGTGCAGGTCATCGTGGCGGTTTGGCTATTGGTGACGGGAATCGTGGCCATTCGGCAAGCTCTGGATTTCAGCACGGGCAAGGCCGTGCTAACCGCTTTTCTCGGCTGGATCGTTCTGATTTTCCTCGCTGCGATATCCGGAGGTCGACTCTTCTAAGATCCAGCAGGGCGCCGTGCCAGCAGGGTGAAGCACATGGGTGGGACCGTCTCCGCGGTCTCCAATCGTCCGTAAATCCTCGAGATGTCGTGACCGTACTCTCGCACCGATCTCAGATCCAGGCCCGCTTCTATGCATGATGACACGATGTCGCCCAGGGTGTGCGGAAACCAGAAAAATGCGGACGATTCGTACTGAGTACCGCGCCAGTAGTCGAGCCCGGTCGTGTCCGAGAATGGATCAGCCGAGAAGTACGAGTGGCTCGGGGCGGCCCCGGGCCGCTCAGGATCGGCCGCGCGATCAGGATCGTACATGCCGAGGACAGGGTGTAATTCGTAGATAACGAGTCGTCCTTCCGGCTTCAGAAGTCTCTCCGCGACGCCAAAAAACCCCGCCAGGTCAGGCATCCAGCCCAGCACCCCGACACTGCTGTACACAAGGTCAAAAGTACTGTCGTAGCGGGCGGGAATCTCATACAGATCGGAAACCAGGAACTCGCAGTCGGTCTCGTGGCCCGCACACTGTGCCAGTTCACGCGCCTGGGCGATGAATCCTTCCGAAATATCGAACCCGACTCCACTGGCAGCGCCGAGAGTCAGCATCGAGAGCACCTCGCGGCCGTTATTGCACGCCAGTTGCGCCACTCGGCTACCAGCCACTCCCGCTTCCTGCAGCGCGCGGGTGGCCGTCGCGTCCAGGCAAGAAAAGCCGGGTTCCTGGACCTCGCGCAAAAGCCTCTCGAGTTCGGACGCAGCGTGTACGGGTGCCGCTTCGTTCCAGGCCGCGCGGTTGCATGCGGTGAACTCGTCTCTTGACCTTGTGTCTTCCATTTGTCATCCCTTTGATTCTTGCCAACCTTGAACTTGGGTGGGCAGCGAGCAAGGCGACCGCAGCCTCACTGGAACACATAGGTGCGGTCAGGGTTTGTCTGTGTTGACGCATCTCGTGGGTGGGGCGGACAATCGCTGGGCTGATGTGCGAAGCGAACGGGGTTACGCGAACCTCTTTGGGAGCCGTCCGTGGTCAAACGTAGACGAGGTTCATCGCTCGCCATGTCACTGGCCGCGTTGGTGGTGCTGTTCCTTCCTGCTCAGGCTCACGCCCAATCCAACGGGACGCTTCTAGGCCGGGTAGTGGATTCCGAAACAGGCGCTCCTGTCTCCGGGGTCCAAGTCAGGGTCACCGTTCCCGTTCGCACGGCGGTGACATCCGCCAGTGGCCGCTTCGTCCTGTCTTCTCTGCCTCCGGGCCGCCGAACCCTTCAGCTGCAAGCGCTGGGATACGCCGCCGTCACGATCGAGGGCATTGAGATTCCGGCGGGCCGAACCCTGGAAACCACAGTAGAACTGACTCCGTCGGCTATCGAGGTGGAGCCGATCATCGTAAGCGCCGACAGGTTTCCACTGATCGAGCCGGAAGTCAGCGTTACACACGAGGTTTTGCCGGCGGTAGTACTCCGCGAACTTCCTGTTACCAACGTCGCCGATGCCATCGAGCTCACCGCGGGAGTCTCTGAGGGTCGCTTTCGGGGCGGCCGAGTAGGACAGGAGACAGTCGTCGTGGACGGCCTGGCGATCAAGAATCAGCTTGAGGCTTCTTCGACAGGCCAGGCGGTCGAGTACTCCCCAAACTCTCTTGAGGAGATCGATGTAATCACCGGTGGGTTCGGCGCGGAAGTGGGCTCTGCTCTTTCCGGCGTGATTCGGTATGTGACCCGCCGCGGAAATCGCGACCGGTGGAAGGGCGAGACTACCTGGCAGACCGACTCTTGGGCGCCGGCTTCAGCCTCGCCCGGTTTCAACGAGCTCGGGATCACACTGGATGGGCCTTTGCCACTGGCCGGTGGCGACGCCACCCTGTTCATAGACGTTTTGGCCCAGGGCCTTCTGGATGCCGACCCTCATGCCCGCGGCGCCACATGTCTGCGAGCTAGTGACGCCGGTTCCGAGCTTGCCGCTTCTATTCGGAGCCTGGAGAGCGACCCCCAGACCGCTCACTTGCTGTGTCCGTTCGAGAGCCAGCCCCTCCCGCACCAGGCGGGAGACAATCTGATCGGCTTCCTGCGAGCGGATATTCCGCTTGCGGCCAACAAGACCCTGACGGCCACCTTTCATCACAACCGTCGTCAGGGTCAGCTTTTTACGCCTGAACTCAAATACAACAATAGCAGCCAGCTCGGCCAGCGGACGACCACGACGACCGGAATGCTGAGCCTCGAGATCGCATCCCAGGGCACGGATCGGGCCAAGACACTGATTGCTCGGCTGGCCGCCCAGCGCCTCGACCGCCACCTGGGCGCGCTGGACCTGGCTACGGTCGGCCAGCGCTTTGAGGTCGGTGGATTCGGGTTTTCAGATCAGGACTTCGCGGGCGAAGCGTTCACACATCTTCCCATCGAGACTCAGCTCGATACCGGCCTGGCAGTGCCCGGATACCGCGCTGCCGGAGGCTTTACGGGGTCACCGTTCGGCCCCGCGGCAGAAGGGATCTTCAACACGGACGGAACCACGGGAATCGCAGCCTGGAGTCGATCAGACTGGCTGGGAGCCGATCTCATCGGGGAGATCCAGACGGCTGAGCGTAACACTTACCGGGCGGGCGTGACGTCCCGGTTCTTCCGGGCTGAGAACTATGAGCGCATCCGGAGCCATCTGGCTGGGTCCGCGCCTAACTTTACGCGATTCTTTCCGGCCCTCCTGGCGGGGTGGTTGGAAACGACGCTTCGGCCCGAGGAATTGTTCACCGTCACCGCAGGTGTCCGCGTCGAAGGGTTCAAATCCGGCCTTTCCTTCCGGCAGGTCCGTTCTGATTTCTTGTCGCCAGAGATCGACACACGGTGGCGATTCAACGTGACCCCAAGGATCGGCATTGCGGGTGCTTTCCGGAACTCCGCCGGCAGATCCTCATTCCAGGTCAGCTTCGCCCGCATCGCTCAGCCGCCTGACTTCCAGTTCTTCATTGACAACGCGATCGGGGATTCGCTGAGGATCGACGTCCGCAGGCAGGGCAATCCAAGCCTGGCCTTTGAGCAGGGAAGAGCGGTCGAATTCGGCTTCAACCATCTCTTTACCGAACAGATCGGCCTTGGAGTAACCTTGTACCGGCGCGACTTGACCGACCTGGTCACCGGAAACCTTCAGGTCGGAGGCACTCAACCCGGTCAGTTTTCCACCGGTGATCGGGGAACCGTTAATGGCGGAACGTTCACACTGAGAGCCCGCCTCCCGGGCGCCCGTGTACGCTTCGGGTACACCATTCAGGAGGCGACGGGGCTGACCTCCGGTGCCATTGATGACACCACCAGCGTGGTGTTCACCGAGGCCCTGGAGTTTCCCCTCGCCTTTGACCGCCGGCACTCCATGAACGCGGTGCTTCTTCTTGGCCGCGCCGCCGGCGATCGGGGCGGGTCTTCGGGCCTGGGCGCCAGTCCATGGGGACTGGCCGTGGCAGCCACTCTGGAAAGCGGGTTCCCGATCCAGCGTGAAATTCAGGTCCGCAGTTTCGGAGAGGCTCCGCCCGCAATCGAAAGATTGCCGTGGACCCAGACCCTGGATGTGAGAGCTACCCGGGAGTTCGGCAGGCTACCGGGATGCTCACGGTGTGCCCTCCAGGTCGTGTTCGAAGCGCAGAACGTGCTTGATCGTGAAAACATTGTGGCCCTGCGCCGCGATACCGGGACCCTGGCCCCGTCGCTCGAAACGGTACAGCAACTTGCCGCCGAGCCCGTTTCGGCGTCGTTCCCGATACCCCGGGAATCGCAGCGATACAGTGCGGCAGCCGATCTGGACGCGGACGGGCGGATCGATCAAACCGAGTTCAGTACCGCTCGATTCGCCGCCGCTCTGGACCGGAACGATCCGTCGTTGTTATTCGGACCCCCAAGGCAGCTGCGGCTCGGGATCGTGGTGAGCTTTTGAACGCCCGCAGCCTCCTTGTGCCGGCGGCATTGGCCGCGGCCGCGCCGCTGGCGTGCCGAGACGCGCCCAGCGGCTTCGTTCCGACTGAGGTTTCCGAACCCGAGACCGTGATCAACAGGGTGACGTTCAGCAGCGGAGACGACCGCTTTCCGAACTGGTCGGCGGACGGACAGTCACTGCTCTACTCGGCGGAGGGGTTCGGGGATCTGCCGGATACCGAAGGCCTTCTGCTGCGCATTCCGGCTGCGGGAGGTCCTGCCGACGTCCTCTTCCCCGTCGCACAGACGGTCACGGGTGCGGAGCGCCGATTCTTCGCGCCGGCGGATAACCCTGTCGATGACCGAGTAGCCTACGTGCATGTAATCCGAACCTTGCCTGGCACTCTCTGCGGCAATGTCCCGCAAGACGAGACGGTGTTCGAGGACGGAGGATCCGAACCGAACATCACACGTTGCACGCCCGAAATTGAGCTACAGCCGCTGCCGAGGCTGGCCCGGGTCGCGATTCGCGTGCGGCGGCCGGGGACCTCCGGGATTGTCGAGTCCGATCCGACGATAACCATTGATTTCGCGGGTCGGGTGCTGGACACAACCCGCATGCAATTCGGGATCTTGGGCTTCTTCATCGTAGATTTGCACCCGTTCCACCGCCTGTTCAATGAGGAGGGCACGCTTCCTGTGCGCCCAAGCTGGTCGCCGGCAGGCGACCAACTGGTCCTCAGTGACGGGCTGAATCTGTTACTCTGGCGCCCTGGAGAAAGTGTCGCGGACACCATTCCGGGAACCTTTGACGGCATCAGTCCTTCCTGGAGTCCCGACGGTGCCTGGATCGCGTTCTCGCAGCTGGAACGCGGAGCCCAGAGTTTCAATACCTGTCAGCACTTCACCTTACAGGAAGGGCTCGAGGTTCTGAACTGTATCGAAGATCGAACGGAATGGACGATCCTGCGCAGGCGGCTGGTAATCGTCAGCCCGGATGGCAGCGAGCGAATGGACCTCACCGAGGGCGAGGAGCCCGCCTGGGATCCGACCGGCCGAGTCCTGTTCTTCCGCCGCGGTGACCGGCTGTGGCGCTACGATCTCGATTCCGGCTCTGAAGATCCGATAGTAGGGACTATAGGCGGCCGGGACCCGGCCGTATCTCCGGACGGGCGAAGCCTGGCGTTTTCGCGTCCCGACACTGAAGACGAGCACGACATATGGATCGCCGACCTACCCTGACACTGGCCGCCGCCAGCGCCGTCGTCACGGCTGTCGCCATTGGCTGCGGAGAGCCCGTGGCAGTTCTCGGCGATAATCCGGGCGTGATTCGGGTCGTGGCCGGAATTCCCGAGGAATTTGGGAATGTCACTGGCTCTCTGGCCCTCTCGAGCCACCTCAACCAACCGTCCGGCCTCGTAGTAGCGGAAGATGGCATCGTGTACGTGGCGGACAGGCGGAATCGGCGCGTCGTTTCCGTAACCTCGTCTGGGAAATTCCGGATAATTCTGGATCACCTCCGCTGTTCGGGAGAATGTCTGGTCCAACCTCTGCATCTCGCTCTGGACGGCTTGGGTGGACTGTTCGTTTCAGACCGCCTCGGACAGCGGATCTGGCGCATCGATCTGGAGACCGAGGCAGCGGCAGTTTTTCTCGGGACGGGCGAACCGGGAGAAAGCGCCGATGGCACACCCGTTTCGCCGAGTGCTGTGATCACTGGCCCTCGAGGGATCTACGTAGGGCCGGCCGGCGAACTGTACTTTACCGAGAGTCAGCTGAATCGGATAAGAGTAGCGAAGACTGACGGTACGCTCGCAACTGTTGCGGGAACGGGCGAACGAGGGTTCTCCGGAGACGGTGGCCCCGCTGCAGCGGCCCTACTCGATTTTCCGACTGATGTCGTGGTCTCCGGCGGGACCATGTACGTCATGGACGCGGGCAATAATCGCGTACGTGCGTTCGACTTGGCCGCTGGGAATATCCAGACGATTGCCGGAAGCGGCGTGCGGGGCTTCGGCGGTGACGGTGGCTCCGGACTGGATGCGCTGTTCGATGTACCGGAGTCGATCGCTATTTCTCCCGACGGAGAGACTCTCTACATCGCGGACTCTCGCAACCACCGAGTGCGCGCGCTTCAGCTCCAAAGTGGAATCATTTCAACTCTGGTGGGGAATGGCGACACCCGCTATATGGGTGACCTGATCGACGCTGGTGCGGCGTCCCTGGAGCTTCCGTTCGGGGTCGCCACCTCTGACTTCGGCTTGCTGTTTGTCGGCGACACTGGGAACGAGATCGTTTGGCGAATGCCTATTAGCTTCTAGCCGCGCTCACGGGTTCCATAGCTTTGTTTCGGGCCTGAAGACCACCCAGGCGAACCAGAAGTGGTTTCCGTGCGCGATAGATGAGAGTCGATTCCCGGCCAACGGGCCCTCGGTCGCGAACCCCGCAAGGTTCCACTTTGAACCTGTCTGGCGGTCCGTGAAAGCGCCGTCCTTCCACGAAAAATCGAGCTTTCTTCCTCTGACGGTCCTGTCAAAGACCGCCGTCTGCCCGACATCGCGGCCGTTAGCGATCCGGCCCTCATCCAGGGCGCTTGCTGCACCCGGTGCCCAGAACACCGCGACGTCCCGCCCGCCCACAGAGGTGTTCGCGACCCGGTCTTCCCGCAGGCTGCTGAAGGCCACGGCCCACCCGTCTCCAATGTCGAGTCCGACCACGCGCTCCATCGCCTGAAGCCTCGGATCAGACTGACCCCCGAAGAATCGGCCGAACGGCTTATTGCCGGGCCGATCGTAGCCAGCGTATGGATTTCTCCCGTACCTGCCGCTCTCTCGATACTCTGGGAATCCCGTGTCCCTCGACAGCACCTGAATGTCCGGATACAGCTGCCTCGCGGTCTCCCATCCGAGGGTGTTGGCCGAGATGAGCTCGAGCTTCTGTCCGGTCAAGTCGCCGACGATAGCTTCCCCTACGGCCTGCTGCCACCAGGTCTCCGTCTGCCTGTCGTACATGACGAGGTCGGAGTGACGCAGACGGCCGGTCGTGCCGAAGTCGAGTACGCGTCCGTCAAGTCGGCGGTCAAACGCGAGCGCCGTATTGCACAGGGGGCAAAACGTCACGGTCACCGGAATATCGCCGACCTTGTCGTTAACGATCTCATGCCAGATGAGGATACTGAGCGGGTATCCCTTTACGACTCCGCCCTTCTCAACAACGACGACGGGGTCTCGGGACCCGAGCCAATCACCCGCCGCTGCCGCGTCCTCGAAGCGAGGACGATCCACCGCGGGGATCCCGTCCTTGGGTGGCCCGCCGGACACGATTTCGCGCAGCGGTACCGCATGTTGACTAAAATCTGTACGCCAGACGTCTCGCCCGGCGAGTCGGCGCGCGTCCGCCTGCGAGTCCTGGGCGCAGCCTGGCTGTACGGCCAGCAAGAGCAGGCCGGCGGTGCTCGCCGCTGCCCGGCGCCACATTGTAGGATTCCGCACTCACGACCTTTCGTTCAGGCGTACGGTAAACGGCGCCAGCCCGGTCCGCGTTCCGCGAGACATACGGCCGCATCGGCGGCCTCTGCTGAAGCTTGCCTCGATCAGCAAAAGAGCCGAGAGTGTGAGCGGTTACCGAGAGGCGTACTATCCGACATAGGACCGAAAATGAAGCTTCGAGCAGGAATAGCAGCGTTGGGCGGAGTCTTGTTCGCCGCGAGCCCGGTTGCGGGGCAGGATGCGGCCAACGTGCAGATTCACGCGGAACATGTCTCCGGCGGCATTCACATGCTCACTGGATCGGGTGGGAATATCGGTGTGTCAGCGGGCCCGGACGGACTCCTGATTGTGGATGATCAATTTGCTCCACTCGCGGACAGGATCAGGGCCTCTCTCGCTGAGCTGAGCGACTCGGACGTGAGCTTCGTCCTCAACACGCACTGGCACCCGGATCACACCGGCGGCAATGTGGTGTTCGGCCGCACCGCACCTGTCGTGGCCCACTCGAACGTGCGCCGAATCCTCATGTCCGGGGCCCACGTGTTAGGCCGAGACGTCCCCCCCGCTCCGCCCGAGGCGCTCCCCGTAGTCACCTTCGGCGACTCTGTGTCTATACATTTCAACGGCGAGGAGATCCGAGTCATTCACTACCCGCACGGCCACACGGACGGCGATGCGGTAGTATTTTTCCTCGGATCGAACGTCGTGCACATGGGTGATGATTTCTTTGCAGGCAGATTTCCCTTCGTGGATCTGGGGAACGGCGGAAGCGTGCAGGGTCTGGCTGACAACGTGGCGGCCGTGCTCGATCGGCTTGCCTCAGATACCAAGGTCATTCCGGGTCACGGCCCGCTGTCCGGGAAAGACGATCTGCGTGAATACGAGGAGATGTTGACCGAATCAATTGCGCTAGTTAGCGGTGCCATCGAGCGAGGAGAGAGTCTGGAGCAGATTCTCGCGGCGGGCGTGCCCGAGCGCTGGGCGGCCTGGGGCAGCGGCTTCATTAGCACGGAGCAGTGGCTGACAGCCGTATTCACAAGTCTTTCGCAGAACTGACCGGAAAGACCGGCCCGACGTGACCGATCCAAGAGACGATCCGCTATTGTCGGCGGCTGATGGCTACAATGCGGGCTACGCCGAGCAAATGGCGGAGCGGGCGCTTCGTGAGCGCGGCCTCATTCCACCGTCACTGGTAGACCTGCTGGAGCACGGCGCTGTCGTGCCCGTCAGCTCGATTGCAGGGGGCCCCGTCTCGGGCACGGCCATCTCCGAGGACCGGCTGCGGCTGGCAGCGGTAGCGGGCGCCCTGGTGGAAGCCTACCGCGCTCAGGGCCATCTGGATGTGCAACTCGACCCCCTG
>JAZDDE010000185.1:0-2458 GCA_036679495.1 Gemmatimonadota bacterium | reverse complement strand
TCATTACCCAGCCCGGCACGGTCGGTGACTAGTTCCGGCAGGCACGAGATGCTGCGGGCTGACCGAAGACGAACGTCACCATCTGCCACGGGTCATGCGATGACGGGAAGAGGGCCCGGCAGCGCGTTGACGCAATCCTCATCTCACGCAACGGCGGCCAAGGCCGCCCTGCTCGCGGCTCTAGCGCTCGTATTAGCCGGCTGCGGTGGCGGCGAGCCGCGGCCCAACATCCTCTGGATCGTCTGGGACACGGTGCGGGCGGATCGCATGAGTCTCTACGGGCACTCGCGCGATACGACGCCAAACCTGGACCGCCGGTCCGAGTCCGCGCGGGTCTACAACTGCTCGGCCGTCTCTTGCTGGACCGTCCCATCGCACGCCTCGATGTTCACTGGGCTCTTCCCGAGTGAGCATGGCGTCAATACGCTCAACTCGCGGCTCGATGACCGTTTCGAGACGGTCGCCGAGATCCTCCGGGATGAGGGCTACCAGACCTATCTGTTCAGCGCCAACCCGTCCGTCTCCCGCCGTCTCAATCTGAGCCAGGGCTTTCAAACCGAGGAGCACCCCGGCGACGCGTCGCTGGTCGACAAGGCGCGAGAAACGGTCCTGGCCAAGATCGATGACGCGGACTCTCACAACCCGATTCGAGCCGGAGTTCGCGGTTCGCGGGCGCGGGACTGGTTCGTCAAGGCGGTAGGCGAGATCGCAAACGACCGATTCTTCCATTTTCTTGATCGTCGAGAGCCGGACCAGCCCTTCTTCGCCTTTCTCAACTACATGGAGGCCCACCGTATCCGCGTTCCGCCGCGCCGCTTTCTCGAGCGGATCCTCGATTCGGACGGGGTCGACGCCTCCTACGCGTTCGATCAATCGCAGCGGCGCTTCAAGCGAGTGACTTTCGGACTGGCCACACCCTTCTCAGCCGCCGAACAGGAGTTGATCGGAGCAATCTACGACGCGACACTCCTCGAGCTGGACGAACTCCTCGATCGGTTGTTCGAGGACCTACTCGCGCGCGATCTGCTCGACAACACAGTCATCATTCTCACCTCTGATCATGGAGAGCACCTGGGAGACATGGGCAGCTATCTTCACCAGTACAGCCTCTACGAGGGCGTGCTCTCCGTGCCCCTGGTCATTTGGGCTCCAGGCCGTCTGCCTCCCGGACGCGAGGAGGTCCCGGTGTCCAATATCGACCTTTTCCCCACTATTCTCGACCTTGCGGGGGTGCACCGACCTCGACTCCCAGGCCTCGCCAACTTGTCCCGACCGTCGCCGGACAGGCCGGTCGTCGCGGAGTACGTCGAACCCTATCGCAACATGCTGCGTCGTGCCGGGGAGAGCAATCCAGAGTGGGACCCGACGCCGTTCGAGCACCAGCTTCGGGCGTTGCGCCTAGGCGCTCACAAACTCGTCTGGTCGTCCGGCGGGCCGGCGGAGTTGTACGACTTGACGAGCCGAGCCGGAGAGCAGCTAGATCTGGCGAGCGCACAGCCGGAGCGACTCGACGAGCTGTCGTCGATCCTACGGCGCTGGCTGGCAGCGCGAAACCTCGGGCCCGAGGGCGAGCCACCGGGGCGCCCCCTAACGGAGAAAGAAAAGGCGCAGCTGCGAAGCCTCGGCTATCTGTAGCTCCTGCATGCCGGACGATCAGCAAAGCACCCGCTCCTGGGAGCTGCCAAAGCCTATCGAGTGGGTCTACATAGCCGTCGGCCTCGTGCTGCTGGTGCGGTACCGGTGGCTGATCGACGACGCCTTCGTCTACTTCCGCTACATCGATAACTTCCTGTTCCTCAAGATCGGGCTGGTCTATAACGCGGGCGAATACGTCGAGGGCTTCTCGAGTCCGCTATGGACCCTCTTGCTTCTCGCTCTGCGTGCCCTTCGCCTCCCGTTCCCGACGATCGTGCTTGTCCTGGCCGTGGCCTGCTTCGCCCTGTTCTCCTACGGACTGGTCGTCCTCAATCGGCGTCTCGCGCCACCCGGGCCAATCGTCAACCTGCCGCTGGCCTTCGCGACGTGCAACTACAGCATCCTGACGTACTTCACTGGCGGTCTCGAGACGGCGCTGCTTCAAGCTTTGGCGGTCGCCTATGCTCTCTTGCTCTTCTTTCCACGAAATCGCCTCCTTCAGGTCGCAGTCGCGATTTCGCCGCTGGTTCGCCACGAACTGATTCTGCCCCTCGTGATCGTGCTGTTCATGGTGCGTAAAGAGCCAGGTGTCGTCAGGCGAACCGCCGTCACGGGGCTTGTCGCTGTGACCAGCTGGCTCCTGTTTCGTGTCTACTACTACGCCGACCTCCTGCCCAACACCTTCTATCTCAAAGACGATTGGATGGTCGAACGCGGTCTCTACTACGTGCACCACACGCTGGTCACCTACCAGCTTTACCTGGCGGGGGCTGTCATCTTGGCGCTGGCCGGGTTTCTGCGAATCCGGGGCGTCCGCTTCGAC
>JAZDDE010000184.1:0-2044 GCA_036679495.1 Gemmatimonadota bacterium | reverse complement strand
CGCCCTGCAAGGTCCATACGCCGGCGCGCTCTGAAGTCTGAATCAGGGCCTGCAGCAGCGCCTTGCCAGTCCCCTTCTCTCTCGCTGAAGCCGTGACGTAGATGCTCACCTCTGCCACACCCGTGTACGCGCAGCGGTCCGAGACGGGTGTGAGGGCCGCCCATCCCACCACCTGACCCTCTGAGCGAGCCACGAGACGACCCGCGCGGAGATGACCGCGATCCCACTCGGGCCATTCGGGAACCTGCGACTCGAACGTCGCAGTGCCACCGGCAATGCCTTCCTGATAGATCGCACGAACGCTTGTCCAGTCCGCTTCCCTCATCTCTTCAATCACGAAATGCATGACCGCTAGCCTGAATCCCCGTTCCGAGTCCGGCGAGGAATCCGACGGGGGACTCGTCGGCAGCACTCCTCGTAGCTCTCTCCGAAGCGCTCTCGCAGCGTCAAACTACACTTCTCTCCCGGAGGTTCTCCCGCCGCCCAGCCCGTACAGGGTCAGCGCAGTCGCAACCAGGATCGCCAGGGAGCCGCAGCCCAAGCCGAAGAAAACGAGCACCTCCGGCCACACGAGGCCCAGCAAGATGAGAAGCATGCCGTTCTGTACACCGGCCAGGTGAGCGGAGAGTCCCATGGCTTCCTCCCCGAAGTATTACTTGTAAAGCATTCTACCAGCACCCGGACGCGTCATTTCTCTGTCTCTCCGGAGACCGCTGGCGTGCCCCACAGTTTCTTCAGGCGCCGGTCCCGCCCACATCTCCAGCGATAGTACTCGTAGCGTGCCGGATTCTTCTCGGGGTAGTTCTGATGGTACTCCTCGGCCGCATAGAACTTCATTGCAGCGGTAATCTCCGTAACGATCGGACGATCGAATCGCTTGGGCTCTTCGAGCTGCTTCTTCGACTGCTCCGCCAGGTCTCTCTGTGTCTCAGCGTGATAGAAGATCGCCGAGCGATACTGGCTGCCGCGGTCACAGAACTGGGCGTTCGGCGTGAGCGGGTCGATGTTGCGCCAGAAGACATCGAGCAGCTGCGCGTAGCTGATCCTGGCCGGGTCATAAACGACCTGCACCGCTTCCGCATGACCGGTTTCTCCGGCTGACACTTCAGGATAGGTCGGGTCCTTCGTGCGTCCGCCGGTGTAGCCCACAGTCGTGGATAGCACGCCGTCGAGCTTGTCGAAGGGCGGCTGCATGCACCAGAAGCAGCCACCGGCAAACGTCGCTGTCGCAGGCGCGGCGGCCTCAGCGGACTCCTCAGCACGCGCAGGCCCAGCGATAGCCCAAAAGCTAACCCAGCTTGCGAGCAATATCGCGCGCAGCCACCCTCGTCTCATGCTCATCCTGGTTTCGCCGGCCGCGCTCCACCCACCAACCCACCAGCGGAGGGAGCCAGCACAGGTTCGCGAGGATCGTCTCCAGTGCGGTCAGTACCTGTGTGGATGGACTGAACCCCAGGAGACGCGCGCCCGCAAGACCCCACGGCACGGTCAGGATGAGCAGCAGACCCGTAAGCATGACCGGGTGACGCAGGTAGGCAGCGAGTGCGCGACTCCAGCTTGCCGTCCGTCTTTGCAGAAAAAGCAGGCCGGAGAGGTTGCCGCCGATCTGGTCCGACATGCCGTAGAAGAACGGAATGTAGAAACCCTGCACACCGTAGACATCGACACCGGCCAGACGACTCGCGGCATCGATCAACCACGCGAACGCGACGCCAATGAGCTTGCCCCACCCGTACGCCTCCGCCATGCTCGCGCTGGCCCGGCCCAGACGCTTGCGCAGCGCATAGACACCTTCCAGAAGGCTTTCGCCCGCCCCCGCGAGCGTGCGCACGAAGGCCTGGCCCAAGCCGCTGCGCTGCAGGCCGAGATAATCGAACGTTGCGCCGACGACCAGACCACCCAGATAGCCCGGGAACGTGTACCGAAGCAGCTCACCGAACTCCTCGGTCGGCGGTCCGGAAGATTCCTCGTGCTCGGTGCTCATGCGTCGGCACGATCGGTCGTCGCTGATTCGTTCCGCTCGACGCGTACGAGACGCTTGCCC
>JAZDDE010000183.1:0-4456 GCA_036679495.1 Gemmatimonadota bacterium | reverse complement strand
CCTGTTATTCCGGGTAGCACTCGGTGGCGGCGCTGATAGTCGGATACCTCGGTAGCCAGCGATACCGCTATGTGAGGACGTTCAGGCCTCGGTCCTACGATCGACATGTCACCCTTGAGCACGTTCATGAGCTGCGGCAGTTCGTCGAACCGATAGTTGCGAAGCCAGCGGCCGACGCGAGTGATTCGGGCGTCGTTGCGAGAGGACCACACCGGCCCGGTCTCATGCTCCGCGGAGACTTCCATAGTTCGAAACTTGTAGATCTCAAACGGACGCCCCCCGAAATCGCTCGTCCGCCTGGCTCCATCCTGAGCGGGCGGGGAGGCAGTCCTGCGATCGAGCCCCACGCGTCGTTGTCTGTAGAAAATCGGACCGCTTGAGTCCAGCCGGACAGCTCCGGCTATCAGGGCGATCACCGGCGACAGGGCGAGCAGACCGATTCCGGAGAGGCCCACGTCCATCGTGCGCGCCGCCATCACTCTGAGTGGCTGCGTAACAGTGCGTCGCCCTCTTGGGTTACTGCGTCGCCCTCTTGGGTGTGTATTGCTAACGCCCATCATATCCCCCCACCGATATTCAGGTGCTCCTTCAGAGCAGCAAACCGTTCCGTGCTGCACGGGCCGTTCCAGAGCCAGCCGATCTGGACGACATCATAACATGCGATGCTGGCACAGTTTGCCGGATCGCTGCCGGCGTGCGTGTCGACCATACTCATGCTAAGAGGGGAAGTTTTCCCGGATACTCGCTACATTCGGCACGCTCGCCCCAGTTGGGCAGCCGTTTGTCCCGTGTTGAGACCGGATGGTCCCGATATTCTGGATTGCCCGGTGTTCTGCTGGCAGCTTGGGCAGTTAACGCGTCTTACAGACACTGGAGGAATCATGCGCAGAGCTGACAGAAGCTGGACTTCCAGGGCTATGGTTGTAGCTCTTCTCGTACTTGTGATTGTCCCTGCTGCCCGGGCTCAGGAGAACGGTGAACGACCGTCGGTAACCGACACCATCCAGCCGGCAGCCCTGGCCCAGCTGATCGAAGAGGGCAGCGCGCTTTACAATGAGGGGACCTGTATTTTCTGTCACGCTGTTGGGGGAAGAGGATCGGGAACCCGAGCTCCCGATCTGAGCGACGTGGAGTGGCTGCACAGCGAGGGAGACTTCGACGGCATCCAGAGCACGATCATGTGGGGCGTCAAGAGAAGCGAGATGAAGGCCACGACACCGCGCCGCTTCCAGATGAATCCGAGTGGTGGAATGAATCTGACCCGAGCGGAAATGGCCGCCATCTCGGCGTACGTGTGGAGTCTGACTCACGGCGAGCAGCCTCCGTCCGTCCAGCGGGAAAACGAATTTCTCGCTTTAGTCGGGAGGGGTGACCTGGACGCTGCCATTGCACTCTATGAGGATGAAAGCGACAGGCGGGGCGCGCAGATGTTGCCCGAACAAGCGATAAACACGTTAGGCTACCAGTATCTGCGGCGCCAGCCGCAGACCGCGCTGCGTGTTTTTCAGTTCAACACAGAGCTGCATCCGGAATCGGCTAACGTGTGGGACAGCTTCGCGGAGGCCTATATGACGGTCGGTGACAACGCTCACGCCATCGAATTCTATGAGAAAGCGCTATCCATGGATCCGACGAACGACGGTGCACGGGAACGCTTGGCGGAGCTTCGGGGACAATAAGAAACCTCATCGTTCGGGTGGCCGCCGTGTTCGGTGCGGCCACCCTGCTGGGCGCGTTCTTCGGTTCGCGGACATTCTTCACCTACTACCGTTACGCCGATAACCGGATGACCTGGGGCCGTGCCCTCGCCCCGGCGCTCACCTCGTGGTATCTGTGGGCCCTCCTCGTACCCCTGATCTTTCTGTTTGCGCGCCGTTTTCCAGTAGAAAAGGGTCGGCGGCTGACCAGCCTGATAGTCCATCTTCTGGGCGGGATCACGTTCTCGATCTTGTACTCTGCGCTGGATGCTGGGATCGGGCAGTTTCTGCCCTGGATGACCAATCGGCAATTCAGCGCTGTGGCGGACCTCGCCGACTTCCATTCCAACCTGCTGGTGTATGCAGCGACCGTGGCCGCGGTCCATCTCGTCACGTCCTACCGGAGAAACCGGGAGCGCGAGTTGGCCGCATCCCAGCTCGAGGCCCGGCTGGCTGAGGCCCGACTGCAAGTGCTTCGCACGCAGATCCATCCGCATTTCCTGTTTAACACCCTGCATGCCATTTCCACCCTGATGCACAGAGACGTGGATTCGGCCGAACGTATGCTGGCGCGCCTGAGCGACCTGCTCAGAGTCGCGCTCGAGAGCGAGGGAGCCCAGCAAGTTGCCCTCAAAGATGAATTGGAGTTGTTGGAGCGATACCTGGACATCGAGCGCATTCGGTTCGGTAGTCGACTCACGGTGGCGGTGGATACCGACCCTGATGCGCTGGATGCGCTGGTCCCCCATCTCATCCTCCAGCCGCTGGTTGAGAACGCCATACGGCACGGCATTGCCCCGCGAGCCGGTCCAGGCTGGATCGGTGTTCGCACGGAGCTTAAAGATCATTCAGTGTGGATTACGATCGAGGACGACGGACCCGGACTGGACGTTGCCCGCGTCACGGATGGCAGCGGTCAGGGGGGCGTCGGCCTGGCCAACTCTCGGGCGCGTCTGCAGCACCTATACGGTGAGGCCCAAGAATTCAGGCTGGGAACATCTGAGGCGGGCGGGCTTCAGATTTCGATCAAGATTCCTTATCAGGAAGCTGGCGCCGGAGAGTCAGGCGGTGAGTAAGATCAGAGCTCTCGTCGTGGATGACGAGCCGCTCGCCCGAGAACGAGTCCGTACGCTGCTTCAGGGAGATTCGGACATTGAGGTTGTGGGCGAATGTGAAGATGGACTCAGCGCCGTCTCAACTATTCTAGAACTGTCGCCGGACCTGGTCTTTCTGGACGTTCAGATGCCCGAGATGGACGGCTTCCAGGTTCTGAGAAAGCTCGATAGCGATCGTCTACCCGCCGTCGTTTTCGTCACGGCATACGACCAATACGCGATACGAGCCTTCGACGTGCACGCCATCGACTACCTCCTCAAACCCTTCGACCAGGACCGGTTTCACCGGACGCTCGATTGGGTCAAGGAGCGATTGCGAGACGATTCAGATCTGAGGTCGGATTTGCGAGCTCTGCTCGGAGACGTCCGCAGGCAGACCGCCGGTCCCGAGCGCATCGTTGTTCGTTCCCGGGGACGGGTTCGATTCGTGCGAGTCCAGGAGATCGAATGGGTCGAGGCCGCCGGCAACTATGTGCGGATCTATGCGGGCGAGACGTCTCATCTTCTGCGTGAGACGATGACGGGAATCGAGGGCCGGCTCGGTGAGGATTTCAAGCGGGTCAGCCGATCAGCCATCGTACGCGTCGATCGGATAACGGAACTCCGGGCGGTTGCACACGGAGAGTACGTTGTGTCACTCGCGGGCGGTGGCCGGGTCCGGTCGGGACGCACGTATTCGAAGGTGATGGCCAGACTTATCGGAGATCAGGCCGGACGCGACGAGGGCGGCGAATAGATGTGACCCGAAACCACTACGGGTCAGTTTTCGTTACGTAAGTAGTGGGTAGACCGTCTATCAAATAGACGGCTGCGGGATAGGCTGAAGGGTGGAGGTGGAGCATGACAACACGACTGATTCGGCAGCAGGTAGGGCCGTGTTCGCCCTACAGACAGATCAAGGCTTGGATCGATGAACTCCTGGACATGCGGCTCCAGATGCGTGGCCAGGATGAGGCTGTTCGCGAGATAGATTACCAGATCCAGGCCGCTGTGGACTGGCTCGATGCGAGGGACGCAGGCGTAAAGTGCGCCTAGGGCTGGTCGGCGCGATCCAGTTGGCCAATGGTGCGGCGGGCGGCCTCGAGTCGCTCGGGAGTCCCGACTTCCAGCCATAGGGCGTCCGCCGCATCGTAGGGCTGGATTGGCTCTCCGAGGCCGGCAAGCCACAGGTATGCGTCTGTGATTGAGAAGGCTGTTTCTCGGATCTCTGAAGCATAGGCATCCAAATGGCCTAGTAGGTCCGGAGACACGCAATGAAGTCCGGCAAACGCAGCACCATGAGGGTCGCCGACCGCGCTCCGAACCCGTTCCCTTACTGTCTCCGTTCCGTCCTCCGATCGCTTGTCCCTACCGCAAAGCCCGAGTTCATCAAACCACAGCGCCCGCGAAGACTGGCGCTGGCTGACAGCCAGGGTGGCGAGAGCGCCTGATTCGAGGTGGGCTCGCACGAACCGCTGTAGATCAAGCCCAGAAATCACGTCCACGTTCTGGATAACGATCAGGTCCGCGCCACCGAAAAGAGAGCTTGCGTGGAGAATCCCGCCGCCCGTCTCGAGGGGGCGGTCGACTTCATGCGAAATCACGACCGGACAGAGGGACCCAACCTCGGTCTGAAGGCGCTCAAGATAGGCCCGGATCTGATCG
>JAZDDE010000182.1:0-3475 GCA_036679495.1 Gemmatimonadota bacterium | reverse complement strand
TGGCTGAAGGAGCTAAAGAAAATGCTTGCTCCGCTGGGACAAGTTCTTTCGCTTTGGGACGACACAATGATCGAGCCAGGCGGTCGCTGGAAAGCAGATATCGAGAGAGCACTCGCTGGATCCAAAGCCGCTGTCTTGCTGGTAAGCGCAGACTTCTTGGCCTCTGAATTCATCAGGGAGAGAGAGCTCCCGCGCCTGCTGAAAGACGCGAAGAGGAACGGCTTGAGAATTCTCTGGATTCATGTCAGCGCGTCCCTCTTTTCGAAGACGCCAATAAAGAACTACCAGGCACTCCACGATATCAAAAAACCCCTAGATCAGTTACCGAAAGCGAGATGGCGTGCCGCACTCAGTCATATTGCGGACAAGATCGACGAAGCGGCGAGGGCGTTCGCCGGCGACTAGGAGGCTGCTGAAAAACTCGCCACGGCTTCTTGTTTTCTGATAAGATGTAGAAAACAAAGGAGATAGCAGTGCGTGGCGACGACTCTCAGCAGCATTCCCTGTTTGCCTATGTACATCTGGAGCAGTGGATTCCCAAACAGCATCCGCTGCGGCCGATCCGCCAAATGGTCGATGCTGCCTTGACGGAAATGTCTGCCGAGTTCGAACTGCTCTACTCCCATACGGGACGCCCTTCGATTCCGCCGGAGAAGCTTCTGCGGGCGCTGCTGCTTCAGATTCTCTACTCGATTCGCAGCGAGCGGATGCTGATCGAGCAACTCCAGTACAACCTCTTGTTCCGATGGTTCGTGGGCCTCGGCATTGACGAGAAGGTCTGGGTCCCGACCACGTTTACAAAGAACCGAGACCGGCTCCTGTCTGGCGAGCTGGGTCAGCTCTTCTTCGAGCGTATCCTGGATCAGGCTCGATCCCGCAACCTTCTTTCGGATGAACACTTTACGGTGGATGGGACCTTGATCGAGGCGTGGGCTGGTCAGAACAGCTTCCGGCCTAAAGACACGCAGGGACCTTCTGGTCCAGAGGGTGACTTCCGGGGCCAGAAACGCAAGAACGAGACGCATCAGTCGACGACGGATCCAGAGGCTCGGTTGTTCCGCAAAGGCCCCGGGAAGGAGGCCAAGCTGAGCTTCATGGGGCATCTGTTGATGGACCATCGCCACGGGCTGGCCGTGAATGCTGAGGTGACCCAGGCGACGGGAACGGCCGAGCGCGAGACCGGTTTGAAAATGGTGTCGGAGCTTTCGGGCAATCACCGTGTGACGGTGGCCGGGGACAAGGGGTACGACACGAAGGATTTTGTCGCCGGCTTGCGGACTCTGAAGGCGACACCGCACGTGGCGCAGAACACCACGAACCGAAGAAGCGCCATCGATGGCCGGACGACACGCCATACTGGCTACGGCATGAGCCAGAACCGTCGCAAACTGATCGAGCCGATCTTCGGCTGGGCAAAGACGGTTGGGCTCCAGAGGAAGACCCTGACCACCGCCGCCTATAACCTCGTGCGAATGCGAAATCTGGAGGCTTCGGTATGTCCGACCTGAGTCCGAAGAACTCACAGTCGGACGCCGAGGGGTGCGTGCCCAGGTGGATGGGTCGCCGATTGCCTGCAGCAAGCTACCGAAAAGCTCTCCGCATCCCACTGCGTGGGACGCTACCTCGTCTCTGCACCCCCCTGCCTGGGGCCGAGCGATGCATACATCGTCAGGCTCTTGCTTCATCAACCACCCTTCTGCGAGGAACTCGGCTCACGGAACCTCGTTTTTCAGCAACCTCCTAGAGGCGTTCGACTTCGACGAACTCCTAGATGAGAACCTGGATGCCACCGACGAGACCGCTGCAGAGGACTCGCCTCCGGAGTGATTGTTGAAGTCGGAGGGCCAATCGGGTGGATGCTCGGCGGAACTTCCTTGGGAACTGCCGCTGGTTTCTAACGCAGCTCGAAGTACGTGTGATCAGCGTTGAGCGGCCACCAGCGCCGTCTAGCTTCCAGGCGCCCTTTCAGCTCGGCGAATCTCCGTCTCCACCTGCCGCCGCTGGATATACCCGGACAACGACACCCCCGCCGCCCGCCGGAACCGCCGCAACACCGAGCTGTCCTCGATCCCCGCCTCCCGCCGCGCCGAAGCGGCCGTCAATCCGGGAGACTTGGACCATCAGCCCGCGGAGCTCCAGCGGCATCCTCTTCGCGTCGCGCATGATCCGATCCCGGAATCAGCGCCCCGGCGTCGTCGAGCGCCTCGTGTTGACGTTCATCGAGCCCGAGGACGTGATCGCCGAGGCTTGCTGCGCCGCGCCGAGCTTCCGGGTCTCCGTCAAGCGCGGCACCGGCGGCCTCTGCCTCCCGGCCTCGAGCTTCGCCAGATTGAACGCCTCCCTCACCAGCTCCTCCAGCCGCGGCACATCGCTCATCAGTGCCGGCGCGATCCGCACCGACTTCAGAATGCCGAAGCCGTCCACCTTGGCGACCACCCGGCCACCGGCGGGGCCGCCACCGGCCGAGTCATGACCGGCCGAGCCTTCCGCGCTCATCTCCTCGAGCGCCCTCAAGTACAAAACGAGGGGCGATCGGTTCGTCGGATCAGCGACGTACTCCCCGAGCGCTTTCATCACCTCGCCATTCATCGCTCCCAGATCTTACCCGAAATATCTCCCACCTTCGAGTAACCGCCACCCCGAGACTTCTCGTATGCAGTCCCTATGGCCATTTTTCCGAGATCGGCTCTCGGGATGCCTGAAGTAGGTCTCTGATTGATAGAAAATGAGGCGCCCGGGCGACTCAGGCAATTCCGCGGGCTTCGTCCTGGGCGAAGAAGGAGACGCCATGAGAATCAGAACCTCCGTCAAAGCCGGCGCGGGCCCCGTCTTGGATCCCAGCGGCTAGCCCTCGCGAGGCCCGTGGTCGGGTAGTGGGTCAAGCTAACGCACCCACTGCCACGACCCTGCGCCGACGCTTGCGCCTCGGGCGTCGAGCGGGGTAAGGTCATCATCATATGAGAAGGGAGATTGCTCGGGTTGAGCTCGTCAAGGATGGCCAGTCCGCCCGAAGCCTGTTGACCGACAACCCGACTTCCGGGATCGTGCGAGCCGTGGTGGATCGGGCCGAGGAGGTTCGCTTTGACGAGCCCCAGGCCGGCCTGGAAGTGGCGTCGGCAGCTCTCGAGGCGGTGGCCCGCTTGGCGGACCGGGATCGGCGACCTAGCTTGCAGGCTTACGCCTGGTCGGTGTACGGGTCCGCCTGCCGCGGCGTTGAGAGATACGAGGAAGCCGAGTTCGGGCTCGCCCGCGCGGCGGAGCTGATTCCGCGAAGGGACAAGAAGGGTCGTGCCGACATCGCGCGGCGCCTGGCGACCAATCGGCGAGCTGTTGGGCTACTGCGGCCACGGGGGCACGAGGAGGTGCTGGGGATCCGGATGGTGGAGGTGCCGGCGGCGGTGCCGCGGCGGGACGGACACAAGTCGGGCAACGTTGTGGCGATTCTCGACGAGGATGCGATGGATGGTCTTACCGG
>JAZDDE010000181.1:0-3378 GCA_036679495.1 Gemmatimonadota bacterium | reverse complement strand
CCGTCGCCCACAAACTGCTCGTCATCCTCAACGCCATGGCTCGCGACAAGACCACGTGGGAGGAAACTCAACGCGCTACGGCTTGACTTCGATCACAGTCGCTTGTTAGACGGCAGGGGGTGGACGGCGCTCCAACCAGATCGGCCAAGCAACCATGCCGCCAAATGAGAGGGCGCAGGCGATGTAGTGCTGCCAAAGCGGCAGCCCGAACAGGCACAAGACAAACGAGAAGCAGGAGACGCTGAGGAAGAGGTTGACGCCAATGATCGCGAGCGTCCCGGCTGGGTCCTGTCCCTTCGCACGAAGTTCGGCTCGCTTCGCACCGTAGTACTGTCGCCGAATCAGGAACGCTCCGGCCGTCACGTATGCCGTTGACACGATAAGGCCTACTTGGCCGTATCCGAGCCATGAAGCAGGGTTGGCTGCATGGCCGAAGAAAAGGCCACCCAGGACCGCCAACATCAGTGGCGCGACGATCAATGATCGAACTAGGCGGTTCAGGTTGCGCTGCCGTCTAACGGACATGGCGCTCAGCTGCTGCCGGCGCACACCGCCGAAGCCACCTGACCACCTAGAAAGGCCGCAAGTCTACCACGCTCCGAAATTGGCAACCCGTACAGGCAGTCAGCTGCAGCGTCTTGTTAGGCGGCGGGGGACTAGACGAGTGGCCGCTCATAGAGGGTTGGGCTTCTGGGTTCGAAGCCTTGCCGGCGATAGAGAGCCACGGCGGCTTCATTCTCGGGCTCGACAAGGAGCCGAACCGCCTTGTACCCAAGGGACCCCGCCAACTGCGCCGCGCTCTCGACCAGAGAGCTGGCTATGCCGTTGCGTCGGTGTTCCGATAGAACATAGAGTTCGTCGATGAGGATGTAGCCTCGTCTTGGATCCAGTTTCGGGACCCGCGCCAGCGCTGCGTAGGCGACAAGCGCCCGACCCGAGTTTGCGACAAGGACCCAATGCGAGTCCGAGCTGAGATAGTCGAATGAGCGCCGTGTATCGCGAGCCCACTGTTCGGCTTGGTCTGCGGCCTCGGAGTCGCCGGGGCGCGTGTCTTCCTCGATCTTGCGGACTAGCTCGATGAAGGCAGGTTCCCGCGCTGGCGTCAGTTGAGATACTTCGATCGTGAGCCGCCTAACGGACATGGCGCTCAGCTGCTGCCGACGCACGCCGCCGAAGGCACCTGACCGCCTGGATGACTGCAAGCATACCACGCCCCAAAATTGGCAACCCGTACAGGCAGTCAGCTGCAGCGACTTGTTAGGCGGAACGCGCGGGCTGGCACCGCCGAACCTTAGACGGAGGGCGGAGCGCTCCGTCGTGCGGGGTCCAGTGGGCTCATGAGGCCGACGTGGTTGCCGTCTGGGTCTTGAACGATCGCGTATCGAGCACCCCAGAAGGCGTCGTAGGGCGGCTGAAGACCGGAATACCCGGCCCCAGTCAGCTCGGCATAGCGTTCGTCGACTGCTTCGCGTGTCGGCACCGAGAATCCGATAACACTTCTGCTGCCGTCGGGCTGCCATCCGGCGTTGTAGCTCTTGGCAAGTTCTGCACTGTCGAAGTCGAGATCCATGCCGTTGGGCATGGACACCTCTACGTGATGCGCGCCGGTCGGTGTGTGCCAGACATCGGAGTCTGGGATCTCGAGCCCCAGACGACGGTAGAACGTTAGCGTCGCCTCCATGTCTCGAACGACGAGGTTGAGCCCCTTGAGGACAGGCGTCGCCTTGGGCATCTGTCTCGCTCCTCGTGCCGCCTAACGGACATGGCGCTCAGCTGCAGGCGGCGCACTGCTACCTGAAACCTGATCGCCGGTACCTCTGCACTTTGCCACGAACCGATTCGAAGGCGCTGTAACCTGTCAGCTGCAGCGCCTTGTTAGGCGGCATGCTAGCTGGCTGCTCGGGCCACATCGCGCGGCCCCGCTTCTAGCCCGCTGCTGCCCGCTAGTCCGAACCGAACTTGGCCAGAACCTCGCGAAACGCATCCAAGCACTCCTCGCTCGATCCGAGATCGACCAGATCCTGCTCCGTGTTCTGGAGGAGCTGGCGCACTCGCTCCTGCCTGTGTTCCGGAGTGGTCTCCCGTCGGTTAGTGTTGAAGTAGACTCCGTGGCCATCGGGGTCGTAGGTCATCCACGCAGTGCCGTCCTCACCGTGTTCCTCGCTTGTGTAGCGCTCCGGCTTGCCGTTGAGCTCTAGCCTCTTCCCACGAAGGTGCTCGTAGATGTCGAAGACGTCCGCACGTCTGAAATTGACCGAGTCCTCGCCGAACGTCATCAGGAAGATGCTGAAGTTCCCGCGGCGCACGAGGGGCACTCAAGCTCGTCACCCCCTGGCCATCGACCTGACTTAGCCCAAGCGCCGCGTAGATGCGGATTGACTTCTCGAGATCCGTCACCCTGAGGCAGAGGTTTGCGGCTCCAACGTGCATAATGATGCCCCCTTGCCCCAACAGAGGCGAACCTGAAGTGTATCGCCTCCGCCTGCCGCCTAACGGATCGCGGTTCAGCTGCACCGAACAGCGCTGACCGCCAGCGCTGGGGCACGGCGCCCGCCGCCAGAACGGTATCACGGATCGATTGGAGCGAGCTGTTGCGTGTCAGCTGCAACCGCTTGTTAGCCCGCACTACTCGTAATAGAATCGTATCGTGGTGCCCTGCTGGCGCCCTGATAACGGAAGGAGACACGGATGGGATCGTTCGTTCAGTCGAGCCTCGGGAGCGGTGAGCAGGTTCTGCTTGAGGCAAAGCAACACTGGGTGATCTTTGTGGTACCTGGTCTGCTGACCGTGCTGGGAGTCATCATTGGTGATGCTGGCCTTCTTCTCTCCGTTGTGGGTGGCATCATGCTTCTCGCGAAAGCGGCGCAGTTCATGACCACGGAACTCGCGGTCACGAACAAGAAGGTCGTGGCGAAGTTAATCCTCAGCCGGATGGTGGGCGCAGGTTCTGTGACGGTCAATGGGTCGGGGCTGGTTGCGACGCCGATTCCCGGGATCGAGGATCCCCTTGGCTTCAGTCGAACGGTAAACGATGCGATGGAGAAGGCCGAGGCGCCGTCACATCCCACGACCTGACTCGTCCAAATTGCGTCTGGTACGGGCTAACGGACCTAGCGCTCAGCTGCGCGGCCCGCCTGTTGAGGTTGGTTCGGAGTGTAGCGTGCGCCGCCAGACGGCTGGAGCCGTTGTGGGCGGAGCCCGCAGAACGGCGGGCAGTTGAACGAGGCTCAGGACGTGTCAGCTGCTGTGATGGGATGGACTCCCCCCGCAACGTGCGCGGCATCTACGTGCCAACGTTGCCTTGACTCCGGAACGCCCCGGAGAGGAGGAGTCCAGATGCAGGATACAACGATCGCAGTCGACCTGGCCAAGTCTGTT
>JAZDDE010000180.1:0-2280 GCA_036679495.1 Gemmatimonadota bacterium | reverse complement strand
TATTGTGGCTGGCGGTCTGCAGCTTCGGTCGGTGCCGCGGCGCCAGCGAGCCTACAAGACGTGGCTAGAATGCAAACCGCGGCTTAGGCATAGGGCCTGAATCTCGGACGGTGCATCGCCATGGCTGCTAGTCCTTAAACAAGCGCGTTTGACGGTCACGGGGCCTGAATGGGGCCCCAAGTCGCTTGCGTGCCTGTTGGCACAGTTTGTTCCGCCTAATTCACGCCTTTTCGCCACTGATCGATCGTCTTTCGATGCTGAGGAGGGCCACAGACAGCAGTTTTTCCTCGGATGGGCGCCGTGCGGACGCACTTCTCCCATGGCCGGAGGAGAGGGTCTGTGCCTCAGCTGGTTTGTTATCCGTACTGCCATCGTTTGAGTCTCTTGGTGCCTTCCATCAGCATGGTCGTCCAGCGATTGACGGCCAAGAGGCGAAAGACCAGCCGCCGGCCGGTCTTGAGGATCTGTGTTGGCAGCAGAATGAGCTCATTGAGGAAGCGGCGAAACTCCATGCGAAGCAGAGTTCGGGCGCCCATCGTCTCCGGCAAGAGAAGCCCTGCCCACGCCTTGATGTTCCAGGCCAAGGCGGCGATGACCAGGTAAGCCCAGTTGGCGTAGAATTCGCGCACCGGAAACCGGGTGGCCCCCACTCCGTTCTTCAACTGCTCGATCAGATTCTCCTGGTTGCAACGCTGGTTGTTATCTCGAACTACAGCCGCCGTGGAGAGACGCGTCTTCGAGACGTTGGTGACGTAGAAGAAGTAACGGATCTCGTCATCCAGTTGGAGTTGTCCTTGCCTGACTCGAATCTTCTTGCGAAGGATGATCATCCGGTAGGTCTTCTGGGACTTTCGGGGGCGATAGTCGATCTCCGCGACGTGCTCTTGCTCAAGCACCAGATCTCGGAAGCCTTTTTGCTCGACCACCTCTTGCCGGACATCCTTCGCTCGCTGACGCTGGCTGGCTCCCTGCCGGTTCGGGCGCTCCAGCGGCCGCCATGCCTTACTCTCAAGCGCCTCAGCGCGCTTGACGAAGCCAGGATGGGCGTCGATCCCGAAGACGAACTCGACGTTGGCTGCCGTCCATCGATCGAAGTGCTCGGTCAAAGAGAAATCGGTATCTCCCCGCAGGCGGACCCGCTCGAAGCTAGCCCCTTCCCTCGCCCAGCGGATCGCTCGGTCGATCCACAGCGCAGCACCGTCATGCGACGGCCGGCTCGCGGGGCGATTGACGACATAGAGCACCTCACGCGAGTTCGCCAGCGAAACGACTAGCGGACCGAAGCCCCACCGGCCGTTGTAGGACATATCCATCCGCTCTTTACACCGACCGGTCGTCTCCGCAATCGTCCCGTCGACATCGATCACCGCGAGCTCGCGCTCGGATTTCGGACGAGTCCTCCAAACCGCCGAGCGGGCACGGTTGACGGCCTGCATCAGACTCCGAACCTTCCCCTCATCTTCGAACCGACGCAAGAAATCCCCAGCCGTCGTCGGATCCGGAATGCGCCGCGCGCCCACGGCATCGAGAAAGGCCACGTTCTCGCGCCGCGAATCGAGGTCCTCCAGACACCGCCCACCGGTGAGAATGTTGTAGACCAGCGACAAGATATGATCCGACTCATGGTAGGGCAGGTGACGCTTCAACACCGTCACCTTCTCATCGATCGCCGCCCGAAGACCGGCCGCCGAGACCACGGCCTGCAGCATCCCCAGACCACCGAAGTTGACCGCCTTGACCCGCCCCGAGACCTCGTAGTGGATGTTCCCAGGTTCCAGGACTGGGTTCTCTCGCTGAGGCTGCCAAGAACGATCCAAACGCTGAGCCAGTTCCTTTTGACGCGCGGCCAGATTTCGCTTACTATTCCTCACTTGAAACGCCTCCTTCTCGCTGGTTTCTGGTATCTTCGCTGGATCCATAATACCAGTAGAACGAGGCGTTTCTGTCGTTTTCAGGCCAGCTTTCCGGGGTCAATGCGCTTGCTTTGGGTCTAGGCACCTCGTACCCTGCGGTCCCCATATCTAGCCTCCTCCACCGACCACCCGTGGCGCAGGTCGAGGCGCTCGGCCACGTCGCGCCGCAGGAACCAGACCCGCCCGACGGGATCCCACTGGCCTCCGGCGGAGTTCACCCGCTGCTGCAGGTCCCTCTCCCGCCAACCGATCCGCAGGGCCACCCGCCGGTTCGCGAAGCCCCCAGCTCCGCTTGGGTTGGCCGACCCAGCCTCCAAGGGCTTTCGAGCATCGGGCGCCCGCGATCCAGGGCAGTCGGCTTCCCGAG
>JAZDDE010000018.1:0-29682 GCA_036679495.1 Gemmatimonadota bacterium | reverse complement strand
GAGAGAATTCGGAGCTCCAGTTCGTGAAGAGCTCCTACCTCCAGGAGCTCGCTGGCGAGCGGGATCCTGATCGTGACCGGTTCGAAACCGTCAACCTCGAGCTTGTTTAGCGCGACGCCGTCCCAGAAGAGCTCCGCTTCCTGGTGTCCGAGGGCCCCCACCTCGAGCCGCAACGTCGGGTCCTCGGCTGAAGGCGGGCGCACGAGCGGAATCGAGATCCGCGCCTGCGGGCCATCGGTCCAGCGCCACGAGCCCTCGCTGTCGGAGAATCCGGGGCCGAAGAAGGCTCCAGCGGCATGATCGAAGCCCGCGAAGTCCGAGGGGAGAGGCCACAGTCGTAGGGAGCGCAACGCGATCCCCAGCAGCCGGGGATCGTTGGGAGAAGGTGCCGCGTTGGGAATGGAGATCTCCAGGCGATTCTCCCCGGTGTGCACCAAGGAGCCCGGCAGCAGCAGCAGCCTCTCCTGTGGGGCAAAGCCTTCGAAGCGCAAGCTGCCGATCTCGACCCGATTCCATCGCCAGGCGGTCTGTTGCCGGCCGTGGGCACCGGCCTCTATCTCGAGCAGGTAGAAGGGAGCGGGCTCTGCTTCTCCTGGCGCCTCTTCGAGCTCTAGATGAATTGTGGCGAGTCGCTCCCGGGACCACCTCCAAGGGCCCTCAGGGGCTGACCAGCCCTCGAAAACGGCGGTCCGACTTCTGCTCTCGATGGTCTCGCCGACAACGTAGGGGAGACGAGTCCGCCGTTGAACCTCTAGATAACGCTCTGCCACCGCCTCTTCGCTAGCTAGGAACTGCGGGTAGCGCCAATTGAATAGCTCGTCGTGGAAGACATCGATATTGGGCCGTTCGTTCCACTTCACCGTCCAAGGATTGAACAGGCCGGAACCGCTGTGGATGGCGATCGCGACGACACCGGCAGCGAGGTAGGTGAAGGCCCAGAGCCGCCGCCGCTGCGTCGTCCTCAGCTCTCTCCAGACCAAGACGGAGACCAGTGCGAACGCCGGCACGATCTCGGTCAGTAGGCGGGGACCGAAGGCGTGGCCGCCCCACCAGGTGAGTTTGAACGCCACAGCGATCCAGTGGGCTGCGATCCAGCAGACGGCGAGCTGGAAGACCGGTTGTTTCCAGAGCCGGCGCGCGGTGACCACCAGGCCGAGTAGGAGAATCGCGAGGAACGGGCTATAGACGAGAAGTCCCCGCGAGGGGCTCGCGAGGAGTCCGAAGGTTCCCACCAGGGGATTGCCGGTATTGAACAGCTTCAACGGGTTGTAGTAGCGCGGCAGCCAGGCGCCGAGGTCGAGGGCCGCCAGGACGAGCGCCAGCGCGATGCCCGAGAGGCCGAGGGCGGAGGCCCAGCGTACGCTCCTGCGCTCAGCAGTTCTCAGCAGATGCAGCATCAGTGCGAAGGCGAAGAAGGCGGTCGTCGGTCGACAGAGTGCCGCCAGCGCCACCAAGACGCTCACCGCGACAATCGGCGTCGGCCGGCGACGCACCAACAAGATCAGAGCACCGAGCAGAAAGAGCAGCTGGTAACCCGCGTTCCACAGACCCGTTGCCAGAGTGCTGACGAGGGGGCTGCCGAAAGTCGAGACGGTGGTCACGACGAGGGCCGTTAGCGGATCCGCAAAGGCGGAGAGCAGCCGGTAGAGCAGCAGGAAGACAAGGCCGCAGACGCCCGCTGAGAGGAGGTTCTGGAGCCAGAATTCATCCTCCTGCCGTCGCATATCCATACCCGCGGCGTTGGCCAGGGCCACGGCGGGTAGGGATAGCAAAGGAACGCCGTAGGAGTAGTAGAAGTAGCCCCCCAGGCCGTATTGACGGATGCGATAGTCCCGGTCGAGGTCGTAGGAGACGAGCGCATCGTCGGCCACTCGGGTCAAGTCAAAACTGCCGTGTTGCAGCAGGACCTGGGAGGCGAGCAGAGCGATCCCGGGGTCGGCCCCGCTCATGTCGACCGGAGACCAGAAGGCGAGCAGCGCTACCAACAATGCCAGCACCAAAGCGATGACGGCCGGTGCTCGGCGATCGAACCGAGACGTCGGGTGGCTTGAAGTCATCACCGTGAAGGAGAGCGTGGCGCAGTGTTTTTCACCGGGTTCTGCTCGAAGTCTCGTGCGACCGCCGGCAACGGGTCGAGACGCAGCAGGCGCATGGCCAGCTCGCGCGGGTCGGCATCAGATCGGAGCGCAGCACTGACTGAGACTTGAAGGGTTGTGAGTGAACTCTCGTTTGGTGATGGAAGTGGGCACCGAATCAAGTGGCGCTTCCCGGACGCGGCCACCTCGGTTCTTGTTTCGCCAGAAGGCATCCGCAAACGAATCTCGACTCGTCCCTCGGGAGTCGATGGGGGAATTTCCACTTCAGCTTCGAAACCAGCCCAGTGACCGGGAACGGTCAGGGCGGATCGCGGCCCCAGCCAGCCGTCGGCATAGACTCCCAGGCCGAGCACTGTCTTCTCCATAGCGCGACCCAAGAGGGAGTCGAGCCGCGATCGAAGTGCTAGCGGCAGTTTGCGGAGGCTGCCGCGTTGCAAGGTATCCAGGAGATACATCTTCACCCCCGGCGTCCAGGACCGGCCGGTATGCAGCTTGACGAGGCGCGAGATCTCGCGGACTCTACGCAGCCCCCCGGTACTCGTCTTGGTTCTGCCGTACTCGCGCGAATGGCCGAGGACTTCGTCGACAAAGAGCACTCTGCCTTCACCTGCTCTGCCTTCGCCTGCTCTGCCTTCACCTGCCCTACCTCCACCTGCCAGGCGAATCCAGAGGTCCCAGTCCATCGTGTAGTGGAGAGTCTCGTCCAGTCCTCCGAGCGCTTCGAAGGCAGCTCGGCGGAAGAACGCCGCCGGCTGGAGCACGAAGTCGAGGAAATGGGTCAGCCTCCACAACGAGAACGGCTCGATGCCCGCGAACGGCCCAGTCTTCTGGCCGGCCTCGTCGAGAATGAGCCCGGCGCCGTAGATGAGGTCCACCTCAGGGTGCCGATCAAACAGTTCCCGCACCTTCGCCAGAGCCCCCGGTGCGAGCTGGTCGTCAGCGTTGATCCAGGCGAGGATCTCGCCCTGAGTTTTTCGAAAGCCTCTGTTGATGGCGTGAGATTGCCCACGATCCGGTTCGGAAATCCATCGGATCCGGTTGCCGTAGCTGCTCAAAATCGGGAGCGTCCGGTCGGTGGAACCACCATCGACCACCAGGTAATCGAGCCCATCAATCGACTGCTCGAGGACGCTTTCGATCGCCGTCGGGAGGAACTCTCCCTGGTTTAGGGAAGGAGTGACGATCGAGAAGGAAGGGCCGGGACTCAAGCTGCGCCTTCCTGTATTTCGAGGAGCTCGACTTCGAGATCCGCCGAGGCCACCGCGGGCGAACTTCCGACCTCGCATTCGACCCGCAGGTCGGTTGCCTGCCCCGGAAGCGAGAGCCAGCGTCGAAACGATCCCGCTTTGGAAAAGCTCCAGCGGGCGGTCTCGCGTCCGTCGAGGTAGAAGACGAGGCCGCAGCCCTCGACGGGGACGTTGCCAAGTGAGACCGAGATCTCCGCCGAACGCCAGGACGATGGCATGCTCCAGCGAGTGGGGAGGCGGAGACGGCCAAGTCGAGGGAGCAGATCGAAGTGGGAGACTTCCAGTCCTGCGATTTCTTCTTCGAGCCTCAGCCGGTGGAAGCGATCTGCATTCCGCCGGGGTAGGCCGATGACCGCCTCCGACGGACCGGGCAGCGCTGGCGCTATCCGACCGATCACCCTGCCGGTGGTCGCTTCGTAAACCTTGACTTCGCCCGAGCCCGCGCCATTCCCACCAGCCTTGAGGAGGAGCCCTCTCCACGACCCCGGCGCCTGGATTTCGCGGTGGTTGAGCGAAGCCCGATGGTCCGGGCTCGAAGCACTTCGAATCTCGCGCCAGATGCCCGCCCAATGTGCGGGGCGAGGCAAGTTGTGCCGCAAGAGCGTTGCCGTCGCGAGTACCACTGTCTTCCAGGTGGGTTTGGGATCGAGTTCTATTCGGTTGGAGACTCGGTTGGAGAGTCGCCTGGAGAGTCGATGAGCAGCCTGGCCGAGAGCCCACGAGTACGGAAGCCATCCGTAGTGACGCCGAACGACGCGCAAGATCTCGTCGAAGACTTCGGAGCGCCGAGCCAGAGTCTTGTTCTCCGCGTAGATCCGAGAATGAGCCAGGATCCGATCGAAATAGTGGAACTGGCGGTCCCGCCCCAGGCGAATCCAGAGCTCGTAATCCATGCAGGTCTGGAGGTCTTCATCCAGTTGAAACCCCTCCTCGGTCAACCGACGACGCCAGAACACGGCCGGTTGGCAGAGAAAACAATTGTGAGCCAGGGCATGCCAATCGAAGGACGGACGCACTGGGTAGGGGCCGAGGTGTTGGTCGTCGGCGTCGATGTAGTCAGCGCGACCGTAGAGCACGTCACACTCTTGATTCGAGGCGAGCTCGCGGCCGACCGCGATCAGCGCACCCGGAGCGTAGATATCGTCCGAGTTGAGCCAACCGATGATCTCGCCGCGAGCGCGCGCCAAGCCCTTGTTGACCGCGTGAGCCTGACCCCGGTCGGTCTCTGAGACGAACTCGAGCTGCTCGGGGTACCGCTCTCGGTAGCCTTCGAGAATCTCCACCGAGCCATCGGTCGATCCACCATCGATCACGACGATCTGGAGGCTTGGATAGCCCTGGGTCAGTATGCTGTCCAAGGTGCGCGGCAGGAATTCCGCCTGTTGGTAGGAGGGAACAACGACTGAGATCTCAGGGAGCGTCGGAACCGGGAAAGGCGATCCGCCCGCGTTCTCGATCGCTTCCTGAAAGACCTCGAGGGTCCTGCTTGCGGTATCGCGCCACGCAAACCGTCGCGCCTGACGCCGACCGGCGGCGACAAGTTCGTCCCGTAGGTGTGGATCCAGACATAGCTGCTCCAAACGCGAGGCGATCTCGGCTGGATCCCGCGGGTCGAAGTAGAGGATTGCGTCGCCCCCCACCTCCGGCAGAGAGGTGACGGAAGAAGCCGCGACCGGGCACCCGATCCGCATCGCTTCGACGACGGGGATACCGAATCCCTCGAACAGCGAAGGAAACACGAGGCCCGTGCTCAATGCGAAGATACCCGCGAGGTCTTCCCGCGGGACGTGGCCAAGAAAATGTACGGCCGACGCGAGGTCACCGACGTCGAGTTCTTTATCGCTTTCTATGTGAGCTCCGGTGAGAACGAGTTCGACGTCCGGCTGGCGTTCTCGCAGGAGGGCGAGGGCATCGAAGAGCTTGGCGTGGTTCTTGTGGGGCCAGGTGTTGCCGGGGTAGCAGAAGAAACGGTTGGGCAGCTCATAGCGCTCAGCGACGGCGGCGAGGTAGGACGAATCCGAGGTCTGCTCCGGTACCAGTCCGGGACCGCCGTCGAGAGGGATGGCCACGATCCGCTCCGGATCGACCCCAAACCGATCGAGGATCTGGCCGCGCGCGTGGTCGGAGAGGGTGAGGACCCGGTCGGCTCGGGCCAGAGAGCGAGGATAGTGGAGATGGCGCCAGGCCAGAATCTCGGGCGAAAAGAACTGCGGGTAGGTCTCATGCTGGAGATCGGGGATCGTGACCACCGAAGGTAAGCCCGGTTCGTGGGGCTCGAGGGTCAGTAGAGGACAGAACCAGAGGTCGAGGTTCCAGCGAGCGATTGCGTCGCGGTCGAGGCACGCGAACTGCTGATCCGTCAGTTCGACCTTCTCGATGGCTCGTTGGTCGGCGAAGGTTGGTAGATTCTCTGCCGTTCCCACCAGCACGAGGGTGATTTCGGGGGCGAGCTCGGGAAGATGCTCGACCAGGGCCCGGACGTAGATCTCGAGTCCGCCGATCTCTCCCGGGCTCAGTGCCTGGAGGTGAACACCGACCCTCATGTCGGGAGGTCGCGCTCCAGGCGCTCGTGGTCGGCTTGGATGCGCTCCTCGATGGAGTCTGAGAGCGACTCGAGCTCTTTTTCTCGCGCCAGGCGAGCGCGCCTCTCCTTTTCGAGGTCCTTGCGCAGGCTCAGCGAGCGCACGGACGCGGTTTCTCGCTTGGCAGCCTCGTCCGTCAGCTCCTTGGAGATCCTCTCGATCAGCCCTTCCTTGGCTGCTTGATCGGCGCGAGTTTCCGCGAGCTCTCGGTCGAGCCGCTCCAATTCAGCGTCGGTTGCTCGGATGTGCTCTTCCTTGACCCGTTGATCGGATCGCACTTCCGTCAGCTCGGAGTCGAGTCTCCGGATGAGGTCCTGCTTGAGTTGCTGATCTCCCCTCGTGTCGGCCAGTTCTTGCTGCAGGGACTGGCTCTCGGCGCGAAGGTCACAGAGCGCGACGAGTTCGGGCGGCAGTCCTGCCATCGGCTCGGACCGAGGCTCGATCGGGCCGTCGCCGGCGGTAACCCACATGTCGTAGGAAAAAAGACTGGGTTCGACCTGTAGCGAATCGAAGCCCGCTTGGCGGAGAAGATCGGCTACCGAATCGGCCGTGAAGAGGAACAGATGTTCTTCGGGAACAAACATCTCCCAGTCGACTCCGTCATCGCGATAGCACGGGGTCTGCAGGAAGAGCCTACCCCCGGGTGCCAGCGATCGCCGGCATGCCTGCAAGGTGCGGAGCGGATCAGGAAGGTGCTCCAGCACGTCGATCGCGACGATGGCATCGAAAGGTTGGTCGAAGTGGCAGGCTTCCAGCGGACCCTGATGAACGGTCACCCCGAAGAGTTGCTCGGCCCTGGCGATGAGCCAGGGACTCAGCTCCAGACCTACCGCGTCCAGGCCTGCCTTGGTCATCAGGTAGGTCAAACCTCCGTGGGCGCATCCGAGCTCGAGCACGGAGCCACCGGGCGCGACGCAAGGGACTATCCGCTGTAGAGCAAAGGGAGCCCGCTCCACGAGGTCCGTTCGGGCCCGTTGTTCGAGGGTTGGGAGCCCGTGTACTTCCGGCACTCTCTTCTCCCAATACGCGCGACCGTAGAAACCCGACTCGTCTCCATTGACTTCGAGGTACCGCTTCGGGTCGATCTCCCCGAGATAAACCAGAGTCCCGCATCGGCTGCAGCGCCCGTAGCTCGGTCGGAACGGAACCGGATCCGGTGATCCGCACCAGCAGTGACTCATGGGCTTCTCGAGGTGGTGAGACTCATACCAGCCGGCAACGTGTCACGGTGCGATGACCTCTGTCGAACTCCGATGCGGATTCCCCATTCGCGCCTCCCACTCGGTCGAGACCCAGCGGATTGTATCCGAGACGATGAGGGCGTTCGGCCTGAGTTGAGCTTGCCGGCAGCCCCGAGTGGAGGCCATTCGGACAGCAAGGCCGTCGTCGTCCCACCCCAGGTCTTGCGACAGGTCCTGCAGCAGGTCCCGCAACACAGACTGCTAGGCTTCTAAGCCTCCCCGAGCGACGGGCGACGCCAGCGCGTCGTCCACGCATCTCGAGTTTCGTCCCTGTGAAAAGACGGCTGCACAACCTGCTTCAAAGCCTATTCGAGGGGCTCTGGGTCTGTCTGTTCCGTCTACTCCAGGTTCGTCGCCCGAGGTCACATCGAGGGCCGAAGATTGAGGTTTTTCGACCGAGCCCGGATTCCCCGCGACGGGTCCTCGTCATGGCGCCTCACCCAGACGACGAGAGCGCCGGTTGCGCGGGTGCCTTGCTCGAACACCGGCGGGTCGGAGACCAGGTCGTTATCGCATGTGTGACCGATGGTCGCCGATCCGGCGCTCTGGGCCTACGGCCCGAGCGGATGGCGGCGGCGAGATTTGAAGAGATGAAGACAGCCGCGGAGTTCCTCGATTCGCGGCTCGAGTGGTGGGGGCTTCCGGAGATGGAGTGGGAGGATCACGAGTTGAGCGATCGACTCGAGGCGTTGGTCGCGCGGACGAATCCCGACCTGGTCTACGTTCCGTCCGGCATCGACTTTCACCCCGAGCATCAGCGGGTCGCACGGGTGCTGGCTCAATCGCTTCTTCGCCTTACTCCTACTCTCCGGTTGCGCATCTATCCGATCCAAGTCCCCTTGATGCCATTCCCGGCCAATGTCCTGGTTCCGATTCGCGACGCCTCCTCGGTGGAGCAGGCCATTCGTTGCCATCGGACGCAGATCGGATCGCTGGTGCCGACACTGCGCCGGCGCCGCTACGCGGCCGCACTGGCGGGGCTTCCCGGTCTCGCAGAAGCGTACTGGGAACTCGACGCCGGGGAGTACGCCCGCTTGCACGGCACAGAATTGAGTTCGATTGAACCCTCTACCTTTCGCGGTCTGCGCTATTGGGCATTCAGCGACCCTCTCGCCTATCTGACGGGGATCAAACTGCGACGGCGACTATCAGAAGAGTAGTGCTCGCCGATTCTTCGCCTACTCCGAGCGACCGAGCCATGGCCCTCACTCCAGCCAGTTTGGATCAGGGTCGGCGAGCTGCTCTTCTATGGCGACGCGATTGCGCGCGGCGGTTGCCTCTCGCGTTGACAACAGTGCCCTGAATCCGCTGGTCGCCCTCTTGGGAAAAATCATCGAACGGAAGGACCGCGCCCGCTCGCGTCAGTTGACGACTCGCGTCTTGGGGTTCGTTGACTGAGTCGACGCTGGGATCGCGAACCAGCTTGGCCAGGCCGAAGTCGAGCACCTTGAGGCGCCCTTTGGAGGACACCATGACATTGGATGGCTTTAGGTCGCGGTGGACGATGCCTTCACTATGCGCTTCGGTCAGGGCATCAGCCAGCGCCGCTGCGTACCCGAGAAACGCCTCGCTCTCGAGGCCCTCGCTGCCGATTTGCCGATCGAGCGTGGTTCCATCGACCAACTCCATGACCAGGTACCGCCGATCGCCATCGTGCTCGAAACCATAGAGCGTCGCGATATTGGGATGGTTGAGTGCCGCCAGAGCCTTGGCCTCGCGCTCGAAACGCGCCAGGAGCTCTGGCTGATCTCCGACCTGCTCCGACACCACCTTGATCGCCACCTCGCGGCCCAGTTGGGTGTCTTGCGCTCGATACACCTCTCCCATTCCACCGTTGCCGAGGAGGGAAACGATCTCGTAGGTTCCGAGTCGAGTGCCAGCGGGGAGTTCCAAGTCGAGAGCTATTCTAGCGCTTCCTAAGTAGCCCGCTGTCCACGCCTCGAAGGACGGCTGGCTCGCAACTGCCTAGTCGTATCCCTGAGAGACTCCGTCGGGCACCTCGTAGTAGTCCTCATAGGAGTACCCGAGCTTCCTGACATCGAGCTGCGACAGGGGTGTCCGGGCCTCATGGGCCAGGGTGTTCTCGTAAGTCACCAGGCAGAAGGGGTACATCCAATCGTCGAGCTGCATTCCGGGCTTGGGTTTCTCGTCGACGTGGTGCGCCGTCATCATCATGTGCTCCATGTCCGGAACGTGGGCGAACTTCTCGTCGGGACCGGGGTCTACGTCGTTGGGGAAGGGGCACTCCGGCCTGCCGTCCTTGGGCAGGTAGTTTCCGGGGCCCGGATACTTTGCCTGCCAGGAGGCCCATACCCGGTCCACGTTGGCGTGGTGGATGAAGAATGCCGGGTCGTTGGGCGAGACGTCCAGCGGCTCCATGGTGCCCTGCCCGGTGACGAACTGGTCCCTTCCCGTGGGCAGCCTGAAGATGCCACCGACCCAATCGTGGACGATGTTGTGCATCGTCTGCTTGCCGGGGTCGACCCTGCCGGTCTTCGGGTCGATCACGAAGCCCTCGAGTGAATTGCGGAAACTGTGGTTGCTATTGACCCCCCAGGGAGTGGTGTCGTAGGTGGTGACCCCGAGGGTGGCGTTGACGTCGATGATCGTCGGAAGAAGGATTCTGTAGGAGTTTCCGGTGTCGATGCCGAGCGCCCGGACCAGATACTTCTCGTGAGTCTTCGCCCGCAGCGCCGGGTCGTAGGGGAGGATGTTGAGCTGCCAGACGTCCCGGTTGAACGGGCCTTCCGTCAGGGCGTAGCCCTCGTCCGGGTCGCCACCGGGGCCAAGAAAGTCGAGGCTGAAGGTCGCGGCCGTGCTCTCGGGGTCGGTCCAGTCCCAGTAGGGGAGGGCGAGGCTCGGGTCGCCGCTCACCCGGCAGAGCCCGTCTTCGTAGAGCCAGAGCATCTTGCGGTGCCAGGGCGGGAACGCGGGATTGTGGTGGGCAACGCCGACGCCGTCATGGTCCTTCGACACGATCACGGCCATCTGATGCCAGCGCACGAACTGGTCGTAGTAGGTGTAGCGATCATCGTAGGGCGACGGCTGAGCCTTCATCTGGTGCATCGCGCTCACCAGCTTCTGCTTCTCCGCGGAGCTCAGGTTCTTGACGTCCTTGCGGACCCGGTTGCCCCTGCAAGCGCCGGTTGGGTTTGCCGCCGAGAGGACGCAGGCCGAGGAAAGGATCATCACAAGGCCGAGGCAGAGCGTCGAAGGCAGCGTCTGGGCAAGTCTCCTCATCATGCACCTCTTGGGACAGAGCGGGGTTGAGCTGACGGGTAGTTTCGGTGCGACTCCGGTCATGACGCGCCGGTGCGTTCCTGCACGAACTCCGAGAACGCTTCGTAGGTCTGGTCGCGCACTGCCCTGAGCTTCTCGCGGGTCTGCTCTACGGTCTCGGGGTCGGCGATGGCCGGGTTGCCGGAATTGAACGGCGGCTGCGGGGCATACTGCATTGTGAGTTGCACCCGTCGAACCTCGTCATCGTTGTCGGCCAGTAGGCTAGCGAGATAGAACGCCTGATCGATTCCGGAAGAGATCCCCCCTCCGGTGAGACGGTTCCCGGATGGAGTCCACCGTGGGTAGCCGTTGGCCAACCGGACCTTGGGTTGGAAGAGCTCGAGCACCGACTTGTAGTCCCAGTGAGTCGTCGCTTGGTGACCGTCCAGTAGGCCGGCAGCTGCCAGGAGCAAGGCGCCGGTGCAAACCGAAGTAACCCAGTCCACCTGGCCTCCGGCATCGACCAGCAGGTCGAGATATGGGTTGCGCCCGTCCCTTTCCATCCGCAGAGGTTGCTGGGGCTCGATCGCTCCAGGAACGAAAAGGACGTCGAACCGCAGGGCCTCGTCCAAGTCTGCAAAGCAGAATCCGCTGGGGTAGTCGGCGTAGTGAAAATCAGGCACTACTTTCAGGCCCTCGAAAGAGCGGACATATCCGTTCTGAGCGTCGAGGAGGTGCTGCTTGGCGCCCGCGCTACCCGCTGCGGCATCGGCGGTGAGATCTTCGGGCGATGGCCCGATCATGATCGCTCTCGCACCCAGTAGCGTGAGTACCTGGACCGGCCCAAGAACATCGAGCGAGTCGAAGGTGGGATAGAGCGGTACCCCGACCTTCCACTTCGGTGCTCCATCTACCCCGCGGGTCATGCTCGGCAAGCTATCATCGAGCCCGCCTAGGCACACGGTGCTTTGGTGGTCCATGTCTGTCCGCGCCGCAGCGGGTCTTCACTCAGACCGAACCGGCTGAGCCCAGCAGCAGGTGGCGGCTTTGAATGCTACGGGACGGAAGTCGACCAAGCGCTCGTGTCCCCGCTCTCGAAGCCGTCACCGAAGATCTGTCGCACTCGGAAACGGCGTTCCTGAACGCTCCAATCGTCGTCGTCGTCGTCCAGCGAGCCCTGACTCGGCCACACGGCAACCAGCTCGCCGGATTCCAGGAGGTCGATGCGCGGCACGTTCTGTGCCCCAGGGGTGAACGAGTTGAGCTGGAATTCGGTGGCATCGATTGGACTGCCGTCCGGCCGGTAGCGCCGAGCCTGAGCGCTGTCGGCCGAACTGTCGTCGCCGAACGAGCCGTCGCTGGTAAAGGACACGACGAAGCTACCGTCGGGCGCGGTGACGACATTGCCCGCCAGTTGCCCTCCAGTCGAGAGAGCGTTCACCTGGAACTCGGCTGGATCGAGCGGCGTGGCGTCGGCCGCGAAGCGCCGCGCTTGGATCTCGGGATCCTCCGGACCGCCGTCGAAGGATGCCCAGGCGACGACGAAGCCGTCGTCGGCAGTCACATCGACTTTGGAGGAGAAGGTGAAGACGCTGCTCGAACTCACCGCGAAGTCGATGGCGTCGAGCGGCGAGCCCGCGGCGTCGAAGCGCCTCCCGCGAACGCCGGTATCGGAACTCCAGACGATGACGAAGTCGCCGCCCGGCGTGACGGCGATATCGGGATCGAACTGGTTCGACGCAGTCGACGTGTTGACCTGGAACTCCGTGGCATCGAGCGGCATACCGTCGGCGGCAAAGCGCCGGGCCTGGACGCTGGCGCCGTCGGTGTCGTTGCCGAGCGAACCCTCGCTGAACCAGACGACGGCGAAGTCCCCGCCGGCGCCGACGCCTATCTCCGGCCGAGCCTGGGAGCCGGGCACAAGGGTGTTGGCGATGAAGTCGCCAGCATCGAGCGGCGTTCCGTCGGAGGCGAAACGGCGCACCCTGACGTCTTCGCCATCAACCGGGCCGCTGGTCCACGCGACCACGAAGGAGCCGTCGGGTCGCGAGGCGACCGCGGCCTCGCCTTGGAAGCCGATGGTCAGAGTGTTGACCTGAGCTTCGAACGGATCGAGGGCGGTTCCGTCGGGAGCGTAGCGACGGAACTGAACGCTTCGATCGTCGCTGTCATCGCCGAGCGAGGCGTCGCTCTCCCAGACGACGACGAAACTGCCGTCGGCTCTGGCGGCAACATCCGGCGCGGTCTGCGCGCCGGAGGTGACACTGTTCACCTGAGCTTCTGGCGCCAGGGCGGGTGGAGCTGCGTCGCTACCCGTCGGCGAGCCCGCCAGGACCACCAACGAGACTGTCACTAAAGTTCGATTCGCCAACGTGGGCTCCTCTCCCTCTCGGGCACCGGGTCGTCGGCACCTTGACTGAGGTCGGTGGAATCGTCAAGGCACGGGCAGGTGCGCTCGGCTCGGATACGCCTGGATCAGCCCCCGACCTTGACCTGGCGGCCAAGTGAGTGAGAAGGCCATTCCGGGTGCAACCACCGGCTCAAACTGCCGGCGGGGTAGGCTCGAGCCATGTCCACGACTCGAGCTCATGCGACCCTCACGTGGCTGCTACGCATTCTCGGTGCCCTGACCCTTACCGCGCTCGTCGGGACGGTGATGCCGACAGGCTGGATGGCTGAAGTCAACGATCGTCTCGGCCTCGAGCCGCTTGTGCGCTCGCCTCTGACCGAGTACCTCACGCGCTCGCTGTCGGCGGTCTACGCGCTCTTTGGGGCCCTGACCCTCTTCGTCTCCCGCGACGTGGGCCGCCATCAACCCTTCATCCTCTTTGCCGGCAAGCTGACGATGCTGTTGGGAGTCTTCCTCACTGTGCTCGACTTCTGGGCCGGCATGCCGGCCCATTGGAGCTGGACAGAGGGACCGCCCACGGTGGCCCTCGGTGGTTGGATGGTGTGGTTGGCGCGGCGGGTAGAGTCGCGATGAGCGACGGGGCGGCTAGACCTTTTCGCGATGCCGCCCGCCCGGAGGGGAGTATCCTCGGCCCGTGAGTAGGTGGTTGATCGAATGGATCCTCGCCGAGGGACGGTGGCTGACGGTGTCGATGGTGCTGGCCGGCGCGATGGTGGCGGTGCTCGCAGCTCGACGGCGAAGTCACGGTGGCTTGCGAATCCCCGCCGGCCTCGATGTTTTCTACGGTTGCATGATCGGGACGATGGCCTTCGGCCACCTTCTGGCGGTGACGGTCAAGGCGTGGCAGGGGACTCTCGCAGCCTCGCTTTGGCTGCTCTATCCACTGGGTTTGGTGCTGCTCGGGCCCTCCGTCGTGCTCGCCCTGGCCGCGGGCCGTAGGGAGCCAGGCTCGTCCGGTGGGCTTCGCATCGGACTCAACCTGGGCCTCCTCATCCTTCTGCTGGGGTTGGGCCTTCACAACTGGCCGCTGGCCTTTCCGGCGGCACTCAACCTCGCCTACCGATTCAGCCCCCGACCGGCTATCGCGCGGGTGGTGCTGAGCGTGGCCGTGCTCGGCTACTGCGCGCTTTTCCTAGGTGGCTTGGTGTTTCTCGCCAGCGGGCAATCGTTTGAGCAGTTCAGCGGAATTGAACCCTGACGCTTCCTGTTTGGGCACCACGAGTGGCCGGTAGACTCGGCGCCGGAGGACGAATGAAAACGAGACATGGCATCGCTGGCGGTTGGGTCGCGCTGGCTCTTTTGATCGGTGGAGCGGCTCCGGTTGCCGAAGCGGCTGAAGCAGCGCCAGCGGAGGTACTCTTCGCCGGCACCTGGACGAAGAAGGCCTACGACATCGCCGGTGGCTGGCGAATAGAGCGGGCGGGCGAAGCTCTGGTGGTCGTCCTGGAGGACGACTTCGTCGTGCGGCGCGCACCCGATCTCAAAATCTTCCTCTCGACCCTCGCGGTCGAGAAGGTGAGCGATCGTAATGCGACCTCGAACTCGATCCTTGTTGCCGAACTGGAGAGGTTCGACGGCGGCCAACGCTATGAGGTCCCTCGAGGCACGGATCTTGGTGCCTACAAGTCGGTTCTGATCCATTGTCAGCAGTACTCGAAACTCTTCGCCGCGGCTGGGCTCGAGCCCTAGCTGGGCACTCGGTTGTTGGGAGACCGCTGATCCCAGCCTCTTCGTAGAGCGAATCGCGTGGAAATGCGGGTGCCAGCGCAGGTCCGAGGCTGCGGACTTCATTGTCGATCAGACACTCAGGTGTGAGAAGAGCAACTGAGCGGGCACGGGCTAGCATCCCAGCGGCGGCGAGGAGTTGCTTGGGAACGCACGACACCGTGGGGCCAAAGGGGATGCGGCGTGCCCGACAACCGGGCTCCTTGGGAATGGTCGCGCCCTGGATGCACGAAACTATCCAGGTCGCGGCTCTTACATCAGTGTGTGGCAACCTAGAATCTCTGATCTGACGAAACATATAGAGTCCTTCGACTCCATAAACGGCACCTGTGACAAGAGATGAGACCCCCAGCACCGAAGATCTCGTCCTCCGACTCTTGGACGAGCACGGCGACGCACTCTATCGCTACCTTCTTGTCATCCTCGGGCGGGTTGAAGACGCTGAAGACACTTATCAGCTGCTCTGGAGCCGAGTCCTTTCCCGAGTCTCGAAGCTTCGCAATCCCGAGGCCTACCTCTGGAGGTCCGCGAGGAACGAGGCACGACGCTGTCTCCGGAGGCGCAACCACTTCTGGGCCCACCAGGCCGAACCCTTGGCTCTGGAGACCTTCCCTAACAGGGAAAACCCCGGCGTGCCGCTCACGACGCGAATCGCCCTCGACAAAGCACTCCGAACACTACCAGTCGCTCAACAGGAGGCCGTAGCGTTGATGGGTTTTGAGGGGATGACGGCGAGAGAGGCCGGAATGAAGCTCTCATGCTCACCGAACACGGTGTCCGCACGGTATCGGCGTGCGCTGATCGCGCTTCGAGGTCGGCTCGGCAGGCAGGAAAGCGACGATGGCTAAAGAGATACGCGACTTCGAACGTTGGTTGCAGCGACTTCGCGTGGGCACCGCTCATAAGGAACTCCGAGAGCGCGTGCTAGCCCAAGCAGCCGCAGCCGAAATGCATAGGCTTCCTCGAACCAAGAGCTTGGAATGGGCTCTACGAACCGTCGCCATCCTACTCGCAGCTTGGATCCTGACAGCCGACGGTTTCGCATCACGCCCCTTCACGTCGCACCCGGAGCTAGTCACCGGCTCGCTCAGTCGGACCGAGTTGACGGCATCACTCGAGTTGACCGATGACTTGGCTGAATACCTCGTAGCCCAAGCAGCTTGGACCGAGCTCGCTTCCCTCGCAGAGCTCGGCCGCCATAGCCACCCATTCGGAACCGTGAACCTAGGAGGTTCTCGATGAGATCGATGCCAAAGTCACTGCGCCGTGCGCTTCTATGGTTGTTCAGGATCGTCGCCGCGTTGGTGGTGTTGGTGGCTGGAGCGCTGTTCGCGATCGACCTTTACGGCCGCATCCGTCTGCGAGCGACGGAGCAAGAGCTCCTGGCCTCGGGGACCCCGCTCGAAATCGAGGCATTCCTCGAGCCCCTGGCAGAAGGCGAGCCGAACGGCAGCGACATTCTCGACGCCATCGCGCACACCTGGCAGGCCTTCCAGCAGAGCGAATCTCTGCCGTTCGCCTGGTCTGACGTCGATCTCGAGGCGATGACGACGAACGACGAGCTTCGCGGATCGGTCGAAGAGTGGCTCGGCCGGCCGGCCATTCGGATCATGTTGGAGCTCTTCGACCTCGGAGCCGAGACGGAGACGGCACGCTATCTTCCGGTACCGGCCGCTAGCGCCACACTTCCCGGCCGGGTCGCGGACTACAGCGCGAAACGGTTGCCGATGCTTCAGCTCGCCCGGCTCCTTCGAGCACGAGCATATCTAGCCGCACATCGGAGCCAACCCGAAGATGCTTATCGAAATGTCGCTCAGATCCTGAGACTGTCCCATTGGATGTACCAAGAGTGCCCGGCGCTTCTCCCATGGTTGTTGGGGACGGAAGTCTCCAGAGTCGGAATCGAGGGGGTCGAGGAGCTAATGCAGACCCACCAACCGACTGCGGTGAGCCGTATGAAGATCGAGATCGAGATCGATGCCTTGGAACACTACGTCCGAACCGGCCTGCCCTCGGAGCGCGCCTACATTTACCACCTCAGGCGGGTGGCGCGGGCTTTCTCTGCACCACCGCCTGGTTCGGGAACGGGCACGTCCGTCCACTATTTCTTCCTACGACGACTCGAGTCCCTATGGACGACCAGCTACCTCGAAGGCTTCCAGAGACTCATCGAACTCTCCGAGATACCTCCGAGCGACCGGCCGGCGCAAGAGGAGGAATCGTTCGTTCGTTCGCCTAGCCCCTTCTACAGAGGGCCGATCCAGATGTTGATCCCGAGTCTCTACGATGCGATCTCGAAGGCTGACGAACAGACGTTACGCCTTCAACTCACCCGATTGGCACTTGCGTCCTCAGACCCCTCTTCGACCGAAGAGAACTTCACCGAGCGGGCGGCGCCATGGCGAAAGAATGTACCCAGCGACCCGTTCTCGGGCGATCCCCTTCTCTGGGGTGGAGACGACGGCTGCACCCTTTATAGCGTGGGGGTCAACCGGAGAGACGAAGGTGGAGAGGGTAGCCGCGTCGCCCAGAGGACCGAGCAAGACGACATTTCCTGGAGGCTCCCCTGCGCTGTCCGTGAATGGCTAGGAGGTCCGTAGAACGGATCGTGGTTGAAGCCTTGGTCAAGTTCACTTCGGTTCAAAGAAAACAGCGGTCACGTAGGCCGCAACACAGACTCGAGGTCGGTCTGCTCGAAGTCAGAGCCTGACCGTAGAACGACCCCTCATAGGCGTCGTGGAAGATGAAGTCTGGGATAAAGCACGCTTCGATAGCGCTCGGATCGCGCTTGCTCCACCCTTCCTCCATCCACCTGTGGACCAACGCTCTCAACGGAAGGGTTTCGGCTGAAGTCAGCCGCTCAATTGAAGCCCCATGGCGAGTTCGGCGCTACTCAGCGTCATGGGAAGTCCTCTTCGGGCCGCGATCTACGGCGTGGTCACATCCCAAGCCGACGTATCACCGCTCTCAAAGCCGTCTGAGAAGACGCCGTCGGAATCGCCGAACACTCCCGTGTAGCGACAGTTCGCCCCTCGCATCGGCCAGTCGGCGCGATCGAGCCGCGCTTCGCCGGGCGTGTTCCAGGCGTAGACCATGCCTTGCCAGGTCGACGCCACGATCTCGAACAATCCGTCGCCATCGATGTCGCCGACCGCCGCGCCAGAGACCGAGACGTCGCCCATGCCCTTGGGGTAGCCGGCGGCCACTTGCCCGTCGCCTTCGAGCACCCACAAGCTGCCGCCGAAGGTGGTGAACGCGATGTCCTGCGCCGCGTCGCCGGTGACTTCCGCGACCACCGGCACGTTGTGCGCGATGTCCGGAACGACAGCCGGCCAGCCAGGCAGTTCCGCGCCGGTCGCCACGTCGTGAACGTGGAGCCGGAAGCTGGTGCCGACCCCATTGACCGCGTCGCTGCTCATCGCGAGAACCTCCGGGGCGTCGTCGCCGGCCACATCACCCAGGCTGATGTAGAGCATCTGACTGCTGGGATCGATCTCGATGGGAAAACCGCCGCACACGGTGCCGGTGTGATGAAAGCACCTGACGCGAGAGCCCACCCCGAAACCGCCGTCACCGATTAAGACCTCGAGGTCTCCGTCGTTGTCCAGGTCGGCCGCGAGCGGAGGGCCGAAAGCCTCGAAGCCGCTGCCCAGGCTGTACAGCACCTTCGGATACCCCGCTGCGTCCTGGCCGTCGGGCTCGAACGCATAGAGGGTGTAGGTCTTGCCGGGAAATTTGAAAGTGACGGTGAACATTTGCGCCGTGCCGGTGCCCTGAAGATCACCGAACATGAGCGTCAACATGTCCTCGTCGGCCGGCAGGTCACGCGTCCAGGCGACGACGCCTTGCGCGTTCAACCGGCTGAGCCGGTTCTCGGTCACGCCGTTGTCGAATGTGTGCGGCACCCAGAGCTCGGGCTCCTGGTCCCCGTCCGTGTCGCCTACCACGACCGGTGTGGTAAGGGCGTTCGAGCCGATGTCGGGCGTCTCCTGTGGGAACCCCGTCAGGTCGAAGCCGGCGGCGTCTTTGGCATTGAAAGTCCAGGTCCTCGACGAGCCGGCAAACCAGTCTTTGGTGCTCCACACGACCTCCTTGGTCCCGCCCGGTATCAACTGGGCCACCGTGGGACCTGGGAACGTCCCTGTCGTTCCCTGTCCCATACCGGCCTGCTCGCTCGTCGGCCACCCAGGCACGAAGCTACCGTCGCCCCGGATGGCGAAGGCGTTGCCGGCCGCGACGAGAATCTCGCTCGCACCGCCGTCGATATCGCATACCGTCGGCGTGTAGGGCTGCCCGTTGGCAGGGGTCCCGAGGTCGACCGGGAAACCGTCAACGACGTCGAGGCCGCTGTCGACCGCCGCCGGGGGCCCCTGTGCGGGCACCGCTCGGGTTTCGCCGGAGCTAGGTAACTCGGTGTCGACACGGATCACGTCCGATGCCTGAAGGGCGCCGCACAACACGAGCCATCCGATCGCCGCGAGGCCGCGGACGTGCCAAGGTCGATCTGAGTGCGAGGTGCTCATTGCCTGCTGGATCAAGGAACGGAACGGATCCATGATAGCTCCTAACGGTTCCGGCGGGGAAGAAGGGCGGGCGGGCCAGCGAAAATGCCCCCGACCAAGAATCGGTTGGGGGCCGGAGCGCTACTCGAGGTGGCGGGCGTCACAATAGGCGCTAGCGCCAGATGAGAAACCGGATGCCGGACCGGGTACGCCAGGCCACGTCATAGTGGGACGGCCGTAGCGGCCACGTAGCATCGGCCAGGAAACGGCTCGTCGTCGAGAGATCCTGGTCCTTCATGACGGTGAGAAAGACCCTCTCCAGAGAATGCTCAACGCCATCGAGCCGGGTAGCTACATCCGACCTCACCGCCATGTCACACCACCGAATGCCGAAGGTCTAGTGATTCTCTCAGGAGCCCTTGCTTTCGTTCCATTCTCGGAACTGGGAGAGCCTATCGAGGAGTCCTTTCGCCACTCGTCTCGACGAACGCCGGGTTGTGGCGGAACCAATGGTCGTCCTCCAAGTGTTGCAACACACCGGGTGCTCGCCAAAAAGAACCCGCATCTGAACTCCGCCGGTGCAAAGCAAGGGGTCGGACAATAGAGCCGGAAGGTTGATAGGGGAGAGCCGGACCCCCGCTTCGCGGTCAGGGGATGGTGTTCGACCAAAGGGACGTGTCCCCGGTCTCGAAGCCGTCACCGAAGACACAACCTGCGACCACGCCTGATGCTCCCCCGTTGTTGGAGAACAGCGCATCGCCGGCGCTCAGAGCGTAGTCGGCCGCGTTGGTCGAACTCAGGTCTCCGAAGTCGCCCTGAAAGAGAAGCGAGCGTCCGCTCGACATCGGCAGGGGTCCATCAAAGGGTGGTCCGAAATCGCCATCGTCGTCATTGTCGATTTCACCCGTCGTCGGCCCCGTATAGGCGGCACCTCCCCAGGCCAGCGACCAGTAGATCTCTCCACCCGGGGCCTCGAACGTCAGTCGTCCGGCGGGCAGGTAGGACTCCGGGATGGCGGTGGTCAGGACGAAATCGGAGGTTGGCGGGTATTGACCGGCGAAAGCGCTGCTGACCGACAAGATGCGGGCGCCCGGAGCGCCGCTGCCAACGTCATCGGGGAACGTCAGGACGACGACCGGATTCGCTCCCGTGGCATCGTGGGCAACGAGTCGCGTCCCACTGACCTGATTCTGCCCCCCGGTCCGCAGTCTCAACTGCACGGCCTGGAAGGTCGCGTCGCCGCAGACACCACCAATCACCTGCTCGATCTGCATCAGATGAAATGACGCGCGAGCGGGGCTTGACCCCAGAAGAGCCGAGCCGAGGCAAACGAGGATAATCAACACAACGAGCATTCGAGACAGCATGATTGCCCGATAGCGTAGCACCACCGCTAGGAGGACGGGCGTTCACGAGTCCACCGCTTCTCGCTCTTCGGTGAAGTGTTCGCTCGCGGAGTCTACGGGTTGATGTTTTCGTCCTTCTCGAGACGAGCGATCTGTGTTTCGAGGTTCTGCTTCTGCGGGCCTTCAGGGGCTCGAGCGAGCGAGATGCGGGCATGCTCGAGTGCCTTCTCGAAATCACCGTCCTGAGCGTAGGCCCGAGCCATTCCGAAGTCGGTGGGCCACTGGCCAGGGTTCTTCGCGTAGTTCTTGCGGAAGATGATATCGGCTGTCTCCATCTGGCCCTGAGCCTGCAGCCCGCGGGCTGCCCCGTGGACCAGAATCGGGGTCGCTGTCGGGTGGTCGATCGCCTGATCGATTGCGGCCATCGCTTCCTCACCACGCCCGATCTGGTCGAGGATGCCGGCCTTGGCGGCGAGCGTCTGGAACGTAGTGTTGGCGCCGATGGCCGTGTCGATCCAGGCTACGGCGTCCTCGTGATAGGCCTCGTGCTGAGCCGCAAAGTTGGCGGCTTGCACGAAGTTCTGGAAGTTGAAGCCGACGGCGCCGGTTAGTTCACGCTTCATGGTTTCGTAGTAAAGCTCGGTTTGATTGGGGACCGAGATGCGGAAGGGGACCCGCAGGTTTTCCCAATGGAGCACGGCCTGCGCCGTGTCGAGCTGACGATCGTCGAACTCGAAAGTCAGCCATTCACGGAAGAATTCGGTTGGCTCGGATTTGACCGTGACCTTGAGGGCGTCGAGCGCGGGATCGTAGAAGAAGCTACCCCAGGCCGCGTTGTTGCTGTTGAAGATAACTTGCCACTCATCCTCGCCGGGCGCCATGAAGAGAGCGTATTTGCCGGCGGCGATGGGCTGGCCTTCGACTGCGACGTCGTGCGAGAACGTAATCGTCGTGTTCTGGTTGGCGCCCGCACGCCACGGCATCGCCTGGGCGCTGCCGAAGCCGGGGTAGAACTGATTGGGCGCAACGCCCCAGGGCACGAGTTGGCCCCAAATCTCTCCGGTCCGATCGACGCCGGTGGGGCTGGTGACATCAGGACTGTTGTAGTCGATGGTGACGGACACCTGGCCGAGATACTGGGTCACGACCGAGCGCTGATTGGCTCCGCCTGGCGGGACCGTCAGAGCCTGGGCGGCGAGGCCGCCGGCGGCGGCGACGAGAAGAAGTAGGGCGGGAGGGACACGAAAGAGTGGCGTGCGCATGGGGTCTCCTATTAGGTTGTGCCAGGGTGCTCGGGACCCCGGACTGGGGGAAATACTCTGGTAGTACGGGCGCCGCAGGCCAAGGTTGTCCTTCAGGGCGCGCCGGGCGCGGCTGTAGTCGTTAGCTTCGCACTCGTCGCTGCAGGACGAGAAGGGGGAAGGCCCGTGAGCGAGACGGCGAGTTGTCACTCAGCCTGAAACGCCTCCACTGGAATCGGCAGCACCGAAAGCAGCGCGAGAGCAACGACCAGGAACAGAAACTGTCCGAAGGCGACGATGTCGCCCTCGTCTGGTGCCTTCTTGCTGAACGCGCCGAAGGCGCCCGCTATCAGCAGCAACCAGAGCAGGCCCTCGCCGGTTAGGTAGAGCATGACGCCCATCGCAGCGGCGACGCCAATGCGCATCCACTGGGTTAGGGCCTTGAAGCCACGACCGCCATCGAGCTGCCAGACGGGCAGCAGGTTGAAGAGGTTGATCCAGGCCCCGAACCGGGCAATCGCCGCCCAGATCGGCTCGGCGGTCCAGCGGAATATGGCGTACGCAGCCAGGGCAGCTCCCAGACCCCAGATCGGGCCCGCCAACCCGACCCGTGCATCCTCCCGAGGGTTCGCCGGATACTGCTTCAAGCGAACGAAGGCGCCGAGGCCGGGGATGAACATCGGTGCCGAGGCCGCGATCCCGTAGTGGCGCAGCGCCGCGACGTGCCCCATCTCGTGAACGTAGATCGAAACCACGAGCCCCAAGGCGAAGGGCCAGCCGAAGATCGTCCAGTAGACGCCGAAGGCCAGCACCATCGAAAAAAGAGTTCCCGACTTGGTCAGCCCTGCCAGCAACAACTTCCCCTTGCTCAGCAGAAAGACGAGGATCGCTTTGCCCTTCCAGGCCAGGAGAGCCACGCTGCCGATGGCCCCCGCGCCGCCCCATCGTTTCTTGGCTTCCTCGGGATCGCCCTTGGCCACGCTCGGCGCCAAGCCGTCGAGCTCGGCGCTCAGGGACGCTACCCGCCGCGAAATCGTGTCGTGTTGGCGTGACTCCGGCGGGAGCAGGGCAAGGGCCCGGCGCAGGATCTCACTCTCGGTGCGAACCTCACCCGCCACCCGAGCCACGGAAGCCTCGCCGACCAGGGCCTCGAGCTCTTCACGGTGTAGCAGTCCCCGACACACAGAGCATACGAGACGTCCACGTGGGCCCGCGGTGCCGCAAGATGGGCATTTCATTCCTCGGTAGCGAGTTGGGCGGTCGGCGTAGGCCGATCTCCAACTGCGAACGGACCTTCGATCTCGAGCACCAACTTCTTGTTCATACCCCAGGCCTGCGCCAGCGCGAAGAAGATGATCACCAAGCCGATGACGTTCTCGAAACCGCCAAGAAACGGCAGCGCGAGGAGAAGGCTAAGGCCCCCGAGTACGACGAGCGCTGTCTCGGCGAAACCCAGCTCGGCCAGACTCACCTCCTCGACCAGTTCCGGATTGCCCTCGGCCGCGAGGTCTGCGGTGAGCGGCTCCTGCGACGGATCCGCGGGACGGTTGGCCAGAGCAGGGTCGGCCTTGCCCTCCGTGGGCCCGACGTGGGTCCCCACCTCATAGATCAGCCCAGACCCGTCGCCCTCGGCCATGGCTTCCTCGATGGCCGCCTCGTCGATGCCCATCTCCTCGGCCGTCTGGAACAAGAACGGTACGTAAGTGCTGACGATCGCCAGGTAGGTGAGCCCCACCGCCAGGCCCTGATACGCCCAACCACCGCGGTGCTGGGCGCCCCAGCGCACTGCCCAACCCACCATGAAACCCACCGCGATGGCGATCAATCCGATCTCGTATCCAGTCAGCGAGAGGACGGCGTAGTAGAGGAGCGAGCCCAGAACGGCAGCCACGAAGCCACCGAGGACTGCCCTCACCAACCGACCGGTGCCCGACCCGCTCGTCTGGAGCGCTTCAGTCTCATAGCGACACTGCTCGCAGCTCTCGGTCCCGTTGATCTGAAAGTAAGAGCCCAGTAGCTCCTTGCCGCAGAAGGAGCAGGCGAATTCGCGCCCGTCGTCCTCAAACTCCGCCTTGTCGAAACTCAGGTCGTCGATCGACTCGGTGCTTGGATCCTCTGGGGCAGGCATGGCGGCGAGGGTAGCACTGCCTCCAAGCCTCACGGGATGGTCCAGACGGCTGATCCCAGCCTCTCGTACAGCGATCGGGTGGATGTGCGGATGCCAGCGCAGGTCCGAGGCCAAGGTGTGCACGGCAACGACCATGCCGGGCCGCACCTCGTCATCAGCACTGGCCTCGTAGCTGATCTGACAGGAGAGCCGGCCCGAATCGCCGGAGCACTTCGGCGCTGCGCCACCAACAGTCTCTCGGCATCTTCTATGCTGGTGACATGAAGCTCGCCGCTCAAATACTGCTTACGAGTCTTGTCCTGGCCGCGCTGCTCGCGCTGCCTGCACAGTCGCAGGATCAAGTGGCGGCCGGAGCGGGTTCGCGAGAAGAGATCGTCGAGCAGATCCTGAGTCTCCAGCAGGCGATCGAACTCCTAGTCGCGTCCCACCGCGGTGAGGACGAGGCGTCGAGCCAAGGAACGGGCGCGGAAGAACTGGCCGAGCGCCTCCGCGCGCTGAGACGAGCGATCGACGACTTGCTGGCCAGGTTGGCGTCGCAGTCGCCCGAGGGCGTCCCCGATTCCGGCTCTCGGCCTGCTGCGGAAGGGCAAGTTGCGCCGCCGAGCATCGAGGGCGAGCCTCAACGGGAGGAGGCGCGAGTTGAGACTCCTCAGACACCCGCCTTACCTCGGGCGATATCGACGGCCGAGTCGCTGTGCGCCGAATTTCAGGTCTTCGATACCAACGAGGACGGCGTCGTTTCCGGCTTCGATCGCTACTGGCGCTACTTCCGTTTGTGGCGCGATGACGGGGACGGTCTGATCGAGGAGCGGGAGCTCAGTCGCCTCTACGATGCCGGCGTGGGCGAGATCAAAACTACACTGGGCACCTATCGCACCTTGGATGGAGTCGCCGGTGACGTTCTCGGTGGAACCAGAATCCGACTCGACCTCGCGGGCAAGAACGGTGGAATGGCCGTCCTGGCGATCGACGCCGACCGCCTCGCGCGCGGCGGTCAGTTTGAACTACGCGACGCCGCCGGAGAGGCCCTCTCCGGTCTGCAGCCGCTGAGTTCAGAGATGACGACGCTGTCGGCCGACGGCACCTCGAGGCCGCTCTCATGCCCCGAATAGTGTCGGCGCTCGATACTCGCTAGGGCGGTCGCCAAGGCTGCCTATGGCACGGTGCTCTTATGGCACGGTCGTAGTCCAAGCCGACGTGTCGCCGCTCTCGAAGCCATCCTCGAAGAGGCTGGGACAGTCGCCGAGGCCGCCAGGCGCCGGCTCGCGGTAGGCCTCCCACATCTCGGATTGGAAGGCGTTGCTGTAGTGACCACCATTGGCGCTCGCGCCGTGGAGGGCCGGGAAACGTCCGATACCATCGGCAGGGTCGACGTCGGCAATGCAGCCGCCGGCGCCGTCGGGCCCGTAGGTGAGGCCGTAGTTGTCTGGGTTGCCGTCATAAGGGGCGCAGGGATCGGGCTGGGTATGGGCGCCGCTTGCTACCCAACGATCGACGTAGTCGAGGAAGGCGTCCCCGCGCCAGGCACACCGCAGTTGTGGCACCCACTGCATCGGCAGAGCATGGGCGCGCCATGGAGCGCTGTTGCAGCAGAACTGATAGCTCGATCCCGGCGCTTCGCCGCCGTCGATGTAGCCGTAAGGGTCGACACAGGTCTTCGAGCCGTTGCCGAAGCGGAAGATGTTCCAGTAGTTGAGTTCGCTACAGGGCTGTCCCCACAAGGCGGTTCCGGACTGAGTCCCCAGTACGAGCGAGCCGTCCTCGCCGAAGTCGGTGGTCTGCGAAGCGGCGAGCGTCGAGACCATCTCGGCATTGTCGAGCAGGGTGCCGGCGAGAGCGATGAGGCCCTTCCGACCGCTCGAGTGGCCGCCGTTGGGCGTCCAGCGGGATCCGTTGAGGTAGGCGTGGTAGAGGTCGAGGCCGACCTGGACGGTGTGTATTGCCACTTCGAGCTTCTCGGCCGGCTGTGCGTCGAGCATCAACGCGAGGAGAGCGTCGCCCGCCACTCGTGCGATAGCGGCGCCGTAGTCGGGCATGTTCTGCACCGGATGGAGTTCGCGCCCGGTCCAACCGCTCTTGTGGTCGAGCCAGGGGCGCCTCATCGAATCGGCGATGTCACCGAGGGCGGGAGCCGAGGCGGTCGCGGCGAGCTCAGGCAACAGATCCATGCGGAAACTCGCGGTATCGTGAAGCGGCTTGACAGTCCCTGGATAGGGTGGCCGCAGTAGAGTCGTCCCGCCGCCGGGCGGCGGCTGGGCCAGCACGGTGAGAACCGCAGCGCTATCCAGACAGGGTCGGCAGTCCGGGTCCTCGGGCACGGAGATGGCCTTGACGATCGAGGTTCCGGCTTGGGCGGTATAGGGCAGGTCCGGAACTCTCGCGGCGTCGAAGCCGGTGATACGCGAGTCGAAACCCTGAAGATCCGGGTCGGCTGGATTGACCTCCCACCCGTGTTCACTACCGGTAAAGGGGGGGGAGATGGCCGTAAGCGTCACTCCGCTGCCGGGACCAGACTCGCTAACCCAGTAGTCACCGTTGGCGAACTGGCCGCAGGGAATCGCGCTCTCGAGAGTGAAGACGATGCCGAACTGCTCGACGGTTTGGCAGTCCCCGGCCTGGGTTGGGTTGGGCAGGGCGAGCAGGAGCCCAAGTGTTGACAGAGCGAGGCGTTGCATGGGGAAACCCTAGCCGACCTCATTCAGTGCCGAAGTGGAGGCCGCCACTCCTTGGCGCCCTTTCCTCGACGGGGATGAAGACGGGCCGGCGACCAAGCCGCGGGAACGCCGCCGCTGGGGTCGACCTCTCGTCCGGCGTTCGGTACGGTAGGCGCCTCCCGCGCCGCTCATGGAAGTCCACCCTCACTTAGAGTCCGACCGGATCGATTTAGCGTTCGAGGACGACGGCAAGCTGCGTGACTTCGTCGATGCGGCGAGAACCCAGGGTGCTTTCCTGCTCGAGCTGACCGCGCTGCCGACGCCCCTGGCTTCCTACACGATCGGTCTCCGCCTCGACTCGGAGTTCGAAGCCGAGTTCGTGGCGACGGTAGTGCAGCTCTTCGAAGCGCCGGGAGGCGGTTCGGCGGCCTTCCAGCTCGAGCCGCTGTCGCGGGGCTGGACCCTCGAGTTCGAACGCCGCCTGAGGCAGGCGCGCGAGCCGGAGAAGGACCACTCGGAGATGACCGGCGTCCCGCCGATCGTGCGTATCCGGCGGATGAACGTACGCGAGCGTATGCATCTCGCGACCAAGGCCGATCGGACCGAGCGCGCGGCGCTGCTGCGTGACGGCTCACCCCAGGTGCTGACGGGCCTCCTGACCAATCCGCGGATCGGGGCTGAGAAGGCTCTGGTGCGCAACCCAAAGACCCCGGCTCCCATAGCGCTCCGGCTTGTAGGTAGCCTGCCCACCGAAGAACTGAGGAAACTCGCCAAGATCCAGTCGGGTTTGCGCGAGGAACTGCGGAAGGCGGCTTTAAGGGTCTATCTCAAGCGTAGCCAGCGGTAACTCTGCCGGAGGTTGTGAGAGTGAGTGAGAGCAAGTCAACATCGCGCCACGACGCCTTTGTCAGCTACAGCCGGATGGACAAGGCCGTTGCGGAGAAGCTCGCCGGGGCTCTCAAGCGGTTCAAGCCTCCGCGCGGCATCGGCCTGCCGACCCGGCGGCTGGATGTCTTTCGCGACCAGGAGGACTTGGTCGGAGCGGACTACTACGAGTCGATCGAGAAGGCGCTGCACGGCGCCCGCAAGCTGATCCTGATCTGTTCGCCGGACTCGGCCGGCAGCAAGTACGTCAACGACGAAGTGGAACGTTTCCTCGCGACCCGCCCGGCCGAGGATCTGGTGCCGGTACTGGTTGCCGGTTTGCCCAACAACGAAGCGGAAGAGAGGCCGAGCGAACGGGCCTTTCCCGAGGCGCTGACCCAGGCCGTGACCCTACCGCTGGCGATCGACTATCGAGGCTGGGGAAGAAGCCGGCGGCAAGGTGGATCGGGGGCTCTTCAGCAACTCCTGGTACAGCCTCTTGGCGAGACTCTACGATCGGGAGCGGGCCGAGATCGAGCAACGCGACGTCGCGCGGCGCCGGTGAGATCTACGGTAGTCCGTTCTACCAAAGAGTTGATTCGACGCCGGACGTAGTCGAGTCGCGGGTGATGTCCCAAGACTGTCCCAGTCCCTCGCTGGCCCTCCCCGACCGCGAAATACCGGTCACTGAGGCGACGTTCGGCGCCATGCGACTGAGGCTCGGGGTCGAGGAGGGACTGACCGCAACGGATAGTCGAGAGACGGTATGGCCCGAGTTTGACGGCGAAGACGACATGCTTCTCAACTGTATTTCGCGTGTGGTCATGGCACCCGACGGGGTGTCGCTCTTGCTCACTCTGCCGTATCCACGCCCGTATGCGATGGTCTGGCAACCGCCCCGGAGCAGCTCGAGTGCCAGTTACGGCGCCTCGCTGGAGCAGTTAGGCGAAGGTGGTGCGGTCACTAGCGCAAGTTTCTCCCCTGACGGGGTGCACGTGGCGCTGCTGAGAGAGGACGGAACCATCGAACTCTGGCTGGTCAATGCCAGTGGCCTCTGGGAGCCGGGCGTCGAGTGGGGCCTCGTGACCAAGCTCCGCCATGAGACACAGGCGGGCCCGCTGGCGTTCTCGAGTGATGGTCGGTATCTGTTCGCCAGGGATGGGGATGACCCCCTGCGCTGGGACCTCCGTGGGCTCGCGATAACCCGGGTCGAGCCGGACTTTCTCTTCTTCGACTCGGCGTACTCGACCGACAACGAGACTCTGGTGCTCGATGGCTTCGACGGCTACCAGGCCGTGGACGCAAGGGGCGCCGACCTGACCGACAGCAGGACTCCTGAGGAATGGAAGGCCGAGTTCGAGGGCGGCAAGAACGCAGCAGCAAATGGCTACACCCTAGAGGTCAGCGACACCTGGTACCTCAGGGGCTTCTCTGATGAGGCCTTCGAGGTGTCGGACCCGGATGGAGCGAGCCTCTTCGCGGTCGCTCTAGAGGGCGTCGAGCGAGCGGGTACGGGGCCAGGCCCTCAAGGAGCTGTCAGCATCGACGGGCGCTACTTGTGGGTCAGAGCGTCGGATGGGCGGCGATCGCACATCTATGCTTTGGAGCCGCAGGACTTGATCGCGCAAGTGGAGGCGGCCGGCTTCAGATCGTCCCGTTCGGAGAAGGCTCGCTACGGCATCGAGTAGCCCGCTCGCGGCCCGCAGCCGGTAGCGGCTGCCGCCCAGCCCGCGAAATTCGCTTCGCCCTTCGCATTTGACGCGGTCTGTGACAGTCTGCGCCGTCGGTTGTCTTCCTGGCGGCCGAGCTAGACCGGGGCCGTGAGTCCCAGCGGCGGCCTCCCCGGCGAAGTACCCGCCAATACCAACTTCACAATCCAGCCGGACCCCGATTTAGGGGAATAGTCCCGACGGATGTTGCCGTCGCCCAAGGCGCGGTGCGTTCTCAGAAAGAGTCCAGGTTCAATATGACCTTCTCGAGTTTCGATCTCAACCCAGCCCTGCTGCGCGGCGTTGCCGACATGGGCTTTAACGAACCCACCCCAATTCAGCGCGACGCCATCCCCCCGGCGCTCGCTGGGCGCGACCTGTTGGCCTGCGCCATGACCGGCAGCGGCAAGACGGCCGCGTTCCTGCTGTCGATGATGAATCGCCTGCTGGCCGGCAAGCAGGGTCAGACACGAGCCCTCGTGCTCGCGCCGACCCGCGAGTTGGCCGCCCAGATCGTCGAGCACTTCACCGCGCTGGCTCGTCACACGAACCTGCGCGCCGTCGCGGTCTATGGCGGCGTACCGATGCCGCCTCAAGAACGCGCTCTGCGCCGCGGCGTCGATCTCGTCGTCGCCTGTCCGGGTCGGCTCCTCGACCACATGCAGTACCCCCACGCCAAGCTCAGCGGGCTCGAGATTCTCGTCCTCGACGAGGCCGA
>JAZDDE010000179.1:0-2405 GCA_036679495.1 Gemmatimonadota bacterium | reverse complement strand
CTTCAGAGCAGCACCCCGTTCCGCGAGGCGACGCGCGACCTCCAGGCCGCCAGGCCTTTGTGGGGGTCGCGCCGGTTTCGGTGGAGCGACGAGGGGTGGGGAGTGGAACCACAGCCGGGGGAACAACGCCATGATGCTGGCCGAGAAACCGCAGCACGAACAGCTGCCCGTGAGGCGGCCGACGTTCGCCCTCGCCGGGCCACCGGACGCACCCGCCGCCCGAGATCGGACTGATGAAGCCTCGCCGGCGACGGAGACGTCACCCCTGGTACTGATTGCCACGAAACAGCTTCAGGTTCGAGCCATCGGCACCACCATCCTGCAGACAGCGGGATTCCGAGTCAAAGCGGAGACCCGTGGAGAGAACATCCTCGCCGGCCTCGAGACCGGCGCGCCGGATCTGATCCTCACCGGTGAAACTCTGGACGACATGACCGCTGTCCGTCTCTGTTCGCGGGTCCGAGAGCACGTTGCCGGGAGAAGAGTTCCGATTCTTGTGATCTCCGATCTGCGGAACACTTTAGCCCTCCAGGAGATCCTGTCCGAGGACTTTACCGACTTCGTCACCGCGCCGGTGAACTGGAAGGCTCTGCCGCTACGAGCCCACCGCTGGATTTCCATGGCCAGGAAGTCCGGTCGGAACGACCATGACCTCGATCTGGAAGAAGTGCGGGACAGCGCGCTGAAGGCCAATACCGAGCTGCTTCAGCTGCGTAACTACGATTCCGTCACCGGACTGCCCAACCGCGAAATGTTCGTGGATACGGTGGGGCTGATGCTGGCGCAGAACCAGCGCTCCGGCGGCTACTGCGCGGTGCTCTACCTCGACATCGACGATTTCAAAGGCGTGAACGATCTGATCGGCCGCGCCCTGGGTGATGAAGTGTTGAGGATCGTTGCCAAACGGCTCCAGGGGTGCTTGCGTGAGGGCGATCTGGTGTCACAAGCGGGTGACGAGGGATCCCTGGCATCCTTTGCAAGAGTCAACGGGGATCAGTTCGCGATGTTGCTGAGCAGCGTCCGGGACCGGAGCTCGGCGACCGCCGTGGCCAAGAGGCTGCTGGAGAGCCTGTCCCAGCCGTTGACGATCCAGACTCGACAGTTCTGCCTGGAGGCGAGAGTCGGCATCGCCGACTCGTCGCATCTCGACGAGGAAGAAGAAGAAGAGACCCTGGTGCAGCGCGCCGAAATCGCGATGCGCTACTGCAAGCAGAATAGCGGAAAGACGTGTGCTCTCTTCGAGAGCTTCATGAACGAGCTGGTCCTCAAGAAGCACGAATTGAAGGCCGAGCTCAGAAAAGCGCTCGCCGAGGACCACCTTTTTCTTTGTTACCAGCTCCTCGTGGACAGCCAGACATCGATTCCCACTGGGGTCGAGGGACTGATCCGTTGGCAACACCCGGTCCGCGGGCTCGTGCCTCCCAACGATTTCCTGCCGACCGCGGAGGAAACGGACCTGATGATCGAGATCGATCGTTGGGTCCTTCGCGAAGGCTGCCGCCAGGGCAGGGAGTGGCTGGACGGCGGTCATCCGCCTCTTCTGATGTCGCTCAACGTCTCGATGCGGTTCCTGGAGGAAGAGGACTTCGCCAAACAGATTCTCGCGATCGTCGAGGAAACCGGTTTCCCCCCCTCCTCGTTGCAACTCGAGCTGAGCGAGCGAGGAACCCTGCCGGAGCCCGGTCGGATCATGGCGCAGTTCGAAATGCTGGTCTCCGCGGGGATCCAGCTTGCGCTCGACGACTTCGGCACGGGTCAGACCTCGCTGTCCTACCTCCGTACCCTCCCCATCAGCTGCGTTAAAGTCGATCAATCATTCGTCCGGCGGATTCCGGACGACTCGGCCTCGGAGGCCATCGTCACCGCGATCGCCGCCATGTCACACCATCTGGGGCTGAAAACGGTGGCGGAAGGCGTCGAGACCGAAGACCAATGGCGGTTCTTGTCGGAAAAGAAATACGATCAGCTGCAAGGATATCTGTTCTCGAAACCCGAGCGCGCCGAGATCCTGGAGAAGCGATTCGGCGAAGCTTGCGACCTGCTGCAGAGCGCCGAGAGCGAGCCGTTTAAAGGCACCCCGGATTCGCCCGCCCTGCGGCCGGTTGCGACTGAGGAGGAAACCCCGTCGGACGTATCCTGGGTCGGCGAGGTGGAAGCCGCAGCGAACGAGGTGGCTGCCGGCGGCGGTGACGCGGTGCATGGAGGCACCGGCGTCCGCGATGCAGCGGAAGGCAGATCCCAAAGCCTGGTCGAAGACGGAGTCCGCGAGGGCCGCTCGGAGCCCGCTCCTCGAAACGAGATCGAGCGAGACGCCGCCTGGATCGAAGCGGAAGGCCACTTGCTCCAACTCGCTCACAAAGACTTCCTCACCAAACTGTACAACCGCTTCTCGTTCAACGAGCGGC
>JAZDDE010000178.1:0-2158 GCA_036679495.1 Gemmatimonadota bacterium | reverse complement strand
TGCCCCTCCGCATTGCGGACCTTTTCGTCAGATTGTCGGGAGGATTCCATCAGGTGTTTGCGCTTGCCCACGGAGAGTCTAGCCCAACACCTACGGCGCTCTTCCGGCGCCAAACGGAAGGAGCTGCAACATGTGTACAGCCTCCAAGCAAGTGTCCCGACCAGCGCACAGTGTTGCCTCGACCCTGGTCTGGTGCCTCGTGATGGTTTCTTCGATCACGGCCTTCGCCCAATCCGACAACCCGCCGGCGGCGAGCTACCGAGTCGAGGTTCCAGCGATCCAGCCGTCGCCCCGCGCCCTCGTCACAGCCACGATGCACCTGACCAGCGGCAAGCTCGCAATGGCCACGGGAGGGGGCATCGATCACCTCCCGAACCACTGGACGACCTTCGTCGAGGACCTCAGCGTCGAGGACGCCGCCGGCGAGGCGCTCACTGTCGAGCATCTCGGACCGGAAGGTTGGCGGATTCCTGGCGGCTACGAGGGCGAGGTTCAGGTGCGCTACGCCGTAGATCTGAGTTTCACTCTCGAGGCCTGGCCTCCCGGCAACGAGCAAGCGGGTATGGCATCCGGCGATAGCCTCTACGTGATTACAAAGCCTCTCTTCATAGCGCCCTCGACGCCTGGCCCGCTCGATGTCACTTTCGTCGTGCCCGAGGACTGGAATATCTCAACTCCGTGGGAACCGCTTGCCGACAAGAGGTCCTACCGCGCCCGAGACACCGCCGACCTGACCGAAAACTCCCTCGTCCTGGGCCACCACACCGAGTACCGCTTCGATGAGGGCCCGTTCTCCCTCTCTCTGGCTCTGATCGGCCCGATCGCTGCCTCTCAGGACCTCCTCGCAGCGACGCTGGGCAGCGTGGTTAGCCACGCACTCGACGTCTTTCCGGAAACGAAGAAGAGCCGCTTTCTCATGACTGTGTTTCTGGCCGAGCAGGACGACGGCGAGTCCTTCGAGACCAGTGCCGCGTTCACCATGGCGAAGCAGCCCTCGCCCGGAAGCATCATGCTGTGGGGCAACAACCTGGCGCACGAGTTCTACCACCTCTGGATCGGTGGTCTCATCCATGGAACCGACGCCGACGATCACGAATGGTTCGATGAGGGCTTCACCGACTACTACGCGGATCTCTCGCTGGTCCAGGCCAACCTGATGACTGAAGAACAGTTCCATCGCAAACTCGAGAAAGTCATCGGTCGTTACGTTTACTCCAAGTTCTCATCCCTCTTCCCCGCCCAGTCCCTGGCCGAAGCCAGCGCGAACAAGGGCCGATACCGATTCGCCGTTTACGACGGCGGATGGGCCGCCGCCTTTTGCCTCGACACGGCTATCCTTGCCGCCTCGGGAGGCGCCCGGAGCCTTGACGATGTGATGCGACTCCTCTATCGCCGATTCGCCTTGCCGAACCGAGCGTTCACATTGAAAGAACTGGAGAGCACCGCGAGCGAAGCGGCTGGGCTGGATCTCGGAGACTTCTTCTCCCGTCACGTCCACGGCGAGAAGACCCTGCCAGTCGAACAGTGCCTCCAGTCGATCGGCCTAGAAGGTCACTTCCAGCCATATGCCGCCGAGCTCTGGATCACCGCGCGGACCGGGGCCAGCGAGGTGGAGAATCAGCTCCATAGCTGGGTCCTTGACGGCAGGTAGCGAGGCGATTTCTGGGCACACTTCTCTAGGAGGGCACATCGCTGTGCGATGATTCTCGGGCAAAGGAGATGCACGATGAGTTGTGATCTGGCCAGACGTTGGTTTCACGAGGTGTGGACCCTGAAACGCACCGAGGCGATCGACGAACTAACGGATCCGGGTGCACGGATGTACGGACTAGGTGGCCCAGAGCCGCTCAGCGTAGGCGAGTTCAAGAAACTACACCGACACCTGTGCGACGAAATCCCTGATATTCAGGTTGAAGTCACTCACGCGATCGAGCAGAACGATTGGGTTGCGATTCATGCAGTCGTAACGGGAACCCACGCCGCGACTGGCCGGCCGATTCGGTTCGAAGGGGGCGGCTTCGGGCGTGTCGAGAACGGCGTCTTCGCTGAAATGCACAACACCTGGGACTTCTTAGGCTACCTGGCGCAGATCGGCCGCGTTCCGACCGAGACCGTTGCAGCCGCCTTCGGCCAGACCGGGGGGTAGAGAACCAGGAAG